>SHBB01000520.1 GCA_004213565.1 Sandaracinaceae bacterium
GGCTAGGCTCGTACACCTCGACGAGGTTGGGATGCCGGACCCGCGTCGCCAGACGCAACTCGCGAATGAAGCGCGCGGTGAAGGCTGGATTGCTCGCCCACGTCGGGTGGATGACCTTCACCGCCCGGTCGTCGCCGGTCAGGATGTGACGGGCGCGATGCACCGCGCCCATCCCGCCCTCCGCCAGGACTCCGCCCAGCTCGTAGGGTCCGAGAAGTCGCTTCGGTTCATCCATTCGCTTTTGGACGCCACCTCACGTGGGGTGAGGACCAGCATGTATGTCGTTACGGCGATGGACGACGGCGCACCAGTATGGATAACCCTGAACTGACGCTAGCCCTCTGACGAAGAAGTGAGTCTCGGGGCCTATTCAGTCACAACAATAGAGCGGGAGGGACGCCGAACACGGCCGCGGCCCATCGCCGAAGGGCTGATAGTTGCACGTCGTGTTGGTGCCGCATGAATCTACGGCCGACGTCCACTGGGCACAGTCGCCGACCACGAAATACGGGCTCATGAAGGCACCGTTCGAGTCAGTATATCCGGACTCCGAGGCATAGATGCCGGGCGACGAGGGCAGCAACACCTCCTCCTGGAGAGCTCGAACGAGTTCGGACCCGTAGCACAGATGGGCGGTAGAGCTGTCCATCTCCAGCCTGCAGATCGCGCGCGCGGCCGCGTAGCCCACGAGTGAGCCGACTCGTGCATCCGCGATGCGGCCATTGTAGCTCGCCGCCGTCGCGACCACGCGCCGGGGGGCGTCCAGGATTCGCGCATGCTCCGCGCCCATCGCGTACGGGACAGCACCGGCTCGTGTGCGATTCAGCTCCGTGCCATCTACACTCATCTGTACGTAGACCGTCTCTTCAGCCTCGAATGCATTTGCGCACTCGGGCGTCAGGGTGACCGAGAAGTGTCCAACGCGGGTAGCCGCGGTGACAACGCCCTGGTCGCAGAGTCCTCCCGTCGCCCCTGTCCTCGTGCGCCACAGGGAGAGGCCGACAGAGTGGTCCCCGTCCTCGATGGGCGTGCCATCGAGGAGGACTTGGCCGCTGTAGACAATCGGGGGCGCCGTAGCGGCGCGGTCGGCGGCTGCATGCCCCAACCATGTTCCCACACTCAGCCCCACCGCAGCGGTGCACACGAAACCCACTACGAGCCTACGCCTGCGCCTCGACCGTTGCTGATCCGCGCCTTCTCTTCGAGTCATCGACAGTAGCCTCCATATAGGTCGAGCATGAACCGGAACCATCCGGGCCTCCGCGGCGTCATCTTCGGGGAACTGCGCGGACGTCGCGCCTCTGAGTGCCCCCGTCCACACCGAGCGGCAACGCGTTCCATTCTCCGACGTGGAAACATCGGTCAGATCAATCGCAGCAGAGCAAGGGATGAGCGGCGTCGCATTGCAGGATGCTCGGGCTCGGCGCTGTCTGACTCCAGGCGTGCGAGAATCGACTGGACGCTCGAGTGAACCCATCGCAGTCGTTGACCTCGCCGTCGGCAGTCGACGCCGAGTAGTAGGCGAAGGGGCCCGTCGTACGGCCATCCGGCACGGTGATGCCCAGGGCCGCCGAGCGAGTAATCTCGTCGCCGTTACACAAGTGCGCGCTGGGCGAGCAGCCCGACACGCGTGCGCATCGTGCACGCACCGCGACGTAGCCACCGAGTGCCCCGTTCAGAGGCTCGGTGGCGCCGCAGAACAGGCCGCCAACGCTCGTGTTCCCGGTCTCGTTCGCCAAGACGTGACGTTGGCTGATGCGCGCTCGTTCTGCCTCGATCGCGTATGGCACTGCCGCGATGTGCGTCCGCGCGTCGAGCGTCTCGGCGTCGACTGTAAGCTGCACCCACAGGTCGGAGTGCCGCTGGATTCCCGCGAGACACTCTGCGTCGTCCAGGACGAACCTAAAACGCCCAGCGTCGAGCGGCGTCCCACGCGGGCCCACCGAGCACACTCGCTCGCCATCCGTCGGACCGGTCCAGAGCGCAATCGTGATCGTCCGCCGCGCTGCTGCATCCGGCTCGCCCGCTCTGAAGATGGCACCCGAGTAGACGAGCGGTTCGCTGAGCGGGGCGCCATCGGCGAGGGCGAGGTTCAGCCCGACTCCTGCGCCGAGGAGCGCGATCATCGCGACTCCTACGCCCAAGGCGTTTTGACGACACTTCACGGCGCGAGCCCTCCGCGGATGCATAGGTCGCCGGAGGGGGAGCAGGCCACCTCGCCGAACTCGAAGCCGCCGCTGACGACCACGATTGCCCCGCCGGAGATCACGCCGCCCATGGTCGAAAAGCCTCCGGAGACTGTCAGCTGACGGATGCCCGCGTCGGGTCTCCCTGAGTCGGCCCCGGCGTCAGGAACCGGTCCAGAGTCATGCCCTTGGCCGGCGTCCGCCCCCGCGTCCCCAGAGACTCCGCTATCGACGCGGTTCAGTTGGGTGCATCCTGTGAGCCAGAGCAGGAACGATAGGACTATCGCCCTAGGAAGGGTCGGGGTCATCGACGTGTTGGTACTCCTGCTTGGTGCCCTCCATCCATCATGGAGAACCCTAACCGGCCAACATGCCAGTCGTCGGCCACTTCTCGCTGTCGGTATTCGAGGAACGAGCGCCTATCAGACGGCGCTACCTCGACTCGGTGGCTGATGCAAAGGCCTGCAAGGTGTCCTACACCACCGCACCGACACCAAATTGCTAGATCGTCCGCGGGACGGACACGTGTCCGTCGCGCGACACGACCCATCGAGCCGGTGCCGAACGCCCTCTGGCTCTATAGGTGGCGTCGGCATTCGGTTGCCGGGGTGCCCGCATTGACTCTGCACCTGGCGATGCCAATGGTCTGAGCGTCGCCGAGCGTTGCCCATATCGAGTCGAGGCAGCGGGGCGTTTCCACAACGAGGGAGTCCGTTCCATGGCCCGACGAAGCCTGAGTCGCACCCGTGCGTCCGAACCGCAGAGCCGGTTCGGGCAGCGCGTCTCCAACGCCTTCCGCGCCGGCGTGGCGTCTGGTGAGCGGAAGCTCGCCGAGTACAAGCGCCGGCATCGCGCGAAGATCTCGAAGCAGCGGCGGCGCCAGACGCTGATCCGCACGGGCGAAGTCGCAGCCGCTGCCGGGGCCACGGGCGCGCTCCGCGGCATGGTGGGCGAGAAGATGGACGTCGTCGGCGTGCCGCTCGAGGGTCCCATCGGCGCGGCGCTCCACCTCGCGGGGATGGTGCTGCTGCCCGACAAGCCGGCCGCCGACCACCTGCACGCGGTCGGCGATGGCCTCGCTGCGTCGGGAGCCTCCCGAGGCATGGAGCGGCTGGTGCAGCGCATCCGCCGCCGCCGTCAGCAGGCGAGCGAGACGCCGCAGCAAGGCGCCGTGAGCGGCTACGGCGCTCCCATGCCGCCGGCGCTACCCGCGCCGCCCGCGTACCCGCCCGCGCTGCCCACAACGCCGACGCGCTACGCGCCCCCGCCGTCCGCCTCGGCGGGTGACCTCGCGCCAGCCGCTGACCAGGCGCTGTCGGATGCACTCGCCGTCATGGAGCGCACGCGCAACGCGCGCCGCGGCTGAGCAGGCGCGCTCGCCATCAAGCACCCGGCTCCACCGTGAGCCGCACCACCGGACCACACAGGAGAGAGCAGAACCATGTACGACTTGATCGGATACGAGCCGGACGACGACCTCTTCGAGGACGACCTCGGGGCGGTCGCGGGATACGAGGACGACTTCGACGACGACGGCCTCGACGCCATCGCGGGCCTCGACGACTTCGAGGACCTCGACGACGGAGAGCTGGACGCGCTCGCCAGTGGCTACGAGCTGGTGGGCTACGACCCCGAGCTCGAGGACCTCGATGAGATGGACCTCGCGGTCGCCGGGTACGACGACGACTTCGACGACGACGGTCTCGACGCCATCGCGGGCGTGGAAGACGACTACGACATCCCCGGCAGTGTCGAGGAGCTGCTCGATGGGGCGACGTCGGGTCGGCGTCTGCGGCGGCGCAGGCCTCGCCGTCGGCGCGTGCGTCCGGTTCGCCGGAGGCGGAGCGCTCGCGCCCTGCGCGCGATTCGAGCGGCGCGTCGCCGGGCGCGCATCCGCGGCCGGCGGACCACTCGCGTGGTGCGGGGCCTCAGTCGCCGGCTGCGGGCGGAGCGGGTGCGCAGTCGTCGAGCGATGCACGTCGCCCGGCGGGTGGCGACCGCTCGCCGCGCGCCGCGACCCGCGCGGAGCATCCCCAGCGTGACCGGCGGCACGACGCAGGTGGTGCCGAAGACGCCGCAGGTGAGCGGGCCGCAGGTGGTGCCCTTCAGCAGCGACACGCCGATCGCGCCGGGCGAGACCCGCGTTCTGACCGCGCGTCCGCAGGTGGTCTTCCGCCCGGAGCGGCTGACGGTGGCGGCGCGGCTGGCGGAGTACTTCCGCATCAACGCGGTGCGCGTCGGCAACGTCAACCAGTTCGCCGCCTCCGGTGCGGTGCCGGCGGAGGCCTTCAGCGGGACGAGCCCGATGCCCATCGGCAACACGACCGCTCACCCCGGCCACGACATCACCATCGAGGTGACGAACACCACGTCGAGTCCGCAGGAGTTCTCGGCCGCGATGAGCGGTCCGGCGCTCCAGTAGACCTCCCCCAGCTCGGCGCCCTCCGCTCGCTCCTCCCCCTGCGAGCCCGGAGCGGAGGGCAGCCGAGCACCTTCACCCCGATTCCCTTCTCTCTCGAGGAAGACGACCGACCCGTGAGCGTGGCGTGGCAGAAGATCGGCGACGAGCTCTTCGAGGCGCTGCTCGAAGGCGGCGATGTGGTGCTCGTCATCGAGCGGAACATGCTGGCGCCGCCAGGGCAGCAGTTCGAAGCGATCTCGATGGACGTCGTGCAGAGCGTCACGCTCGCCGTCTCGGGTCACCCCAGCATCGAGGAAGCCAAGCGCGCGGGAGAGGCCTGGGCCAGCGCGCGCGCCAGCGCGAAGGACCGCTCGCCAGCGGACGAGCCGCGCCTCGACCGCGCCGATCTGCTCGAGATGGCCCGCCGCTTGCGCGAGGCGCACTGGCAGCGGGGCGAGATCAACCTGACCGCGCTGGCCGAAGAGGTGGCCTGGACGCTCGGCCACTCCGAGTGGCTCGACGACTCCACGCACGCGGTCTGGGAGGTCGTGATCGAGGCCGCTCAGGAGGTGGGCGGGCTCCGCTGACGGATTCACCGAGGAACGATCATGAGCATTCCCGATCACGCAGCGAGCGCCCCTCTGGCGAACCCCTCCGAGAGCGAGTGGCTCGACCGGGTGTGGTGCCTGAGCTTCGGCGCCTACGGCGACACCCGCGTCTACGTGTGGGCGGACTCGCTCGAGACCGCGTTCGAGGGGGCGGTGGAGTACCTCGACGACCAAGGGGAGTGCGGCCACTTCACGTACGTCGGCGAGGCCGAGTACCAGGAGGCCGCCACCGACCTCGGCCGCGAGTGGGACGCGAGCGACCCCGACTACGACGTCGTGGAACGCGCGCAGACGGACCTGACGTCCATCGGCTGGACGACGCTCGATTGCGAGCGCGAGGCCGAGGGCAAGGCGTTCGTGCCGTCGTGGGAGTGGAGCGGCTACGCGGTCCGCGGCGAGGAGAAGCGCGTCGTCGAGGAGCGCGCGGCCACCCAGCTCGAGGCGGACGAGGCGGAAGGAGCCTGGGCATGAGAGAAGTGAGCTTCCGGCTTCGGCTGTTTCAGCGCGAGAGCGAGCGCGCCTCCAGCGAGCGCGTTCTCGGCGTGCTGCTGCGTGCGCTGACGGCCGCGAACGTCGAGTACCTGCGCACGCACGCGGACGCGCCGCGGCTCTACCGGGCCGGCGTCCGCTACCAGGCGGAGCGCTGGCCGCGCGAGTACTGGAAGGGCGTCGAGGAGACGCTCTCCGACCGCCACGGGGACTGCGAAGACCTCGCGTGCTGGCGGTGCGCGGAGCTCATCGTGCGAGAGGGCGTGCGCGCGGAGCCCGTCTTTCGCTACCGCCGGGTAGGACGGCTGAGCGTCTACCACATCGTGGTGCGCCTCCCGGACGGTCGAATCGAGGACCCGTCCGCGACGCTGGGAATGAGTCGAGGAGGCGTCACGCGGAGGCAGCTCGGGCTGGGCTGACTTCACGGAGGTCGACGTGCGCGTTCGCGCGGTGTGCGTCGGAGAGAACGAGCTGGTTCGAGCGCGAGGAAGGAACGTTCGTCATGGGAGCGCTTGCCGCACTGCTCGCCCTCGGAGGCGTCGTCGCCCTGGCTGCCTACGCGGCGCAGGACGATGGAGAGGAACGCCCGCGGGGGCCCACGCCGCAGCCGCCGCCGGCGGGCTCGGTGCTTCCGTCGCCGGCACCATCGCCGCCCGCGCTCCCGAGCTCGACGCCGCAGCCTGGGCCGGCGCCAGCCCCCGCTCCGACGCAGCCGACCAGCGCGGCGGATCCGTACGCGGCGACGCCAGTGCCCAACAACTGCCCCGCGGGGCTGAACCTCGCGGACCCGACGGCCCGTGCGCTGTGCACGCCGGGGCGCGGGACGCCGGGAGCGACTCCCGCGAGCTACCAGACGCCGCCCTCGGACCTCGCCGAGCAGGTGCAGCAGTTCATGGCGTCCGACCCGTCTCCCGAGCAGATCGAGGAGCTCGCGCGGCACCTCGAGACGGCCGGGATGGGGGAGACGGCTGGGCAGCTCCGACAGATGGCCGCCGTGCGCCGAGCCGAACGTGCCGCGTCGCAGCGGTCTCAGGCGCCTACCCGTAGCCCCGCGCCGCCGGGCCCTTCGCAGCCGGCGACCACGGAGACGAGCCGTCCCGCGACGTCCTCCTCGTCGGCTTCCGACTCGGGCAGCTCGTCGAGGCCCGTCGACAGCGCGAACGCGCAGAACGGGCGCTCGCTCGCCGTAAGCGCCGCGCACGCGTTGCGGGAGAGACTCGGCGAGATCCAGCGGCTGACCCGCGTGTTCCAGAGGGCGGCGGGCATCCCGTCCGACGGCGTGTACGGCCCGTACACGCGCGCAGCCCTGAGCTACTGGAGCGGACGGGCAGCGCCACGGCCGTGGAGAGGCTCGGGCCAGCGGCGCTACGAGGTGGAGAACGCCGAGCGCGGCGACGGAAGCGCGATCAGCCAGACGGCCGAGCGCGCGGCGCGGTGGCTGTTCGCCGCCCTGGTCAACCCGGAGGGCGACGCCCGGACGATCCTGGAGCGATTCCAGCGGGCGGCCGGGCTGACCGTGGACGGGAAGTACGGCGAGCAGAGCCGGGCAGCGCTGGAGCGCCTCGGCGTGGAGCGGCCGCCGCGCGCGTTCCGACGGAGTCGCGGCTCCTCGCGACGGCGTTCGGGCTGACCACGGACCTGACCACGGACCCGCCCGAAGAAGAGACACA
>SHBB01000521.1 GCA_004213565.1 Sandaracinaceae bacterium
GAGCAGACGATTGCCCAGGGTGACGCAAAGCTCGAAGCAGTCCTCCAACTCGAGGTGCTCGACGAGCAGCGCGCAAATCGCAGACGCATACTCACGGTCGTTCAGAGCCGCGTCCACCCACTCCGAAACCGTGAGTTCGGTTCCGCGAGAGCGAAGTCTGCGGCTGAGCACCGGTGCTTGCATGGGCTACGGGGGTGTTGGTCTGCGAAGTGGATGCGAGCTTGAGTCGAGCCTGACTTCTGGGCGGTGGGTTGCCCCACGTCGTCTTTGCAGTTCGGCTGGCGAGGAACAAGGGCTCGAGCGTCGCTTCGGCGCGGGGCATGTGCCCCGGTGTTCAGCGTCTTGCGTAGGATCCGACGTAGCTCCTGGATCTCCGCGCGGAGTAGGGCTCAGACGGAAGCCGTGTCCGGGCTCGCGAGCCGGGCCTCGCGGAGCCGCTCCTTCTCGGCCCACGCGCCCTCCGGGTCGCCGAGCACGACCCGCGCGCGCAGGAGCGCGTTCGACGCCGCGGCCGAGCAGGGGAGCAGCGCCACCGCCTCGCGGAGGTGGGCCAGGCTCGCGGCGACCTCGTCGCCCGCGCGCGCCGCCTCCACGAACGTGGCCAGGCGAGGGCTCGGCGCCGGTTGGTCGGCGAGCGCTGTCAACATGGACTGCGACGCATCCGTCTCGCCGAGCTCGCCGAGCGTCAGCGCGCGCGTGAGGCGCTGATCGTAGGTCGCGTCAGCGGGGAGGGGCGGCAGCGGCGGGGAGATGGGCGCCGTGATCGTGGAGAGGCTGTCGTGCGAAGCCGCGACCCACAGCGCGGCGCGGTGGTGCTCCGTGCACCGGACCTCGTCGATCAGCCGGGCGGTCGACGCGCGATAGGCCCCACCGTGAAGCAGCGCGTCGACCTGACCGAGGACGAGCAGCCGCTCGGAGACGGGTGTCCACTCGGACCGGCCCTGTGGCCAGACCTCCACCGCTCGGTCGAGGAGGGCGCCCGCCGCCGCCGCGTCGCGGCGGAGCATGCAGCGGAAGACGCGAACGTCGAGGCTGAAGCCGTGGCCCGGGTTCGGCGGGAGGTCCGTCGTCACCCAGCCAGGGCAGCCATGGGGGGTGCGCACGAGCGCCACCTCGAAGCACGCGTCTGGCCCCACCGTCTCCAGCCACGCCCCGAACAGCGCGTCGAGATCCGCGGTGCGCACGTACCCGCGCAGCGCGAGCCACCACCAGATCTCCACGGTCCGAGCCTCGCCCTGGAAGCTCACGCGCTCGTCGAAGCAGCGCGGGCGGCCATCATGGTAGGTCTTGGGGCGGCCCATCCGGCCCATGATCTCGGCCCGGGTCCTGCTGCGCCGAGATCTCGGGTGCCCGGGCCGACGGAGCTCCGCGACCAGCTCGGAGAGGATCTCCCACCACCCCCGATTGCGATAGTCGTCTGGCAGCTCGGACAGGCAGACGTCGAGCATTGCGTCGACGTGCGGCGGGAACACCGACCCTCGCTTCCTGGCCTCGAACGCTGCGTAGGGCAGCAGGGACGACGCCGCGCCGATCGACGGTGCCTCTTCGGCGAGCCAGGCCGCGGCGGCGTCGTCGAGATGTCGCCGCGTCTGCTCGGGCTGCGCGTCGATCAGTCGATCGAAGAGGCGGTAGCCGAGACCGCTCACGCTCTCCCTCTCCTCGTTCATGAGGACGTGTGACACCGAGACGACCCTGCAAACGGCGAGGCAGGACGCCAGGTCCAGCTGATCGACGAGGGCGTCGCAGGCGGGAACGAGGAGGTCCGGGTCCTCGAGGGCGATGAAGAAGAGCTCCTCCACCGTGAGGCGGGCGCCCGCGAAGGTGACCTGGACGTCGAACACCCGCGGACGACGGCCCAGGTACTTGGGCGGGTCGTCTTTCTCGAAAGAGTAGCCCTGTCGCCCGCCGAGCCTGAGGGTTCGCTTCACCGACAGCCTCCTCTTGCGTGACCGTGTGCACGAACAGTGGAGTGTCCAGTCCCGTTTCTGGATGGAGCCACTCCTGGGAGGCGCCGCGGCAGGCTCACGGGCCGGGGCGAAGCACGGTCAGCGTGGGGCGTCGGTCGGGCGGAGCCGCCGGAGGACGGCGCGGTTGTGCTCGGCGTCGGGGGCCTCGGTGAGCAGGAAGGAGAGGGCGCGCTCGCAGTCGACGCGGCCGGGCCAGACGTCGAGGCAGCGGACGAGGTGGCGGACGGCGCGCTCGGGATCGGGGGCGCTCATCGCGTTGACGGCGAGCAGATGATAGGGAGCCTCCTCTTGGCGGCCTCGGTGAAGTGCGATGCCGCTCTCGGCCACGGCCGCGGCCTCCTCGCGTCGGCCCTCCGCGAGGAGCGCGCGGCCGAGGATGATGCGGTAGCGGTGCTCGCCCGGGTCGAGCTCGACCGCGCGCGCCAGCGGCGGGATCGCCGCCGCCGCGTCGCGCTCGTCCCAGAGGGTCAGCCCCCAGAAGCCGTGCGCCATCGGCTGCTCGGGGCGGGCGGCGATGGCGTCTCCGTAGAGAGAGGCGCTGTCGCGGAAGCTCGCGGTGTAGAGCCACGCCAGCCCGCCGAGCGCGAGCAGGTGCGCGCCGGCCAGGGGGATCACGAGCGCGCGCCGGGACGGGCCCAGCTTGGCCGCCAGCTCGGCGAGGGCCCAGGCGAGCCCGGCCACGGGCAGGTACAGATAGCGACCGAAGCCCGGCCAGAGCGCGGTGGTGATGATCGCGACCGGGACCAGCGGCGGGAGGAACCAGAGGAGGCTCCACGCCGCGAGCGGGGCACGCGCGCGGGCGCGCCAGGCGAGGGCACAGACGGCGAGCACGACGACGGCCGCGAGCCCGATATGCCACGGCGCGAGGTCCGCGTACTCGTCGCGGAGGCTGCGGAGATACGGGATGGAGGGCGCGATCGCCTGGCGGAGCGCGTCGAAGAGGAGCCAGGGCAGGTTCCGGCCCGCCTCGAACAACATGTCGGCGTCGCGGTGGGTGCGCATCCCCCCGAGCACCCAGCTGCGCGCGCCGAGGTAGAGCGCGGCGGGGAGCGCGAGGCACGCGAGCCGCGGGGCCAGGCGATCGCGCAGCGGCGAGGCGCCCCCGCGAGCCGCGGGCATGACGAGGATGGCCGGCAGCGCCAGGAGCAGCGTCTCCTTCGCGAAGAGGCCGAGCGTCAGGGACAGGCCGGCGGGGACGAGCAGGCGCCGGTCTCCCCGCCGCTCCGCGAGCAGGACGAGCGCCATGGCGCCGAGGCCGAAGAGGAGCGCGAGCGGATCGCTCCGCCCGTTGATCCAGACGTGCGCCTCCACGCCCCAGGGGTGCAGCGCGAAGACGGCGGCGCCGTAGAACGCCGGCCACGGGGCGCCGAGCCAGAGCCGCGCGAGCGCGAACACCAAGAGCACGCAGCCCAGGTGCAGCAGCAGGCTCGTCAGGTGGAACGCCCACGGGTCGCGACCGGAGAGCTGCGCGTCGAGCGCGAAGCTCGTGATGGGGAGCGGGCGGTAGGTGTCGACGGGTTGCAGGCCCGGGTCCACCCGCGAGGCGACCAGCGTGTGATGGGTCCACGCCTCGAGGATCCGACCTGGATCGTGCACGAGCGCGCCGTCGCGGATCACGTCCTCGTCGTCGAACACCCAGTCGTTCTCGAACCGATGCCCGAACGCGAGCGCGACGAGGAGGGCGAGCGCGAGCGGGAGCCAGGGCTCGAGCGACCTCATGGAGTGGGCGCGGCCAGGGCCTGCGGGAAGCCCTCTCGGATCGGGGTGTCGACGTCGACGGGGGGACGTTCGCCCACGAAGAGGAAGAGCGTCGACTCGATGTAGGGGAAGCTGTTCCGTCGGCGCTCCTCGAGATCCCGCATGGCCGCCACGAAGGCGTCGGCGGCCGCCTGCTCCCGGAGGCTCGCGATCCGCTCGGCGATCTGCCGCCGCAGATCGGGGTCGTCGACGCTCAGATACATCTCCTCCAGGTGGCGCGCGGCGAGCTCCGTCCGGCCGAGGTGGTCGAGGATGGAGGCGTTGGCGAGCGTCATCCAGGGGGGCGCGGCGCCGAGGCGGGACGCTCGGAGCAGGTGCGGCATGCCGCGGGCGCGGGCGTCGTCGCGCGCGGCCTCGTCCTCGAGGAGCGGCGGGAGCTCGAACGCGAGGACCGCTCCGAGGTCCCACGCGAGATCGCCGTCGTCGGGGAACAGCTCCACCCCGCGCTCCATGATCTCCGCCGCGCGCTCGGCGTCGGAGGCGTCGACCGCGGTGGGCCGATAGAGCCCCGCCATGCCCACCCAGCCGTAGACGGCGCGGAATCGTGGGTCGAGCGTGAGCATCGCGTCGGCGTACTCGAAGACGTGCTCGACGGATCCGTCGTGGAGGAACTCCTCGCCGAAGTAGATCAAGGCCCGCATCCAGATGAGATCCGCGCTCGCCTCGTCGTAGCCGAGCGAGAAGAAGCGGATCGTCTCGTCGGGCGGCAGATAATAGACCGCCTCGTAGCTCTGCGCGGCGTCGAAGCCTGCGTGCGCGCGGGCGCGCAACGCCTCGGTGGCGGCGACCAGCGCGAGCATCGCGGCGCCCAATGAGAGGAACGTGGTCCGGCGGCTCACGGCGGCGATGATAGGGGAGTCGGTGGGAGGACGGAAACCAAGACGCCCCCGCCCGGGTGGGCGGAGGCGCTCGGAAGAAGCACGATTCAGAGAGCGGCGAAGCTCACTCGAGCTCGTCCTGGCGGTAGATGCCCGGCGTGCGCACGAGCACGTTCTGGGTGCTCGAGCCGACCGCGATCTCGAAGAGGCTGGTCGCCATGTCGCCGTCGAGGTCGCCCTCCGCGCGGAACGTGTAGACGTTCGTGCTGCTCGCCATCCCGTCACAGAGGCCGGAGGAGCCGACGATGCTGTACTGATAGTAGATGGGGTCGGCGATCGAGAAGCCGAGGTCCTGGAAGGACTGGGCCTCCATGTCCCAGTCGAGGAGGGTCTTGCCCTGGGTGGGCGCAGCCGTCGTCTGGGCCGGCGGGACGGTGCACGCGGTCGCGGCGAGGGTGGTCCCGCCCATGACGTTGACCGCGCGGTCACCCCACTGCTCGGTGCTGTAGTAGCCCGACGCGAGGGTGTAGAGGTTCTTCAGGTTGGCCGCGGCCTCCGAGGTCTTCGAGCGGCGCATGTAGCCGATGAAAGCGGGGATGGCGATGGCGGCCAGGATGCCGATGATGGCGACGACGATCATCAGCTCGATGAGCGTGAAGCCTTCCTTCTTCTTGAGCAGCTTGTGCATGATTCTCCGATGCTCCTGTGGGTGCGTGGCCAACCAGTACGGCCGTTCCGCAGAGTTCTGTTGGAGTCCCTCAGTGCAGGGACGGTGCCAGTGCAATCGTCCGCGATTCCGGCCGTCTTGAAGGTCAGGGTGACGAAGATCGTCGCCCAACCAAGGCTGGGGTGACGATTTCTGTCACCCGCCGCCTGTCACTCCCAGCCCTGGGCGAGCTGGTTCATCGAGTCGTCGGCGACGAAGATGTGGTCATCTGCCGAATAGGTCTCGAAGATCACGTTGTCGCCGTCCCCGTCGAGGTCGGCGCGAGCCTGGGCGTACCACCAGAAGTCGCTGCCATCGTAGCCAGCGATGCCCGGGTTGGTGCCCGGCGGGCCCGCGAGCGTGCGGTACTGGAAGCGGACCGGCCCGTCCGGAGCGGCGCCGAGCGCGGCCCAGCCCGCCGCGTTTCCGTCGAAGACGACCTTGTCGCCGCCCATGGGCAGGGTCACCGGGTTCCAGGCCGGCACGTTGCAGTACTGCCCGAACTCGGCCCGGTAGGCCTCCTGACGCTGCTTGATCTCGCCCAGGAAGACCACCGCCTCGGCTGTGCGCGATCGCTGCAGGTAGCTCTGGAAGCTCGGGATGGCGACGGCGGCGAGGATGCCGATGATGACCACGACGATCATCAGCTCGATGAGCGTGTAGCCCTCGCGGGCGCGGCGGAGGGGGCGAGTGTGCGGCACGGTGAAGAGAGTATATGCAAGGCGGAGGCCCTGCCAGAGAACGGCCGCAGCCACGCGGCAGGGTGACCAGGCACGTCAGTCGCCGTCGCCGAGGCCGTACTTCTGGAGGCGATAGCGGAACGAGCGGAAGGTGAGCCCGAGCAGCTTCGCCGCCTCGGTGCGCACGCCGTCGGCCTTCTCCAGCGCCTCGAGGATCAGCTCGCTCTCGACCGAGCCGAGGTAGCCGTCGAGATCGAACCCCGGGCTCACCTGGGGCCGCGCCGGCGCCGCGCCGACATCGGAGCTGCGCTCCACGGGCAGGTCATCGAGCACGACCTCGGGCTCTCGCCCCAGCGTGACCGCGCGCTCGATGACGTTCTCCAGCTCGCGCACGTTCCCCGGGTAGGGCTGTCGCACCAGCCAGTGGGCGGCCTCCGCGGCCAGCTCGAGCTTCTTGCCCGCGAGCGCGGCGTGCTTGCGCAACAGGTGCTCGGCGAGCATCGGGATGTCCTCGGGCCGCTCGCGGAGCGGCGGCAAGTGCAGCCGGATCACGTTCAGCCGATAGAAGAGATCCGGGCGGAAGCCGCCGCTCGCGACGTCCTCCTCGAGGTCTCGGTTCGTCGCGGCCAGCACTCGGACGTCGACCTCGACCTCGCGCCGCCCGCCCACCGGGCGCACGCGTCGCTCCTGCAGAAAGCGCAGGAGCTTGACCTGGAGGTTGGGGGGCAGCTCCCCGACCTCGTCGAGGAAGAGGGTCCCGCCGTCGGCCTCACGCACGATCCCCTGGTTCTGCTGGGTGGCGCCGGTGAACGCGCCCTTCTCGTGTCCGAAGAGCTCGGACTCCATGAGCGCTTCGGGCAGAGCGCCGCAGTTGACGACGATGAACGGGCGCTCGGCGCGGTCGCCGCGATCGTGGATCGCGCGGGCCACCATCTCCTTGCCGGTGCCGCTCTCGCCCGTGATGAGCACGCTGGTCTTCGCGTCCGCCACGCGCTCGACCATGTCCATCACCTTGCGCATCGCCGCACTCTTGCCGACGAGCCGCCCCGACGTGAACGCGCCATCGAGCGTGGCCCGGAGCGCCTTGTTCTCTCCGACGATCTGCCGCTTCTCGAGCGCCTTCTCGAGCAGCGCGAGCAGCTCGTGGTTGCGGAACGGCTTCTGGACGAAGTCGTACGCGCCGCGGCGCATCGCCTCGACCGCCTGCTCGGTGCCGCCGTACGCGGTGATCATCAGGACCTGCGTCGTGTCGTCCCGCTCGCGCGCCGCGCTCAGCACCTCCATGCCGCTCCCGTCGGGGAGCGCGAGATCCGTCACGACCGCCGCGTAGGGGTCGTCGGCCTCGATGCGCGCCAGGGCCGCGGTGCGAGTCTCCGCGGTGGTCACGTCGTAGCCGGAGCGCCGCAGCAGCAC
>SHBB01000522.1 GCA_004213565.1 Sandaracinaceae bacterium
GCTCCTCGTCGGCCTCGGGGTGCGCACGTGGCGGCGCCGCGCGGCGTCGGACGATCCCTCGAGGGCGCCACGGCGCGCGCGGCGTGCGGCCCGCGCGCGATTGAAGGCGGCGCGCGCGCACGCCGAGGCGAACGAGCCGCGCGCGTTCTACGCGGCGGTGGGCGCGGCCCTCAAGGACGTGCTCGAGGCGCGTCTGGGCCAGCCGGTCGGGAGCCTCACCCACGCGGAGCTGTCCGCGCTGCTCACGCGACGCGGGATGGACGCCGAGACGACGAGCGCGCTGGTCGACGAGCTCGAGGGCTGCGACTTCGCGCGGTTCAGCGCGGCGGGAGTGGAGGCGCGAGAGATGGAAGAATGTCTGACGCGGACCCGCGCGCTGCTCGCGAAGCTCGACCGCTTCACCCCGACCGCGGAGGACGACGCGTGAGGCGCGGCGCGCTCAGCCTCACCGCGCTCGCGGTGGCCCTCCTGGCGCTCCCGGCGACCACGCGCGCGGACAGCCTGGAGGAGATCTTCGACCGGGCGAACCACGCCTACTTCCAGGGCGACTACGAGGGCGCGGCCGACGGCTACCGCGAGCTGCACGGGCTCGGCGTGGTCGATCCGGACGTCGCCTTCAACCTCGCCACGGCGGAGGCGAGGCGGGGGCGGTACGGCACCGCCATCCAGCACTTCGAGCGCGCCCTCTGGCTCCGGCCTGGCGACGAGGACGCGCGCGAGGGGCTCGAGTCGGCGCGAGCCGCGGTCGGCGCCCGGCGCGCCAACGCGCAGGGAGAGGCGGAGGTCGACGAGGGACCCCCGCTCGGCGAGGCGCTCTTCGGGGGGTTGTCCCGCGACCTGCTCGCGCTGCTGACGCTGCTGTCGTCGCTCGCCCTCTTCGGCGCGCTCACCGCCCTCCTCTTCGTGCGGCGGGAGAGCGTGCGCCTGGGCCTCGGCATCGCCGCGCCGCTGATGGGGCTCGTGCTGCTCGTCAGCGGCGCCGGCATGGTGATCCGGAACGGCTGGCTGGAAGAGGGCGAGCCCGCCGTGGTGCTGGCGGAGCGTGTCCCCCTGCGCGAGGGCCCGGAGGCGGAGGCCTCCGAGCGCCACCAGGCGCGCGAGGGACAGCGCGCCTGGATCCTCGACGACGGCGAGGACGGCTGGCTGCTCGTGCGCGTGCCGAGCGTGGGCGAAGGCTGGGCGCAGGCGGACGCGATCGGCGCCGTCCGGCCCTGACCGTCCGGCCCTGAGCGGACGGGCTTTCGGAGCCTACTTCGAGAGCACGAGCCTACTTCGAGAGGACCTTGCGAATGCGATCGTCGAGGTCTTCGAACTCGAAGGGCTTGTCGAGGTACTCGTCCGCGCCGTAGAGGGGCGAGGTCATCTCGTTGAGTCGCTCGCCGATGCCGGTGAGCATGATGACCGACGTGCTGGAGAGGCTGTCGTCCTCGCGGATCGCGCGGCAGACCTCCCAGCCGGTCATGCCGGGCATCATCACGTCGAGGATGACCAGGTCCGGCTTTTCGCGGCGCGCGACCTTCAGCGCCTCTTCGCCGTCGGACGCCTCCAGGATCTTCATGTCGTGCGTCTTCAAGTGGCGCGTGACGAGGCCGAGGATCTCGACGTCATCGTCCGCCACGAGGACGGTCTTCTCCGACAGGTCTTGACTCATGTGAAGCGCTCCCTTTGAACGGGCGGCGCCATGGTCACCGGCGGCGGGCCCGGATGTCAATGGGCGCCTGTCGAAGGGTACTGTCGATGGGAGAGCGGGGCAGGGCGCTCACTCGTCCTCGTCGACCGCGGTCCGCCGGCCGAGCTGCGCGCGGCGGCTGCTCGCCTCCCGGTACACCGAGCTCGACGGGGGCACCATCAACAGGACGCGCCCGTAGACCCCCATGGCGCGGGCCGGCGGCGCGTTCCGCGCCTCGATCATCATGCCGCGGGCCTGCGCCTCGCACCCCGACGCCATCTGGCGAGCCTCGGGGTTGCGCGCGTCCACCCGGAGCGCCTGGCGCACCGCCGAGCACGAGCCCACCGGGTTGCTGCGCTGACGCCGCGCGTCGGCCAGATACGCGCTCACCACGTGCGGGCGCATCCGGTCGCGGTACTGACCGTTGCGCGCGATCTGCCGGTCGAGCGCCATCGCCTGCTCCATCTGCGGCCGCACGCTCGCCGCGAAGCGAGCGGACGAGACCCGGCGCCAGAGCGAGCCGAAGCGCTCGATGCGGCCCGCGAGCGTGGTCAGATCGTTGCGGTCCGCGCCGTTCGCCGACGTGGCCAGCGAGCGCGCGGTCGACGCCGCGCGCGCGAAGTCCCCGGCCAGGTAGGGGGTGACGATCGCGCTGCGATCGACCGAGCGCCCGCGGCGCGCCCCGCGGCTCGGGCGCCCGCGCCGGGGCCCACGCCGGCCTCGCGTCGCGGCGCTCGGGCGCGCGTCGTCCGCGTCTTCCTCGGCCTCCGCGGCCTCTTCTTCCGCCGCCGCTTCGGCCTCCGCTTCGGCCTCCGCTTCGGCCTCGGCCTCCGCGGCCACGTCCTCCCCGGTCCGCATCTGGATCTCGTTCTCGAACGCGCGCACGAGCGCGCTCTGCGCGTCGATGTTGCGCGCCTGACCGAGCCGGGCGCGGGCGCCCTCGCGATCCCCCTCGAGCAAGGCCCGCCGACCCGCCTCGATGTGGGTGCGCACCTGCGCGGTGCGGCCCTGCTGCGCGACCCGGCGCGCCTCCGACGCCAAGGGGCTGTCCTCCGGGACCGAGGTCGCGAGGCTGATGGCGCGGTTGTCGTCGCCGGACTCGAGCGCGGCCCGCGCCTGCGCGATGGACCGAGCGTGCGTCCGCGCCTGCGCGATGCGCCCGAGGTAATCGGTGGCCCGCGGGTTCTCGCCTTCCTCGATCGCCTCCCGGAACGCGCCCTCGGCTTCGTCCCACTGGTGCGCCTGGTAGGCGCGAACCCCGCGGTCGTAGGCGGAGTCGGCGTCGACGAGGGTGACCGCGTCGGGCTCGTCCTCTTGCGAGGCGCGCAGCGCGAGCAGCGCCACCGCCGCGCCGAACATGGCCAGGAGCAGCGCCCCGGCCAGGAGGATCGCCACGAACACCGGGCGGGGCAGGACGATCGCGCCCGTCTTGGGCGGAGGCCGCGAGTGCGGCGCGAGCGTGTCCGAGGGCGTCAGCTCGGGGCTGTAGCCAGGACCGTTCGGGATCGCGAACGGGTCCGACGGCGTGCCCATCATGGCGGGCGGCGGGAGGCTGCCCCCGAGGTGGCTCTCGTCGGTGTTGGCGTCGGGCGCGCGCGGGTCGTGCGCGGCGAAGCTGGCTCCGGGGGTGCGGACCACGAGGGTGGTCTCCCCGAGCTCGATCCGATCGCCCTCCGCGAGGGTCGCCGTGCTGACCTTCTTGCCGTTGAGCTGGGTGCCGTTGCCGCTCCCGAGATCTTTGAGGATGAGCTCGTTGCCCTCGCGGATGATGCGCATGTGGCGCCGCGAGACCGCGACGTCGGCGAGGATCACGTCGTTGTCGATGCCGCGCCCGACGCCGTTCTCGCCGTCCTGCAGCACGAACTCGCGCCCCTCGTCGGCGCCCTTCTCGACCAGGAGGAAAGGCTGGCCGGGCGGGTTCTCGAGGATCGCGGTGCTCGCCTCGGCGAGGAGGTGGCTGTCGTCGATGCGGGTGGTCTCGCCCTCGAGCTCGTCCTCGAACTCCGCGAACGCGTCGGACGTGTTCCCTGGCTCGGGCGGCGGCGGCATGTCCAGCGCGTCGTCCTCCAGCCCGGGCGAGGCGCTCGAGCTGGGGAGGGTGCGGATGTCGCTGGTCTCGTGCATCGCGGGAAAACTGCGTCCCGGTGGGGGGGGCACCACGACGGGCGCGGGCCCGGCGTCCTCGGGCAGATCGGTCTCTTTGCTCAGACGGTCTCCGAGGCGGTCCACGTAGGCGTCGCCCCGGTTCGATTCGCCCGGCGCGGGCTTCGCGGCCGCGGTGCCTGGATCGGGCTCGTCGGCGCCGGGCTTGCCAGCGCCAGACGCGCCCGACGCCGCGCCACCCGAACCGGGCCGACCGGCCCCGGGAGCCGCGTGCTTCTGGGAGCCCGTGGTCATGCCCGAATACCTCGGGACAGGGTACTTCACGGGTCTTCCCCCCACAAGCGAGGGCGCGGAGGGGTGTTATGCTCCCGGCCCATTCGCGCCGCCGCGACGCATGCCTACGGAAACACTTCAGGATTTCGGGCCCTACCGCATCGTCGAGAGGATCGCGACCGGCGGCATGGCGGAGATCTATCTGGCTCGCCAGAGGGGCATGGAGGGGCTCGAGCGCGACGTCATCCTGAAGCGGATCCTCGCGGGGCGCGCGGACGACGACGAGTTCATCACGATGTTCCTGGACGAGGCGCGGCTCCTCGCCGCCCTCTCCCATCCCCACATCGCGCAGGTCTTCGATCTGGGACAGGTCGAAGGCGCCTACTACCTCTCCATGGAGTACATCCGGGGCCCGACCCTCGGGAGGCTCCTGGCGTCGGTGCGCGCGAAAGGCGAGCGGCTCCCGCGGAGGGAGGCCCTCGGCATCGGCCTCGCCATCGCGGAGGCCCTCCACTACGTGCACGAGCGCCGCGACGAGGTCGGCCGCTCGCTCGACATCGTGCACCGCGACCTCAACCCCGCGAACGTGCTCGTCAGCTACGACGGCGCGGTCAAGCTCATCGACTTCGGCATCGCGAAGGCGGCGACCAAGGTCTACGAGACGCGGGCCGGGGTCATCAAGGGCACCTATGGCTACATCGCGCCCGAGCAGCTGATCGGCACGACCAAGGTCGACCGCCGCGCCGACGTCTTCGCGCTCGGGATCCTGCTCTACGAGATGTGCGTGGGGGCGCACCCCTTCGACGTCAGCGACGAGCCCAACCTGATCGACCGCATCCTCGAGGCCCGGTACCGCCGACCGCGCGACGTGCAGAGCGACATCCCGCGCGACCTCGACCGGCTGATCGCGAGCTGCCTGACGCCGCACCCGGAGGGGCGCCCCGACGACGTGGGGGTGCTCATCGAGGCGCTCGCGAAGCACCTGGGCGAGCAGGGCATGGTGCCGACGCAGACCGGCCTCGCGCACCTCGCCCGCACCCTCGTCCCGGACGACGCGGGGCCCAAGCCGCTCCGCCAGCTCACTTCTCAGATGGCCGCGCGGCGCCCCTTCGCCGCGGAGCCGGGCGGGACGCGCAAGCTCGCGCTCGGCCGGCCCAAGGGCGAGAGCACCCGCAAGACGGAAGTCGCGCGCCCCTCGCAGCCGCCGCTCGAGCCGTGGCGCGACGTGGACGACCTCGACGACGAGCCGCTCACGATCGCGAGCGTGCGGGACGATCTCACGGGGACCGAGGCGATGCTCTCGCTGCCCGCGCCCGACGCCCACCTGCGCGCGGAGGCGGAAGAGGAGGAGGCCCCGACCCGCCTGATGAGCCTCGACGACCCCCGCATCAGCGCGCCGCCGCCGGCCATGGGGTTCCAGCACGAGGCGCACGAGGAGACCTACGTGCCCGTGGAGCGCCGCGCGAGGCGTCGCTTCCCGGTCGCGCTGGCGGCGGGGATCGCCGCGGTCTCGCTCGGCGCCCTGGGCGCGGGCGCCTTCTTCGCCATGCGCGCCTTCCGCGCCGACCCCGCCCCCGAGCGCACCTTGAGCACGATCGCGCCCGCCGAGGTCGCGGTCGACGCCGGGGCGCCCGAGCCGGCCACGCTCCGGGTGATCAGCGAGCCGCCCGGAGCGACGGTCAGCGTCGACGGAGAGCTGCGCGACGGCGTCACGCCGATGGAGCTCGAGCTCGCGTCCGACACGCGTCAGGTGTGGATGCGATTGTCGCTCGACGGTTTCATCATGCAGGAGCGCGAGGTCTCCGCCGCCGTGGGCGAGGCGCGCTTCGTCCTGCGGCCGATGGAGCTCGACGCGGGACCGCTCGACGCGGGCCTCGAGGACGCGGGGCAGGCCGAGGTCGACGCGGGCCGCCCCACCCGGCGCCGGCGTCGCCGCGCCCGTTCTCGCCGACGCCGCTGAGCGCGCGGCGCCCCGGCTGCTATCCTGGCGGCCTGTCCGACGACATCCCAGCGCCTCTGCCGCCCTGTCTCTCGTGCGGCGCGTGCTGCTTCTCCACGCTCGAGCGCTACGTGCGCGTCACGGGCGACGACCACGCGCGGCTCGGCGAGCGCGCGGACGAGCTGTCCCGCTTCGACGGACACCGCGCCTACATGCGCATGAGCGACGGGCACTGCGTCGCGCTGCGCGTCGAGGGCGCGGGCGGAGAGCTCCGCTGCGACGCCTACGCCATCCGGCCCGACGTCTGCCGCGACCTCGCGCGGTCCTCGGACGCGTGCCTGGGTGAGCGGGCGACCAAGTCCGAGCGGCCCCTGGTCGCGCTGCGGCGCGCCGCCCTCACCTGACCGCGCCGCTCGCCCAGGGCGGACTCTCCAGCACGCGCCGGAAGAGCGCGCGCCAGGTCGTCCAGTCGTGGTTGCCGGGGACCACGATCGCGGGTCCCGCCATCATCGACGGGTCCAGCACGTCGGCGTGGGCGCGCCAGCGGTCGTCGGCCCCGACCCCGAGGTAGAGCTCCGGGCCGCCGCCCTCACGATCGCGGAGCCACGTGAGCACGCCGATGGTGGCGTCGCGGAGCTGCGGGTTCCGGTGATCGATCGCGGGCGGGGTCCAGCGGGACAGCCCGCCGGCTTCGTGCACCGCGCGCACCACGGACTCGTCGCCGAGCCAGGGTGAGAGGAGCACGATCCCGCGGATCCGCCCTGGGCGCGCGCGCGCGAGCAAGAGCGCGCCGAGCCCACCCATCGAGACGCCCACCAGCCAGATCTCGTCGTAGCCGCGCGCGTCCGCCATGCGCAGCACGTCCGCCTCGAGCCGCTCCTGGATGACCCCGCGCTGGTAGTAGCCGACGTGGCTGTCGACCACGAGGAGGTCGCACCGGTCCGACGCCCCCATCGCGTCGTCCACCAGGCCGTGCTCGAAGAACTGGTCCGGGATGTCGAAGAGCCCGGGCAGCATCACCACGAGGCAGGCCTGGCGCGCGGGCGGACGCACGCGCACCTCGCGCGACCGCATCGGCGCGACCGGGTCGCGGAAGAAATACGTCGCCGATCGAAGCAGACACCCGCTCAGGGTGAGGGCCACGAGCACGATCGGCGCGACGCGCAGCACTAGCCCCAAATCCAGCGCCTGGTTCCACGATGCGCCTGTATTTGGGGCTAGAAGCGCCGCAGGCGCGTCGTTTTCGGGTGAAGCGAAGGCGGCTTTGCCGCCGCAGCGAGGGGCTTTTGCGAAAAGCCCCTGACTAGAATTGCT
>SHBB01000523.1 GCA_004213565.1 Sandaracinaceae bacterium
ATGCGCGAAGGTCGGAGCCGGAGGGCCGCATCCGGACTACTGGTTGACGTCCTCGTCGGCCGGCGCTTCGCCGTCGACGTTCGGCGCGTCCGCGGCTGCCTCTGCGGCCTCTTCGACCGGAGTCGGCTCGCCGGAGGACTGCCAGACCAGGAACACCGCGCTCACGATCAAGAGCGCGAGCCCCATCGCCGGGACCCACATGGGGGTGTCCGCGGCTTCGTCCCGAATTTCGGGGGGCTCACCGGGACGGTCGTGATGCGCGTCTGCCATGGCGCGCGGACCCTACCAGAACCGCGGGCGGCGTCCAGGGGCGTCGGACACGCGCAGCTCAGAGGCTGCCGAGCTGGAAGCGGGCGATGCGCGCCCACACGTCGTAGAACGCCTCGGTGTCGAAGCCGCTCCCCGAGGGGAGCCAGTCGGTCGAGCCGTCGCCGTTGCCGTAGTGACCGACGAGATCGAGGTGATCGGCCTGCACCGCCGTGACGACCTCGCCCCAGGCCTGCGAGAGGGTGGGCACGATCCCGTCGTGCGCGCTGGTGGGCGGCACCTCCCCGAGGAGCTCGCGGATCCGCTCGGCCTGCTGGTCGTCGACCGTGATGTCGGTGCGGGTCTGCGACGCGAGCGCGCTGATCAGGATGTACACGAGGTAGGTCGCGTGCCCGTAGACGTCGTGTTTCAGGGAGCGGAGCTGGGAGAACGTCGGCTGGGGGGAGCGCGTCAGCACGCAGCCGTATCGGATCTTCTCCGGATCGCCGGTCGCCGCGTCGAGCAGGTCCGCGCCCTCCGGGGTGAGCTGGAAGACCAGCGCGGCGTCGCTCGAGATCTCTCGCAGGAGATCCACGATCGCCTGGCGGCGCTCGTCCGAGAGGTCGTCCAGGAGCCGCTCGTAGAGCTCGTCGAGCACGGTGCCCTTCAGCCCGATGATGTCGTCGAAGTTCCGGAGCATGTCGCCGAGCTTGACGATCACGCCCACCGGGAGCCTGCCCCTCTCCAGGACCAGCGCCGCGAGCGCCGTGATGGCGCGCAGCATCGGCTGGCCGGCCGCGCTCGCGAAGAAGGTGGCGATGGGCGAGCCGCCGTGGGGGGTGCTCACCGTGACCAGCGAGGTCACCCGCTCTCGCAGCGCGCTCGGGTCCAACACGTCGGCGCGCAGGCTCGCGCTCGGGGCGATGGCGAGGCGGCCGTCAAGCCCGCCGGTCGAGTGGCCCACGAGGTGGATCGGCCCCGCCCCGTCCTCGGCCAGGTCTTCGAGCGCCTCGAGCACGCGCGCCGCGCGGTCGCGGATGGAGGCGGTGGGGAGGGTGCGCACCTCGCGCACGTCCACGGACTCCGACTCGGCTTCGTACGCGCGCCGGAGCGCGTCGCCGACGCCTTCGAAGTATCGCAGGTCCCCGACCGCCTCGAAGCCGAAGAAGCCGGAGATGAGGAGCACGCGGTGGGTCACGCGTCTGGAGGTAGCCGCGGGCCCGTCCGAAGGAAGGCGCGCCCTCGGAAGTCAGCCCTCGTCTGGCCGCGCCAGGAGCGCGAGCAGCGGGTCGTGGAGGTGGCCGTTCGAGGCCACCGCGCCGCCGCCGTAGATCGTGTCCTCGCCGCCGACCGACGTGAGCCGCCCGCCCGCCTCCCGCACGATCACCGCCGCGGCGCAGATGTCCCAGGGCGCCACCCCCGGGTCGATCATCGCGTCGCAGCGCCCGAGCACCAGCTGTCGGTAGCCGTCGAAGTCCGCGAAGCCGCGCTGGGTGTACGTCTCCTGGCCCAGGCGCGGCAGCAGGTGCCCGAGCTGCAGATCGGTGAACTGGGAGAGCGCTCCGTGTGTGACCGTCGCCTCGGCGACGGTGTCGATCTCGGAGACCGCGAGCGGCCGGCCGTTGCCGCGCGCGCCGTCGCCCTTCACCGCCACGTAGAGGTCGTCCGCGGCGGGCATGTAGGCGATGCCCACGACCGGCTCTCCCTCGGCCTCGAGCCCCACCAGGATCGACCAGGTCGGGATCCCCCGGATGAAGGCGCGGGTGCCGTCGATGGGGTCGACGACCCAGCGCATGCCCGAGTTTTCGGGGCCCGACGCGCCGGTCTCCTCCCCCAGGAACCCGGCC
Source organism: Sandaracinaceae bacterium (assembly GCA_004213565.1). Lineage (GTDB taxonomy): Bacteria > Myxococcota_A > Polyangia > Polyangiales > Sandaracinaceae > JAVJQK01. The sequence goes on from SHBB01000523.1 coordinate 2,094, forward strand.
TCCGGGTAGCGGGCGCGGAGGTGCTTCGAGAGCCGGCGCTCGACCGCCTCGTCGGCCTCGGTCACGGGGCTGCGGTCGGGCTTCTTCTTGGTCCGGTTGGCCACCCCCGCTCGGTAGAGCTTCATGGCCTCCTCGCCCGAGGCGAGCACGGTGTCGATGAGCCCGACGAGGGCCTTTCGGCCTCCGATGCGGTCGAGATCGAACGCGGGATCCGAGTCGCTCATGCGGCGAGGATGACCCCGACCGACGCGTGAGGGAAGGGGGTGACGGGCGGTGACATTGATTCCCCCCCGCCACGCCCGGCCCGTATGATGCGCCTCCGCCGTGTTCGACGCGCACATCCCGATGGACCGCAGGTTCGCCCTCGCGGCTGGCGTCCCGCTCCCTGATCGGGCCGACGGCGCCGCGCTGTTCGCCGACATCTCCGGCTTCACGGGGCTGATGGAGCGGCAGGTCGAGCGCGCGGGCCGGCAGGGCGCCGAGGAGGTGGCGCGCATCCTCAGCCGCGTCTTCGACGCGCTGCTCCGGGAGCTCCATCGCTGCGGCGGGAGCGTCATCGACTTCGCCGGGGACGCGATGACCTGCTGGCTGGACGACGCCGGGCCGGGCCCCGAGGGGCTCGCGGCGCTGCGCGCGAGCCACGTCGGGCTCGCGATGCAGCGCGCGCTGGCCGAGCTCGCGCTCGAAGAGCCGCTCGAGCTCAAGGTGTCCATCGCCAGCGGTCAGGTGCGGCGTTTCCTCGTCGGCGACCCCGAGCACCTCCGGCTCGACGCGCTCGCGGGCGCCCCCCTCGAGCGCATGGCCGCGGGCGACGACGTGGCGCGTCCCGGGGACGTCGTGATCGACCGAGAGACGCGTGAGCGCCTCGGGGAGCGCGCGCGCATCGAGGCGCCGGGACGGGCCGAGCAGGGCGAAGGGCGCGCGCGCCTCGTCGGCCTCGAGGGCTCCTTCGTACCCACCCCCTGGGGCGCGCCGCCCCGGTTGACCGAGTCGGTCGCCGCGCCCTTCGTGCGGGCCGGGCTCCGCGAGCACGTCGCCATGGACCGGGCGCTGCTCGGTGACCTGCGTCTGGCGTGCCCGGTGTTCTGTCGCGCGGACGGGATCCGGTACGAAGACGAGGGCGCGGGCGAGGAGCTGGACGCGCTCGTCCGCTGGGCACAGTCGACGGCGGCGAGCTTCGGCGGGTCGGTCCACGAGCTGACGATCGGTGACAAGGGGACGTACCTCTATCTCGTCTTCGGCGCGCCGACCTCGTTCCCCGACGACCCGCGGCGGGCGGTGGCCGCGGCGGCGGTGCTCGCCGCGTCTCCCCCGCCCGGCGTGCAGACGCAGCTCGGGGTGAGCCGGGGCCGTGTGTACGCGGGGATCTGCGGGGGAGAGTCGCGACACAGCTACGCCGTCATGGGCGCGGAGGTGAACGTCGCGGCGCGCCTGATGAGCCGCGCCGCGCCCGGGTGTGTCGTCGTCACCGAGCGCGTGCGCGCCCACACCGCGGGCACGCATCGCTACTCGCCGCTCGGCGAGGTCCCGCTCCGGGGGCACGCGCGACCGCTGCCGCTCCATCGGCTCGAGGGGGAGCGCGAGCCCAGGCGCGCGACGGAGGCGGAGCGGCCCGTGGGGAGGGCGGCGGAGCTCGAGCGGGCCCACGGGCTGATCGACCAGGTGGGCTCGGGAGCGCGGCGGGTGTGCGTCATCGAAGGCGAGCCCGGCGTGGGCAAGTCGCTCCTCGCGAACGCGGTCGTGCGTGACGCGGTGGAGCGCGGGTTCGCGCCGGTGGTGGGCGCCGCGGAGAGCGTCACCATGTCGACCGCGTGGCGCGCGTGGCGTCCGGCGCTGATCGAGATCTTCGAGGTCCGAGACGTGCTCCGCGACCGCGGCGCGCTCCGCGGCCGCGTGCTGGAGCGGATGGATCGCTGGGGCGGCGAGGCGCTCACGGCGCGCGCCCCGCTGCTCAACGCTCTGTTGCCGCTCGGTCTCGAGGACACGGAGCTGACCCGCTACATGAGCGAGGGGGTCCGCGGCGACAACACCCTCGAGCTGCTCCTGCAGCTCGTGGAGGCGCGTCGCGCCAGAGAGCAGCCCTTGCTGCTGGTGCTCGACGACGCGCACTGGGCCGACGCGTCTTCGTGGCGACTCCTGGAGCGCTGCGCGGACGAGCTGGAGCGCGCGTTGATCCTCGTGATCACGCGCCCGCTCGACGCGCGCGACCGGGCGATGATCCCCGGCTCGTGTCTGGAGCTGCTCGCGGACCCCTCCACGGCGCGCATCTCGCTCGGGAGCCTCGACGGCGACGCGGGCCGGCGGCTGATCGGGCAGACGCTGGGCGCGTCCGACGTGCCGGACGAGCTCGTTCGCTACGTCGAGGCGCAGACCCAGGGGCACCCGTTCTTCACCGTCGAGCTGACGCGCGCGCTGCGCGACGCGGGCCTCGTGAAGGTCAACGGCGTCACGCGCCTGAGCGGCCCGCTCGAGGGCGCCGACTTCCCCGACTCGATCGAGGGCGTCATCACGAGCCGCATCGATCGGCTGGCCCCCGCGCACCAGCAGGTGATCAAGGTGGCGGCGGTGGTGGGGCGGCGCTTCGAGGTGCAGGTGGTCGAGGCGGCGCTGCCCGACGGAACCGCGCGCGCGTCGTCGGCCGAGGCCTTGGCGCGGATGGAAGAGCTGCAGCTGACGCATCCGTCGCGCGCGACGAGCGAGGACGAGGCGTGGGAGTTCCGCCAGGTGATCACCCAGCAGGTCGCGTACGAGCGGCTCCTCTTCGCCCAGCGGAGAGACCTGCACCGCACCCTCGCGCGCTTCTACGAGGCCCGTCACGCCGAGGACCTCTCCGGGCAATACGCGCTCCTCGCGCACCACTACGAGCGCGCCGAGGACGCCCAGCGCGCGGTCGACTACCTGGAGCGCGCGGGGCACCAGGCCCTGGAGCTCGGCGCCTTCCGGGAGTGCGTGCGCTTCTTCGAGCGCGCCGAGGCGCTGGCGGGGGGCGGCCTGGATCGCAGGCGCTACGCGCGGTGGCAGTTCAGCGCGTCGCGCGCCTGGTACCGCATGGGGGACCTGCGCGAGAGCCGCGAGGCGGCGGAGCGCGCCGTGGCGATCCTCGATCGACCCATCCCGAGCGGGGCCCGGCTGGTCGCCGCCATCGCCGACGAATTCGCGCGCCAGGTCCGCCACCGCTGGTTCCCGGCGAGCTACTACGACACCGCGTCGGACGAGGAGCGCGAGGACCTGCGCAGCGCCGTGCGGCTCTACATGAACCTCTCCGAGGTCTACTACCTCGCGAGCCTGCCGGGGCCGAGCCTGTACAGCGCCGTTCGACTGGTCAACGTCGCGGAGCGGGCGGGGCCCTCCGAGGTCCTGGTCGAGGCCTACGGGGTCGTCTCGATCATCGCGGGCCTGGTCGGGCGCCACGGCTGGGCCGATCTCTACGCGCGCCGCGCGCGCGAGCTGGCCGAGCACATCGACACGCCCACGGCGCGCGCGAGCATCCGGCACCAGTCGAGCCTCTACCACGCGGCGATCGGCGCCTTCGACCGCGTGCGCGAGGACGAGCGAGAGGCCTCGGCCATCTATCGGCGCCTGGGCGACATCGGGCGGCTGCGTGACGCGCTGGGGCTGCTCGGGACGAGCGAGTACCTGGCCGGGCGCGACGACGAGGCGCGCCGGGTGCTGACCGAGCTGCTCGAGACGCAGCGTGGTGACGAGGTCTTCGTGCAGAAGATCTGGGGCGCTGGCTGGCTGGGCGCGCTCGCGCTCCGGCGCGGTGACCTCGCGGAGGCGGAGCAGTTCCTCAAGCAGTCGGTCAAGCTGCTCGACTCCAACACCGTCGGGCTCATGGAGATCCCCGTGCTCGGGATGCTCGCGCTCACCGCGCACCGCCTCGGCGAAGACGGCGAGGCGCGGACGCTCGCGGCGCGCACGCTCGGCCTGATCGACGAGACCAAGGGGCGCCCGAGCGGCCACATCGCGCTCGACGGCTACGTCGCGATCGCGGAGCTCTACCGAACGTGGGGCGAGGTGGAGAAGGCGGCCCACGCGGCGAAGCTGCTCCGCGTGTTCGCCAAGGCGTTCCCCATCGGCGAGCCGGCCGAGGCGATTCACAGCGGTCTCCTCGCGAGGCGCGCCGGCCGCAAGCGCGCCGCGAAGAAGGCGTGGACCCGAGGCCTGCGCGCCGCGGAGCGGCTGGGGATGGCGCACGAACGCGCGGAGCTCGAGCGGCTGTTGTCGGAGGTGTGATGGGCTGGGACTTTCCGCGAGAGATCCACACGATGAAGGAGTCGATCGAGGTCCTCGACGACCTGATCGGCTGGGGCCAGCGGGAGGAGAGCCCCATCGGCTACTTCGCCGCGCTCTATCGCAAGGTCGGCTGGGCCATCGAAGCCGCGCTGCAGGCGGGGAAATTCGAGCACCCCGACACCCTCGTGGAGCTCGACGTGGTGTTCTTCAATCGCTACCTCGAAGCCCTCCATCTCTGGCACACCGGAGAGGGGGCGAGCGCGCCCTGGCAGATCGCGTTCGACGCGACGCGGGACGAGAAGCTCATCGTGCTCCAGCACCTCGCGATGGCGATGAACGCGCACATCGATCTGGACCTCGGCGTGGCGACCGCGGACGTGGTGCCCGAAGAAGACTTGCTCGCGTTCCGCAAGGACTTCGACACGATGAACGCGGTCCTCGCCTCGCTCATGCACGACGTCGAGAGCGACATGGGGCTCATCTTCGCCCTGTTGAAGCCCATCAACTGTCTCTTCGGGCCCGAGGAGGACGGCATCCTCGATCTGTCGATGGACGAGGTGCGGGCGCGCGCGTGGGCCAACTGCCTGCGCCTCTCGCGGCTCGAAGGCGAGGCGCGCGCCGAGGCGATCGAACGCCTGGCGGCCAGCACGGCCACGCTCTCGTGCATCATCCGCGATCCGGGTCCCTTGGGGAGCCTGGCCGTGCAATGGATCCGGCGACGCGAATCCGGTGACGTCGCCCAGAAGATCGAGGACCTGACGAAATGAGCAAGCGACGCATCGCGATCCTCGGGAGCGGCCAGGCCGCGCTCACCGCGGCGACCCAGATGACCGATCCCCGCAACCCGGCGGCGAAGGACCTCGAGCTGACCGTCTATCAGCTCGGGTGGCGGCTCGGAGGGAAGGGCGCGGCGGGGCGCAACGTCGACCCCGCGGAGAAGTATCGG
>SHBB01000524.1 GCA_004213565.1 Sandaracinaceae bacterium
CCATGCACGCGACCGGGACCGAGGGGGCGAACCTCTCGGGCGCCGACCTGACCGACGTCTCCGGCACCGACCCCGCCCGCGCTCGCGCGGAGCTCTTCTCGCTACCCGGCCACTGACGACCCGAGGACCCCATGACCGCGTTCCCGCTCGAGCTCCCCCTCTCCGCCGTCGACACGGCGCGCGTCTCCGCCGTGCGCGGGGCCAGCGTCGACCTCGAGAGCGCGCGCCAGGGGCACCTCACCGCCCGGCTGGCCGTCGCCGGCTATCGCGCGCGCGTCGACGATCTCGTCCTGGTCCTCTCCGGCGAAGGCGGCGCGCGCTTCGTCGTCGGTGTGCTCCGCAGGCTCCGCGAGGCCTCGGACGCCCTGGTGGCCGAGGACGGCAGCCGCGCCTCCCTCGACGAAGACGGCGCGCTGCGCGTGCAGGACGGATCGGGGCGGCTCCTCTTCGAGCACCGCGAGGGTCGCTCGGTGGTGCACGCGCCGTCGGGCGACCTGGACTTCGAGGCGCAGGGCCGGGTGCGGCTCGTCGGACGCGAGGGGGTGGAGGTGCGCAGCGACGGACCGATCGATCTCGGCGCGGGCGCGAGCGCGCTCCGCCTCGACGACGATCGGGCGGGGCTGAAGGCGCCGCTGCTCACGACGGAGAGCGAGCGGGTCGAGGTGAAGACGAAGGAGGCGCGCCTCGTCGTCGGCACGCTGCGCACGGCCGTGCATCGGCTCCGCGAGCAGGTGGAGCACGTCGAGCGGCGCGCGGGCCGCGTCGTCGAGCACGCGCGCGAGGTCTATCGCGAGGTCGAGGGCCTCGATCAGACCCGCGCCGGGCGCCTGCGGCTGGTGGCCGAGAAGGCGCTCTACGCCATCGGCGGTCAGACCCTGATCAAGGCGCGCGAGGACGTGAAGATCAAAGGCGAGAAGGTCTACCTGGGCTGAGCGCGCTCAGCCGTTGACGATCACCTTCGACTGAGACGGGGCGATCACGTTCCCGGCCGGCGCGTTCGCGCTCGCGCCGTTGTGCGCGGTGGTCTTGAGCATGTTCACGATGTCGTTGCCCTCGACCTTCACCTTCGAGACGCCGACCTTGAACGTGGCCTTGTCCATGTTCGTGCCGCTGGAGACGCCCTTCAGCGTGCCGGCCTCGTCGCCCATCGTCCGCGGGATCTCGGTGGCCTTGGTCACCACGGGCTGGTTGAGGATCTTGACCTTCTTGCTGCACGTCCCGCCGTTCGCCTGCGTGAGCATGGCGATGTTGGGGAAGGGCACGGGGATGGGCGGCGCGGGGGGCGCGGGCACCTTGCACACGTCGGGGAACGCGAAGGCCTGTCCGCCCCCCTTGGTCGAAGCCGGGAACATCAGCAGCCGCCTTTCATCGGACGATCTTCAGGGCGCCGTCGCGCGGGGCGACGAGGATCTCGAAGCGCTTGAAGGAGCCGTCCTCCGCTGGCGCCGTCTGCAGCAGCGCCTTGCCGCCGGGTCGACGGAGCCACCAGATCCGGTCGCCGCAGCACGACACCGGCTCGACCTCGTCGCGCTCGAAGGGCTCGATGCCCGCGGGGAGGAAGACCGTCGCGAGGCCGGCCCGCAGATCGTCGCGGAAGAAGTCCTCGGTCTCGGCGTAGGCGCGCGCGTAGGCGCGGATCTTCGGCTCGAGCTCCGCGACCAGCCCGTCGGCGTCCTGGGCCAGAGCGAGATCCCGCAAGCGGATGGCGTAGTCCTTCAGCGCCTCGAGGTCCGCGAACGCCTCGGCGTCGCGCAGCTCGTCCGAGAAGTCGGGCGGCGGCCCCTCCGGGTTCGCGTCGAACAGGAGGAAGAACACGTTGGGCACGTCGAAGTCGGGGTCCTCGCCCTCGGCCTCGCGCTCGCGTGACTCGCGGATGCGATCGCGCAGCTCGTCGTGCACTTGCGTCTCGAGCACGAAGGGGCCCGCGCCCGGCACGATCGGGTCGCCGCGGCCTGCGATGGGCACGTTGACGAACACCTCGGCCTCCGCGAGCGCGTCCCGGGCGTCCACCGGCGCGCCCTCGGCGTCGACGCTCACGAGCGGCCAGACCTGCACCTCGACCATGTTGTCGGAGGGGAGCAGGTAGGGGTTGGCCGGCGGCGCGAAGTGCTCGGCCTGATCCGGATCGGTGGCCTCGAGCGCGATCAGCGGCATGTCGTTGAGCAAGACCTCCACGCGACACCCGGAGACGATCGCCTCGAGGTGATGGATGGTCTTCGGCGTCGGCGGAGGCGGCCCCTCGTCCTCCACCTCCTCGAGCGGGGGGAGCTCTTCCTCCGGCGGGAGGTCCACCGCGGGCGCGTCGTAGTTCGGCTCGATCATGCGTTCGCCGCCAGGAGCTTGCGGGTCGGGCTCGCGCCCGCCTCGAGGTGGACCGCCAGGCTGCAACCCTTGACGGAGCCGCTGAGGTAGCGGCGGAGATCGGTCAGCGCGACCCAATCGCGCGACCAGTTGCGCTCGCCGATCACGTCGAGGTCCTCGCGGATCGCGTTGGCCAGCGCGTCCACCGCCTTGGGCGTCTTGTCGAACGCGCTGTCGCGCTCCACCCGCGCGGCGATCAGATCCGCGACGGAGCTGAGGCTGTAGCGTGTGTCTCCGTCGTCGGAGAACACCCGGATGTCCCAGCCGCGGGTCAGCACGCCGAGGATCACGCGCGAGATCGCCGCCTGGCTCATGGTCGGCGGGGAGTAGGGCGTGTCCTGCGGCCACTCGAGCCCCCACCAGGGCCCCGGCGGGACCAGCTCCCACTCGTGGGTGTCGGTCCAGCTGATCCCGAGCGCGCCGGCCGAGGTCTCGCACGTGGCCTTGATGCCCGTCCAGCGCGCCCGCGCGTCGACGCTGACCATCGAGTTGCGCTGGTTGATGCCGATGAAGGCCTCGGCCTCGATCGCGGTCTCGCCCTTCGCGTGGAACTTGAAGATGTAGCCGGCCTCCGCGCGCGCGCCGAGCGCGCCGGTGATCTTCCCCTTCACGCCGGGCAGGCGGAAGCCGGGCGCGCCGTCGGGGCTCTCCCGCTTCATGCCGCACTCCACGCCGAGCTCTCCCGAGAGCGAGGCGTAGATCTGGAGCTTGAAGCTGCACGCGCTGACGCCGATGCCGATCTCGAAGGTGACGCTGAAGATCGTCAGCTTCATCGCCACGTCGATGAACTGGTAGACGCGGTGGTCGGTGTGCTCCTTCCAGTACCACTCGACCACGAGGCCGCCCTGCATCAGCTGCAGGTTCCAGTCGATGTACCAGCCCACCTTCGGGGCGTAGTCCTTCACCATCTCGATGATCTTGCGGAAGGTGTCCGCGTACTTGAGGATCGAGCCGATGGTGGTGAAGAGGTCGAGCTCGACCTTCTTGCCGTCGCGCTCGAGCGAGATGACGTCGAACAGCTTCATGTCGGCGACTGGAGGTTCGAACTCGGGCCCCACCGAGCTGTCGTAGCTCCCACCCGTGACGGCCAGACTGCTCGGGCTCCAGTGCGCGTCCTCGGCGGTGATGATCTCCTTCAGCTCCCCGCCCCTCGCGAGCGCTTTGATGTTCTTCGCGCCCTCGGCCTCGTACTTCGCGCCGCCCTTGTAGCCGGCGAGCGGGGGCAGCTTGAACTCGAACTTGAACTGGCGCGGGTTGTAGACGACCACGGGGATCGAGGTCGGCCCGGGTCGCACCGTGTGCGTCGTCTTCTCCTTGTACGCGCGCCAGAAGCCCGGGTTGAGGATGTTGATGATGTCGAGGTCACCCAGGTACGCGACCTCCACGCCGTACGTCGTGTAGCCCCCCGGGTGGCTCCCGCTCTGCGCGGCCGACCCCGCCGCGCGCCCCGGGGTCGAGACCTCGAGGGAGCCGGGCATGCTCCCGAGGTAGTCGTCGCGCCAGTGCACCTTGACGGTGTCGGTCGTCTTGCCCTTGTCCGGCACGACCTCGATGCGCGTGCCCTTCTCGAAGAGGTCTCGGTTGTTCGCCGAGTGGTGGTGACACTCGAGGATCCAGTCCTTGATCTTCACCTCTTCGTCGGGCGGCGGGGTGGGCTCGTCCTCCTGCGCCTCGCCGCCTCCGCCCGTGACGAACGGGGTGCGCCGCACGCGGGCCTCGTCCTCCCCGTCCTCGCGTACGCGCCGGAGCCGCAGGCTGCCGTCCTCCAGCCGCCGCGTGAGCAGGGCCAGCATCTCGATGTCCGAGAGCGGGCCCGGGGGCGTCATGGGGTCGCCCCACAGCGCGTGCCGGAGCGCCTCGCGGTTCCCCGGAGAGTCGAGCGCGTCACGCAGGAAGCGCGCCGCGAGGGTGGGCAGATCCATCCCCCCGTCGGCGCTCACGTCGAGCGGGCTGCCCAGCTCGAAGAGCTCCCCCATCGGGCCGTAGATCTCCTGGCTCACGTGCGCCCCCTTCTCAACCCAGCATCAGTCGGTACAGCGCCTCGGCCTTCGAGGCGCTGAGCGGTCTCAGCATACGATACTGCTGACGCGCCCGATCGGTTTGACCGAGGCGGTGATAACAGGCGCCCGCCGTGTACCGAACGTCGGGGTCGGCCGGCACCTGCTTCAAGATCGCCTCGTAGATCTCCGCCGCGTCGCTCAGCCGCTCGGCGTGATCGTAGAGGCCGCCGAGCGCGCGCAGGAGGCCGAGGTCGCTCACCCCGCCGCTCCGCGCGGTCTCGTACTCCTTCAGCGCGTCGTCGGTCTTGCCCGTGTGGTGGTAGCAGGCGCCCAGCCAGTAGTGCGTGGTCGACGAGGTGCTTCCGTTCTTGATCGCCATGCGCAGCGCGCCCGCCGCCTCCTCGTAGCGCCCCGCCGACATGTAGGCGTAGCCGAGGGCCTCGCGGGCCTCGATGTCGTCCGAGCGCGCGCTGACCGCCTGCTCGAACGCGGTCGTCGCGTCGGCCACGCTCTGGGTGTCCATGAGCGAGCGGCCGAGGGCGAGGTAGGTCGCGGCGTCTCCCGGCTCCTCCTCGAGGGCGCGCCGGAAGGCCGCGATGGCGTCGGCGTGGCGCTTCATCGCGCGCAGCACCTGGCCGCGCCCGCGGTGCGACGCGGCGTCTCCGTCGTAGATCTCGAGCGCCGCGTCGAAGGCCTTCAGCGCCAGCTCGTGATCCTCGCGCGCGAGCCGCGCCAGGCCCAGCTCGAGGAAGGCCTCGAGGTTGCCCGGGCTGAGCCGCGCGGCCTCGTCGAACGCCTTGACGGCATCGAGGGTGCGGCCGAGCTGCATGTAGGCGCGTCCGGCCCCGAGCCAGGCGTCGACCCGCTCCTTGTCCTTGGCGAGCGCCTTCTCGAAAGCCTCCGCCGCCTGCGTGTGGTCGCCCGCCTCCCCGAGCATGCGCCCCTGCACGGTCAGCAGCCCCGGGTGCGCAGGGTCGGCGCGAAGCCCGCGGCGCACCGCCGACTCGATCTTCTCGGTCTCGAGCGTCGCCTCGTACGCGCGCACCAGCTCGTGGAAGAGCTCCGCGTCGTCCTCGACGTGCCGCGCCGCCCCCTCGAGCGTGCGCGCCGCCTCCTCGAACTCACCGTCCTCGAGCTGCAGCACGCCCAGCCGACGGGCGGAGTCGAAGCGGCCCGGATCGATGCGGAGCGACTCGGAGAACGCGGCCTGCGCGCGGTCCTCCTCGCCCAGCTCGAGGAGCACCAGGCCGAGGTCGCGGCGCAGCTCCGCGTGCTCGGGGGCCACCTCCACCGCGCGCTCCAGCTCCTCGAGCGCGTCCTTCAGCCGACCCGCCCGCTGGTAGGCCGCCGCGAGCGCGCGCCGCGCCTCGAGGTGCGCCGCGTCCCGGTCGAGCACCTTGCGGAAGGCCGCCACCGCCTTGCTGTCGTCGTTCGCCTGCACGTGCGCGAGGCCCGCGCCGAAGTGCGCCTCGACGTGCTCGGGGTGCTTGGACAGCACCCGCTCGAAGCTGCTCGCCGCGTCCTGCGGCCGCTTCAGATCCAGATAGACCTTGCCGAGCGCCACCCCGGGCTCGGGCAACTCCCCCGCGAGCCGGACCGCGTGCCGGAGCGCGCGCATGGCCTCCTCCAGGTCGCCCTGCAGCCGGTAGGCGTCGCCCGCCGCGGTGTAGGCCGCGCCGTAGTCGGGGCGCACCCGCGTCGCCTGCCGGAAGGCCTCGGCCGCCGCGTCGGACTCGCCCTGCGCGAGGCGCACCTGGCCGAGGTGGAACCACGCCTCGGCGTGGTCGGGGCTCCGGCGCACGACCTCCTCGTACTCGCGCAGCGCGTCGTCCTGGCTCCCGCGCTCCTGGAAGCACTTGCCGAGCGCGAAGCGCCCCTCGACGTGGTCGGCGTCGTATCGCAAGCAGTCTTGCAGCGACTCGATCGCCTTGTCCATCCGGCCCATGTGCGAGAGGGCGTAGCCGAGCTCCGCGTGCAGCTCCGGGTCCTCCGGCGCGATCCAGATCGCCTGCTCGAACGCCTCGAGCGCCTCGCTGTGCCGGCCCACCGAGACCTGCAGCGCGCCGAGCAGCCCGTGCAGCGCCGCGTCGTTGGGGCGCAGGCGGAGCGCGCTGTGCACCGCCTCGATGGCGTCGTCGATGCGGCCGAGATCGCGGAGCAGCTCCCCCTGGAGTCGCAGGATGTCGAGGTCGTCCGGCGCGAGCACGCGCGCCTCGCCGAGCGCCTTCTCCGCCTGCTCGTCGCGCTTCAACTTCCGCAGCACCCGCGCCAGCTCGATGAAGAGCTTCGGCCTCTCGGCGTCGACGCGGATCCCCTTCTCGAACGCGGCCACCGCGTCCTCGTGCCGGTCGAGCGAGGCGAGCACCTGGCCCTTGAAGAGGTAGACCTCGGCCGTCGGGTCGATGGCCTCGGCCTCCTCGAAGGCCTCGAGCGCCTCGACGTGGCGGCGCAGCGCGCGGAGCGACAGCCCGAGCCCGCGGTGCGAGGGCTGGCGGTGCGCGTGGATCGCGATCGCCTTCTTGTAGGCGTCGATGGCGTCCTCGTGCTCGCCGAGGTGCCGCTTGGCCTCGCCGAGATGGAAGAACGCGGGCTCCATGCGCGCGTCGCGCTCGACGGCCTTCTCGAAGGGGCCGACCGCCTCGAAGTACTCCTCGTGCTCGAAGTGGTGGAAGCCGAGCGCGTAGTGCGTGCCGGCCACCTCGGGCTGCAGGCGCACGGCGTGGCGCAGCGCCTTGGTCGCCTCCTCGGCGCGCCCGAGCGCGCGGTAGCTCTCGCCGAGGTGCGAGAAGGCGAGGGCGTAGCCCTTGTCGAACGACGTCGCGTGCTCGAGCGCCTCGACCGCCTCCCGGTGGCGGGCCAGCTTCGCGAGGGTCTTGCCCTTGCCGTCGAGCGCGTGGATCTCGTCGCCGCGCA
>SHBB01000525.1 GCA_004213565.1 Sandaracinaceae bacterium
GCCGGTCGTCCGCGGGCAGCGTCGCCTGAACCGACGGCGGGAACGTGGCGACGGTGACGCCCTGCGAAGCGATGAGCTCTGCCAGTCGCTCCCCGCTCAACTGCTCGGCACGCTCGGGGAGCACGAGCCGCGCCCCGGCGGCCAGGGTGGGAAAGATCTCCTGCACCGTCGCGTCGAAGCCGAGGGCGGCGAACTGGAGGAGGCGGCTGTCGGGTCCGAGCCCGAGCTCGTGCGACATCGAGCGCACCAGCGCAACCGCGGTGGCGTGGGTCAGCACGACCCCCTTGGGTCGGCCCGTCGTCCCGGACGTGTAGATGACGTAGGCGGCGTTCGAGGGCCGCACGAGCGCAGCGGGAGGCCCGCCTCGCGCCGGCTCATCGAGGCCGAGCGTCGACGGGTCGAGGAAACGCCGATCACCGCCTTCGAGGTGAGTGAGCACGAGGTCCGCGCCGCAGTCGGCGAGGATGTAGCGCACGCGCTCGGCGGGGTAGTCAGGGTCGATGGGCACGTAGGCGCCACCCGCCTCGAGGACCGCGAGCGCGCACACGACATAGTCAACGTCCCGCGGAAGGAGGATCGCGACGCGGCGCTCTGGGCCGACGCCACGCGCGCGGAGGGCGTGCGCGACGCGCCAGACGTCCGCAGCCAGCTCGCGATACCGACGGTGGACGGTCCCGCGCGCCACCGCGATGGCGTCGGGTGTCCTCGCGACGGCCGCTTCGAACAGTTCGTGGGCGCAGCACGATTCGGGCTGCGCCTCCGTGGGCGTGGACCACTCTGCGATGAGCGCGCGCTCTTCGTCGGGCAGGCTCGGAGCCCGATCGGTGGGGACGTCGGGTCGTTCGACGATGCCGCGCACGCATGCCTCGAACCGCGCCGCGACCCGCGCCGCCGTCGCGTCCGTGACGCCGTCGCCGAAGTCCAGCTCCGCCGACCGGGCGCGCTCGTCGATCGACACGGCGAGCCGCGGCCCGAGCGCGCGGACGACGTCGCGGTCGGCTTCGGTCGCCGCCACGACGATGGACCTCGCCCGCTCCCCCGTCCGCGAAGCGAGCCAGCGCCACGGGATGGGCCGCGCGTCTCCGCCGCTCAACGACTCGTCCGCGACGTCGAGCAGCTCGCGTCCCGTCGCTCGGCGAACGTGGCGCGCGCGGACCGGGATCCACGCCCCCGCCCGAACGACACCGACGACCGCGTCCGTCCCGGTCGCGTGGATCGCAGCGAACCGCAGGGTCGCGGCCAGCGCGAGGCGAGCGTCCACCTCCGGGACCGCGACGGGCCGCGGACGCGCGCCGGCGTCCCCCGGAGGGAGGTCCAAGGAGACGCCGAGATCGAGGGCGCGCGCGCGCCCTCGCAGCTCGGCCCCCAGCGCGGGGCCGCCCAGAAAGCCGAGCGGAGACACGTCCGCGACCGAGTCCGAGGCGGAGGCCGCGACGAGCTGGTCGAGGACGCGCTCGAGCTCTCCGAGCACCTGCTCGCACGCATCCCCATCGACGCGCTGCGGGTGGAAGAGCGCCTCGAGCGACAGCGCGGCGCCGAAGTGAGCCGCAATGACGAGAGGGTAGTTGACACGACTCTCGTTGTGAACGGGCGCCATCTCAGCGGGGCCCGCGTCGCCCGCGCCGGTGGGGTGATTCTCCACGACCAGCAGGCTCTGGAAGATCGGCCCTGCGCCCATGCCGCTGCAGCGCTCGGCCTCGACGAGCGGCAGGTGCTCGTGGCGGCGCAGCGCGAGCAGCGAGCTCTGGACGTCTCGGAGCCAATCGCGCACGCGGGCGGACGGCGTCACCTCCACGCGCAGCGGCAGCGTGTTGATGAAGAGGCCCATCATGCCTTGTGCGCCGTCCAGGCCGTCGGGCCGCCCGGACATCGTGACCCCGAAGATCGGGCGGTCGTCCCCCGAGCGCCAGGAGAGCGTGAGTGACCACGCCGCGGCCAGGAACGTCGCGAGCGTGAGCCCTTCGCGCCGCGCCGCGGCGTGGAGGCGTCGGGCGAGATCGGGCTGGAGGGCCCGACGGATGCGTCGGTGGTCAGCGCTCGCGGCGGAGACGGGCCGTGTGGGCTCGAGCGACAGCGGCGTCGGCCGCGTCACGTCCCCGAGCGCCTCCGAGAAGTGGCGACGGGCGGGCGCCGCGTCCTGCCTCGCGAGCCAGCGCACGTAGTCCCCGAACGGCCGCACGGGCGGAAGATCCAGCGACTGGCCGTCCAGCTCCGCGCGGTACAGCGCGCTCAGCTCGCGCGTGAGAATCCCGCCCGACCAGCCGTCGAGCATCATGTGGTGGGCCGTCTGGATCAGGCGAGCGTCCCCGTCGCCCAGCAGCGCGATCGTGAACCGCGAGACGGGGGCGCGCTCGAGGCGGAGCGGCTCCGCGTGCTCGGCCGCGCGGAGCTGTTCGAAGCGCGCCTCCGGATCGGCCTCGTCGCGCAGGTCCACGCACGGCAGCTCCACGGGGACGGCGGTTCGCACGAGCTGAACTGGAGCCTCGAGCCCCTCCCAGTGGAACTCGGTGCGCAACGCGGCGTGTCGATCGTGAAGGTGTTGCAGCGCGCGACACAGGGCCTCGGCGTCCACCCTCCCTCGAATCGCGTGCACGAATTGCTCACGGTAGAGCGGAGAGGCGTCGGCCTCGGCCGCCATGCGGCTGTGAAACAGCATGCCCTCCTGGAGCGGCGTCAGGGGGAGCACATCCTCGATCTCGCCGCCGGGCCGCAGGCTCTCGAGCGTCGCGTCGTCCAGCTCGACCAGTGGAAAATCCAACGGGCGGGCGCGTCGCCCCTGCGCGACCTCGAGCTCCCGGGCGACAGCGCGGAGGGCGTCGACGATGGCGCCGGCGAGCGCCTCGACTCGCCCGGCGCGCAGGACGCGAGCCGGATAGTCGATGACCCACTCCAGGCCTGCGTCGGTCAGGTACGCGACGACGAGCAACATGGCCGGCCGAACGTTGTCGCCAGCCACGGGGAGCCCGAAGGGGTTGAGCGAAGCGCGACCGAAGCCGGGCCGTACGATGTCCGTCGCGCGGCCCAGAAAGTTGAAAGCGATCTGCGGCCTGGGGTACGGCGCGTCATCCGCTCTCTCTGCGAGATGGCGATTCAGCCCATACCCGACGCCCCCGTTCGGGACGCGACGCAGCTGGGCACGAACATCCGTGAGCCAGAGCGCCGGATCGTCCTCCTCCGGCAGCTCGAGGCGAACGGGATGGGCGACCGTGAGCCACCCGACCGTCCGGCTCGTCTCGACCCCCTCCAGCTCGACGTCTCGACCGTGTCCCTCCAGCTCGAGCCGGACCGCCGAGCGCCCGGACCAGCGGCGGTAGCCGATCGCGAGCGCCGCGATCAGCGCCTCCTCGATCGTGACGAGGCCACTGGCGTCGACCGCCTCGGTCAGGCGACGTGAGTCCTCCGCCGGAAAGACGACCTCCACGGAGCGCGCGTCGCGGAAGCGCCCCTCCTCCGGCTCGGCGTCCTCGTCTGCCGACCCGGTCTCGTCCACCGGCACCGCGGGTACGGCGGCCCGGCTCATCAGGTCCCAGTGAGGAGCCTCGGCCCGGATGTCTGGCCGGCTGGCGAGCTCGCCGAGCGCCGCCGCGACCTGCGCAAAGGACGAGGTCCGCGGGAGCGCGGCGCGTCGCGCTTCCACGCTCGCCGTGACGGCCGCCTCGAGATCTTCGACGAGCACGCGCCACGAGAAGGCGTCGATCACCAGGTGGTGCGCCGCGAGCCAGAGCACGCCTCGGTGCGCATCGAAGAGCGCGCCGAAGACCGGGCCCACGTCGATCGACAGGCTCGCCTCGAGCTGCTCCGCGAGGGACCGCTCGTCCACCTCCGACCGCACGACGCGGAGCCGCGCGAGCGACGGCTCGAACGGCTCGACGGTCTGTCGGACGACTCCGTCGGCGTCCTCGACATAGCGCGCGCGGAGCATCTCGTGGTGCTCCACGAGCGTCTCGAGCGATTCGCGGAGGGTCGATTCGTCGACGCGCCGTTCGAGCTGCATGCGAAGGAGCTGCTGAAAGCGGCTGGGCCGAGGGTTCTCGAGCTCGAAGAACCACCGCTGGATCGGCGTCAGGGGGACGTCCCCCGTCGCACCGGCGTAGGCCAGCCCGACGACGCCCTCGTCACCCTCCGAAGCCCGGCTGGCGAGCGCCCTGACCACCGGCGCCTCGAAGATGTCTTGCACCGACACCCGGAGGCCCGCGCGTTTGATCCGCCACACCACCTGCATGGCGATGATGGAGTCGCCGCCGAGCGCGAAGAAGTCGTCCTCGGGGCCCACCTCGGTCAGCCCGAGCGCCTCGGCGAAGGCGGTGGCCACCCGAGCCTCGCGTGGATCGGACGGTCGCTCGGCCCGCGCGGCGCGCACCGGCGCCTTTGGCGTGGGGAGGCTCTTCTTGTCGACTTTGCCGAACTGGGTCCGGGGCAGCCCGTCCATCGAGACGTGCTGATTCGGGATCATGTGCGCGGGGAGCTGCTCCGCCAGGTGCGCGCGGAGGTCGCTCCACTCGAGGGCCCCGTTGGGGACCACGTAGACCACCAGCTGCTTCACGCCGCGACCGTCGGGCGCGATGTGGGCAGCGGCCTCGTGGACCCCTTCGTGGCGGTGACAGGCGTCCTCGATCTCACCCAGCTCGACGCGGCGTCCGCGCAACTTGACCTGCTGATCGTCACGCCCTACGAACTCGAGTTGCTCATCGCCGCGCCAGCGGACGAGATCTCCGGTCCGGTACATGCGGCCACCCGGGTCGGCGGCGTGCGGGTCGGGGACGAACTTCTCGGCGGTCCTGGCGGGAGCGCCAACGTAGCCACGAGACACCCCCGCGCCGCCGAGGACGAGCTCCCCGACGACGCCGAAGGGGGCGACCTCGAGCGCGTCGTCGAGCACGTAGGATCTCCCGCCGTCGACCGAACGTCCGACCGGGATCGTCTCGTCCGCGCGGTCCGGGTCCACGACCGCGTGGAGCGCCGTGATCGAGCACTCGGTCGGGCCGTATTGATTGAACAGCGTGAAGGGCGCGCGGTGAAACCCCTCCCAGCGCATCTGCTCCCCGCCGACCGACAGGAGTCGCGTGGCCTCGAAGCACTCCGGACGCTGCTCGAGCATCTGGCGAAGCAACGCAGGGATGACGTGGGCCGACGTGATCCCTTCGGACCTGAACCACTCCGCGAGGCGGGACGCGTCGGCGCGCACGTCGTCGTCGGCGATGTGAAGGGTCGCCCCCGACGCGAGGACCTCCCAGGTCTCCACCACGGCCGCGTCGAAGCTCGTGTCGACGAGGTGCGACCCATGGTCGCCGGGACCGAGCCCGCTGACCCTCAGCCTCCACTCGATGGTGTTGGCGAAGCCGCCATGTCGGACCGCGACCCCCTTGGGACGACCGGTCGAGCCCGAGGTGAAAATAACGTAAGCAACATTGTCGGCGGAGAGCTCGACGCTCGGGCGCTTCGGCTGGCCCCCTGCCTCCAGCTCGCCGAAGCGTAGGACGGTCGCTGCGAGGTCGGTCGCGCGCGGCTCGTCCGTGACGATGATGCGCGCGTCCGCGTCCGCGAGCATCGACGCGACGCGCTCGGATGGCTGGCCGCCGTCGATGGGGAGATAGGACGCGCCCGCTCGCATGATGCCGAGCGCGGTGACGACCGTGTCGACCCGACGGTCGGACCAGATGGCCACGCACGACTCGAGGGAGACGCCCCGATCGCGCAGCCCCGCGGCCACCGCGGCCGAGCGTCGCTCGAGCTCCGCGTAAGAAACGACCTCGTCGCCGTGCCGGAGGGCGACCGCGTCGGGCCTCGACGCGGCGTGGGCGCAGACGAGGTCGGGGACCAAGCTCGGAGTGGGCGACGGCGCCGCGCCGACGCCGAGGTCGACCAGCGCGCGCGCGTCGGACGACGACATCGGGCCCACGAGACCGAGCGGGGTGTCCGGCCCAGCCACCAGCTGTTCGATCACCGTCATCCAGCCGCGGGGCACCCTCTGGGCGATGGCGTCGGGGACGCGGCCGCGGTCGTACTGGAGGACGAAGGCGAGCGCCTCTCCATCGCGCAGCGCCATGAGCCCGAGCGGGAAGCCAGGGCTTCGGAAAGACTTCTTCCGCTCCACGACGAGGTCCCGCCCGAAGTCCGAGCCGTCTTTCACGAACGGCACGCTCTGGTGGAGCACCGTGCTCTCGTAGAGGGGCTCACCGGGCGGGACCGCGCTCTGACGGCGAATGTCGGGCAGCGACGCGTACTGGTGCTCTCGAACGGCGAGCACCTCGTCGTGCACCCGACGCAGCCAGTCGACGACGCCGACCCGATCGGGCACGCGGATCCGGAGCGGAGGCGTCCCCACGAACATGCCGACCATCTCATTGGCGCCCGACAGACCTTCCGGACGTCCGGACATGGTCGCTCCGACGACCACGTCGCGCTGCCCCGCGTATCGCGCCATGAGCAGCGCCCAGCCTCCGACGGTGACCGCCGCTTCGCTGACTCGCTCGGCGCGACAGAACTCGGCGATCCGGCGCGCGAGGGGCTCCGGCACGTCTTCGTGGAGCTCAGCGAAACGCGGCTCACCGTCCGGGACGCTGCGAGTGACGTCGACGCCCAGGGGGGTCGGCCCGCTCACGTCCCGCAGCCGCTCGCGCCAGAACGCGAGGTCGCGCTCGGGGTCGCGAGCCTTCAGCCACGCGATGTACTTCGAGTAGGGCTGTGGTGCCGCCAGCGACGCTGGAGCCGCGCCACCCGCGTCGTACGTGGCGATGGCTTCATGGAGCAGCTGGGTGTAGCCCCAGCCGTCCAGCATGGTGTGATGGAAGCCGACGACCAGCCACCACGCGTCCCGGTCGACACGCAGCAAGGAGAAGTCGATGGGCGGCGGCCTGCGCGGGTCGATGCCCTCGAGGCGCCGCTCGCGAAGGAACGCGTCGACGCGCCGCTCGCGGTTGTCGGGGGACAGCGCGAGCAGATCGATCTCGGCCCAGGGGAGCTCGACATCCCGCAGGACGATCTGCAGCGGAGAGTCGACCTTCTCCCACTTGAGCGCCGAACGCAGGACCTCGTGCCGAGCGACGACCGCCTCGAAGGCCGACCGCAGTCGCCCCGCGTCCAGCGGCCCGCGGAGCAAGTACGCGTACTGCTCCAGGTGACGCGGCTCCCCGCCTGCCCTGAGGCTCTCGAAGAGCAGCCCCGCCTGACTGGGGCTGGCGGGATAGACATCTACGACTCGAGATCGGTCGA
>SHBB01000526.1 GCA_004213565.1 Sandaracinaceae bacterium
GCGGCGAGCGCACCCTGTTCGCGGAGGACGGCCGCGGCCGATCCCTGCCGCTCTGCGGCCAGCTCTGGGCGGCCGGGATCCTCGACGCCCACCGCGTCGGGTCGCTCGTGGCCGCGCTCTACGCGGCGTCGATCGCGAAGGCGGCCCGGGCCGTCGCGGAGCGCGGAGACGAGCGCATGCTCGGGCACGTGCTCGGCGGCGCGGCGCGCGGGGTCGATCTGGACGCGGAGGGGTTCCCGTCCGTGATGCTCGCGTGCTTTCGCCCACCCACCACGACCCTCGCGTCGCTGGTGGAGCACTTGGGAACCGGTCAGCGCGTGATCCGCTGCACGCCGGCAGAGGTCGACGCGGCGGAGGACGCCGCCACGCCGCGGCCCTTGTTCGTCGACGACGGCGGCGAGACCGCGCGCCTCGTCGCGGCGTTCCTCGGGGACCACGCGCTGCCCTGGTCGCTCTGGTTGCGCGAGCAGGTGCTCGGCGACGCGCCTCCGGAGCCGCCCCCGGCGCCGGTCGTGGTTCCGTCGACGGCGCCCGCGGGAGAAGAAGGCCGTCCTACCCCGGCGCCGCCCAAGCGCGCGTCGACGCCGCTCGAGGCCGCGCTCGAGGCGCGCTTCGCGGCGATGGAGGTCGCCGCGGTCGGCGCCGTCTTCGTGGACGGCCGCAAGAAGCGCCCGCTCGCCGAGGCGCTCGGTCACGTCGTGCAGATGGCGGGGCGCCACCGCGCGGTCCAGGAGGTCGCCCGCGCGCTCGCCGCGGACGACCCGCGGTCGGACGAGCTGGTCAGGCTGCTCGCGGCGCGGGTCCTCGGGACCCTGCATCGAGACGCGGCGCGCTTCGGTCAGGGCGGCGAGATGGCGCTGCTGATCGATCTGCTCGCGTGAGACGCGCTCAGGGCACTTCGGCCACCGCGGGGCGATGCGCGCCGAAGGGCGGATCGTGCTCCGTGATGTCGACGCGGGTCGACGCGGCGAGGTGAGGGTCCGTCGGCGCGATGGCGCCGAAGTCCTCGCCTTCGCCCGCGAGGAGCACGCTCACCAGGAGGTCGTAGTGGCCGAGGTCCGTCAGCGCGCAGGGGAGCGGGACCTGGAAGCGGGTCGTCGCGCCCGCCTCGAGGCGGATGCCGGCGTCCTCGGCGAGCGTCACGGCGCCGACCTCGGGCGCCTCGCAGCCGCTCGGGATCTCACCCTCGAGCTCCACCGCGACGCGCGCGATCGCGTCGTCGAGCACCACGGTCTCGTCGCTCTCGTTCGTCACATCGAGGTGCACGGGGAACTCGTCGGTGTGGTCGGCCGGCACGATCCCGGTGGGCGATGGCGCGGACACGACGAGCCGCAGGTCGTCGGGGCGCGCCTCGCGCGCGTCGTGATGGCCAGGCTCGTGAGAGGGCGAGCGCGCCGTCGAGGGGCCGGGGTTCGTCTGCGAGGTCGCGCAGCCCGCGACCAGCAGGGAGAGCATGAGCATTCCTGTCGTCTTCATGCGCCGATCTTCCAGCGACGCCTGTGCCAGGGTGGACCGGGCGTCTGCGCCCGCCCACGCCGTGGCAGCTCGCCGCGTCGCGACAGGCCGCGACGCCTCGCCCGCGGGCTCGATGACCTCAGCTGCGGAGGGCCGCGAGCAGCTCCTCGACGGGGACCGGCTTGACCAGGTGGTCGTCGAAGCCCGCGAGCCGGGTCCGCTCGAGCGCGTCCTGGCCGCCGTAGCCGGTCAGCGCGATCAGCTTCAGCGGCTCGAGGCGCTGGTCGCTCCGGATGGCGCGCGCGAGGGCGTAGCCGTCCATGCCCGGCAGCCCCACGTCGGTCACCACGGCGTCCGGCAGCGGGGCCGCCCGGAGGTGCGCGAGCGCCTGGGCGCCGTCGCCGGCTTCGAGCACCTCGAGCCCGCGGCGGCGCAGGCGCGAGGCCAGCAGCTCCCGGAAATCTTCGTTGTCCTCCACGAGCAGGAGGCGCATCGCGCCGTCGTTGTCTTCGCTCGCCTGGCTCACCGGCTCTGGCGTCGTCGCGGGGGCGTCCACCACCGGGAAGCACACCCGGAAGACCGAGCCCTCGCCGGGGCCGTCGCTGTCGGCCGACACGCTGCCGCCGTGGAGCGTCACGATCTCGCGCACCAGCGTCAGGCCGAGCCCGAGCCCGCCGCGCGGTCGGTCCAGCCCGTCGAGCGCGTGCTGCACGAAGAGCTCGAACGCGTCGCGGAGCTGCTCGTCGGTCATGCCGCGGCCGTCATCCTTCACGGCGAGCTCCGCCTGGTTGTCCTGGAGCCCCAGCGAGACCGTGACCGTGCCGCCGGGCACGCCGTACTTGATGGCGTTGTCGACGAGGTTGACGATCACCTGCTCGACCCGCGTCGGGTCGCCGTCGATCCAGAGCGGCGCGGGCGCCTCCTCCACGACGAGGTTCATGCGCGAGGCGGCGGCGATGCGTCGTCGCGGCTCGACCGCCTGATGCACCGCCTGACTCAGCTCGATGCGGCGCAGGCTGACCTCGATCTTGCCGCGCGTGATGCGCGAGACGTCCAGCAGATCGTCCACCATGCGGCCGAGGTGCTGCATCTGCCGCTGGATCACCGCGACCGCGCGCGGCCCGCCGCCGTCCTCGAGATCCTCCGCCGCGATCCGCAGGGCCGCCAGCGGGTTCCGCAGCTCGTGCGCCAGCATCGCGAGGAACTCGTCCTTGCGACGATCCGCGCGCTCCAGATCCCGGGAGTGCTCGTCCAGCTCCGCGTAGAGCGCGACGACGCCGCGGTTCGTCTCGTCCAGCTCGCGCTGCAGCCGATCGATGTCCGCCTCGCGGCCGAGCAGGCGGTCGAGCACCGAGGCCTCGATCGAGCGCCGCGGGGCGTCGAGCGCGGGCGGTTCGACCGGCTCCGAGCGCGGGCGCAGCGCGACCCAGCCCTCGCCGCGCGTCACCTCGAGCAGCTGCGCGTATCGCGCCAGCGCGGGCTCGTTCGGCGCGTCGGTCCACACGCGCGCCTCCTCGGCGTCGAGCTCGAGGGAGGTCGCGTCGGGGGCGAGCAGCTCCACGGTGACCAGGAGCGCGAGCGCCTCGGCCGGCTCGACGCCGCGCGCCTCCAGCCAGGCCCGCGCGCGCTGCAGCGCCTCCGAGGTGTGGCCGGAGCCGAGCGGGATCGTTTGGGTCTCATGCGTCACGGAGCACCAGGACGCTCGCGTCGTCTCGCGGGCGAC
Source organism: Sandaracinaceae bacterium (assembly GCA_004213565.1). Taxonomy (GTDB): domain Bacteria; phylum Myxococcota_A; class Polyangia; order Polyangiales; family Sandaracinaceae; genus JAVJQK01. The sequence goes on from SHBB01000526.1 coordinate 3,179, forward strand.
GGTAGTCCCGCATCAGCACTCCGGCCAGCACCGCCGGGTCGCGTCGCGCGCTCCAGCGGTAGTCCTTGGGTTGCCAGCGGGTGGTGATGCCGTCGGAGTGGAGGACGACCACGGCGCCGGGCCGCCACGGCCGCTCCATCTCCTTCACGTGGAAGGGCGCGCGCCCGAGGATGCCGCCCAGCGTCACGAGGCTCGCGCTCTCGCCGTCGGGGTAGAGGACGCGCCCGGAGACGTTGCCGACCCCCGCGAACACGAGGCGCTCGCGCTCGGGCTCGATCGCCACGACCGAAGCCGCCAGCCCTCCGCTGCGCGTCGTCTCGCCGTGAATGGCTCGCAGGTGATCGCTCGGCGACAGGCTCTCTTCGAGCGCGCTCATGACCTCCAGCGCCCGCTCGCGCTCACTCGACGCCAGCGCGCCGTGGCCCAGACCGTCGACCACGGCGCCGACGGTTCGCCCTCGCTCACGCCGCACGAAGAACCCGTCGCCGGAGCTGACCTCGCCCGGGTGGGGCGAGACGAGCCCGGCGCTGCGCGCGAGCGTGACGGTGGGGGTCTCCCCGGTGCGGTGTCGCACCAGCGAGGCGACCAGGACGGTGCCGCCGTCAGCGCTCTCGCAGTCGCACGCGTCGCTCAGGCGCCGCACCGCGCCGAGCCCCGTGCCCCCCGTGCCCGCCGTGCTGTAGCCGTCGCGGAAGGCCCGCTCCAGGTCCCGCATTCCCGGCCCCAGGTCGACGCTGACGAGATCCACGCCCTCGTCGCGCACGCGCACGTGCAGCTCACCGCCCCGGGCGTGCGTGGAGAGGTTGGTGCTCAGCTCCGTGGCCACCAGCGCGGCGCGTTCGGCGAGCTCCGTCCCCAGCTCCGCCTTCTCGACCATCTCGCGCACGAGCCGCCGCGCCCGCCCCACGTGCGAGCCGTCGCGGACCCGGACGAAGCCAGCTCCGAGATCTCCCGACGTGCTCAGCTCCATCGCACGATACGGATGCGGGTCCCGCCTCCGTCGCGCCCCTCGAGATCGAACTCGTGCACGAGCCGCCTGGCGCCGCCGAGGCCCAGACCCAGGCCGCGGCCGGTCGTGAAGCCGTCGCGGAGCGCGGTCTCCACGTCGGCGATGCCGGGGCCGTCGTCCTCGAAGATCAGCTCCACGCCGCTGCGCGTCCCGTGGACGACGGTGGTCACCGTGGCCTGGCCGCCGCCCGCGTGCTCGAGCGCGTTCCGCGCCAGCTCGCTCGCGGCGGTGACGAGCTTGGTCTGCTCCACGAGCGAGAGCTTCAGCGTGCGCGCGCGCTCGCGCACCGCGCGCCGAACGAGCACCACGTCGGACTCCTGCGCGATCGGGATACGCTCAGGCTCCTGCGCCGCCATGCGTCCCCCAGTGCCGCTCGACCTCGAGCTTCTCGAGCCCCTGCTCGATGCTGAGGGCGGTCTCCACCCCCGGCAGCGAAAGACCCAGCTCCACCAGGGTGATCGCCACCGCGGGCTGCATGCCGACGACCACCACGCGCGCGCCGAGCAGGCGCGCCGCGCTGGCCAGATCGCTGAGCACGCGCCCGACGAACGAGTCGACGATGTCGAGGGCCGAGATCTCGATCAGGACCCCGCGGGCGCTCTCCCCCGCGATGCGCTCGGTCAGCTCCTCGCTGAGGCGCATCACGACGTCGTCGCTCAGCTCGACCTGCACGCTGACCATCAGGGTCTGCCCCATCTTCATGATGGGGATGCGGATCGTCTCGGGCCCGTAGTCGCTCACGACGGCCCCACCCCGCGCCCGAGCCGCTCGAGCGCGTGCCCGAAGGCGTCCGCGAGGGTGGCGCGAGTGTCGATGTCCCCGAGGTTGACCCCGAGCTGCACGAGGGTCTGCGCGATCTGCGGTCGGATCCCGCTGACGATGCAGTCGGCGCCCATCAGCCGCGCCGCGGTGACGGTCTTCATCAGGTGCTGCGCGACGAGGGTGTCCACCGTCGGCACGCCCGTGATGTCGAGGATGGTGATCTGCGCCCCCGTCTCCGCGATGCGCTCGAGGAGCGACTCCATCACCACCATCGCGCGCCGGCTGTCGAGCGTGCCCACCAGGGGGAGCGCGAGCACGCCGTCCCAGAGGCTCACGACCGGAGTGGACAGCTCGAGCAGGTCCTCTTGCTGCTGTGCGATCACCGCGTCCCGCGCCTTGACGTAGGCGTCCATCATGCGCCGCAGCACGTGATCGAGCAGGCGCGACGCCTTGAGCACCTCTTCGAGCGCGTCGTCGCCACCCGCCGCGGCGTGGATCCGCCTCAGCAGCGGGGCGCGGAGCGTCTGGACGAAGGTCGTGGTGTCCGTCGAGTCGAAGCCCTGCTCGACCCGGGCGCGCGCCAGCCCGTCCATGGCCTCGAGGAGATCCTCCCACTCCTCCTCGCCCCCCCGAGAGACGGCGGCCATCTGGTCCAGCAGCGTCTCCGCCTCCTCGCGCAGCTCGGCGTCGGAGACCTGGCTGCGCATCGCGGTCGCGGAGAGCGCGTCGAGCCACTCCTGCAAGAGCGCGTCGCGGCTCTGCAGGGCTTCGGTCAAGGTGTTGGGGCCGTCGGTCATTTCGAAGTGTGTCTCCCGTGAGGTGATGTCGGCGATGCGCCCACCTGGGGCAGCACGCGACGTGCCACGCTCCCAGGGCGGTGCCCAGGGAGCGTGTTGGTGTGGCGCATGGCCACGGGTGAGTGAATTTGACGCGGGACGCCGCGCTCAGTGATGGCGCGCGCCGTTCCCGCTGGCCTCGCGGCTCTCGCTCGAGCGGGGGAGCATCTCGGCCAGCGTCGCGCCACCCTCGATGCCGAAGTCCAGCGTGCGGATGGGGAACGGGATGGTGATCTCGTTCTCGTCGAAGGCTCGCTTGATCGCCTTGATGGCGTGGGAGCGCGCGGCGAGGAAGTCCGTGTTCTTGTGGAACTTCACCCAGAAGCGCAGCTGGAAGTCGATGGAGCTGCCGCCGAAGCCCTCGTAGAAGAGCTGCACGGGCTTGTCCTGCATGCGGCCGTCGAGGCCCTCGACGGCCGCGATGGCCACCTTCTCGGCCTTCTCGAGGTCGTCGCCGTAGGAGACGCCGACCGCGACGTCGACGCGGCGCTCGCCGTTCGTGCTGAAGTTGGTCAGCACCTCGTTGAAGATCTTCCGGTTGGGGATCATCACGCGCTGCCCCTGCGGGGTGAGGATGTAGGTCGAGCGCAGCTCGATCTCGGAGACGGTGCCGAAGACGCCGTTGGTCTCGACGAGGTCGCCCACGACGATCGGGCGTCGGAACGAGAGCATGAAGCCGGCGAAGTAGTTCGCCGCGATGTCCTGGAACGCCAGACCGAGGGCGAGACCGATGATGCCGGCGCCGGCGAGCAGCGAGGTCGCCGCCTCCTGGAGCTGCAGGATCCCGAGCGCGATCACCAAGCCGACCGCGAGCACGATGAACGAGAGCGTGCGGCTGACGATCGGCACCGCGGTGTCGTGCACCGGGGAGCGATGCAGCACCTTGTCCATCAGGTTCTTCACCAGCCGAGACAGGCCCCAGAAGAGCCCGATCACGAGCAGGGCGACGCCGAGGTTCGGGAGCATCTCGAGGAACCCGGTCCACCACCCGGACAGCTTGTCCGTCACTTGCGCGATTGCTTCATTCATCGAAGCGACCTGTCTGGAAGGTGCGTGCCAAGGACTGTGGCCGTACGCGTCGCATGCACACCCCGTGCGCCTCCGCCTCGGGCGAGGGGATCTGACACGGTCATTCTCGCGGTCCCGTATGGAGCGGCCGCGCGCCGTCCGCTCCGTGGGTGCGCCGCCCCGAGGTGTGACGTGACCCGTCGCCACGCCGGTGTCCCGTCTCGCCACGTCTCCATCGGCACGCCCCCGAGACGGAGTCTGGATCGCTCCATGCAGCCTCCCGGCTCGAAGGAGAGGAGATGACCATCCCACACCCCATGAGCCGAGTGATTGTAAGTTTGTTTGCGTGCGTCGCGCTCGCCGGCTGCGCCGCGGAGACGGGCGCGAGCGCCGCGCC
>SHBB01000527.1 GCA_004213565.1 Sandaracinaceae bacterium
CGCTCACGCCCTGGCCGAGGTACATCGAGCCCTCGCTCAGATCGACGTGGAAGTGGTTCCGATGGGCCGCGTTGTAGTTCGGCGTGAGCACGATCTGGAAGATGCCCTCCGCCCACATCGTGCACGCGATCTCCTTGAGGATGCGGTCCTTGTCACCGGTGGCGTCGATGGGGCACTCGTCCGCGCGTCGCGTGATCACCCAGTCGGTCTCGGTGCTGTAGGTGTCGCCCGTGCCGGCGAGCCCGAAGGCGTGGATGTCGATCGCGCGCGCATACGCGTGCTGGCTCGGGGTGCAGGTCCCGCTGTCGGGGTCGCCGCCGCCGATGCAGCGGTAGTTGTAGATGCCGATGTGGATCAGCTCGTCGATGCCGTAGGGGAGGATGACCTCGGTCAGGCGCGAGAGGCGGATCGCCAGCTCGCAGTCCATGAGCATCGCGGTCGGCTCCGAGCGGCTGACGTAGCGGAAGGCGACGCCGTTGATGACGGGCTGGACGCGCACCGGGTCCGCGATGCCGCGGGTCGGCCCGGCCGCCTCCCAGTCGACGCCGAGCGCGTCGAGCATCGCGTGGCAGGAGGTGTCGCCGGGCGGCTCGACGGTCAGGGTGATCTCGTCGCGCGCGAGCTCCACGCCCGCCGCGTCGTAGCCGATGGCCGCGATGCGGCGCAGACCTTCGCCGCGGAACCAGTAGGTGAGCGCGCCGTCGACGACGTCGCCGAGCAGGAAGTCGTCGTCGGCCCAGACGTCGACGCGCGCGACGTCGCTCGCGCTCACCGAGAAGGTCACGCGGGCCGCCCAGTCCCCTTCGACGATCTCGTCCTGCACGAAGACCGCGCCGTCGCTCGGCGAGTCGATGCGCACGCTCGGCTCGTCGACGGGCGGCACGAACGCGTCGGGCTCGACGCCCGCGTCCGGGGCGGCAGGCTCGACCACCCGGACCGCGCCGTCGGGGGACGGGGCGTCGGACGGGGACAGGTCCGCGGAGCGGCACCCTGTCAGTGCGAGGGCCAGCGCCAGGGCGAGCGCGGCAGACGAGATCACGGCGAGGCGGAGGCGAGACGGCACGACTTCAGGTTCTGCCGGAAGCCCGGCGGCGCTGCAAGGCGTCGCGAGGCGTTGCTCGGGAGGGCTCGCTCGGCGACCCTTCGCGCGATGCGCCTCTCCGCCTCCCTCGGCCTCGCCCTCCTCGCGCTCGGCGCCTGCGACGACCGCGCCCCCGCGCGCACGCCGCGAGGCGGCCCCGGAGCGGCGGAAGCGGAGGGGAGCGCCTCCTCCCCCGACAGCCCCCTCTCGCCCCTCGACGCGCTCTCGACTCCTGCGCCCTTCGACGACGCGTTGATCGACGAGCTGCGCCGGGCGCTCGTCGCGTCGGCGGATCCGAGCCGCTTCGAGGGGCCCCCCGACTACGGGGCCGAGCCGGAGGAGCTCGCCGACGAGACGCCGACGGGCCCGCAGGTGACGCCGGGCGAGATGGACACCCGCGCGCTCGTGGAGGAGCCCGAGCCCGCCGAGCGCGGGCCGCGCGCGACGGTCAACCCGCGCCTGTTCCGACGCGCGCCGCGGGCCACGATCGCCGCGGACGGGACGGTCACGGTGCGGTTCGCGGTGACCCGCGCCGTGCCCGCGGTGAGCGTCTACTACGGCGCGGAGGTGCCGGAGGATCCGTTCGCCCTCGCTCGCCTCCGGCGCGTGTCGACGGATCTCGCGATCGAGGAGGGCGCGCACACCGTGCGCTTCGATCTGCGAGGGCTCCTGCGGGAGCAGTACGACGTCGGGCGGACCCTGACCCGCGGCCACGGCCTGCTCCGCTGGCGCGTCGAGGCCCTGGACCCGAGCCACGGCACGACCCGCGTCCACGACGGCCGCACCGCGTTCAGCTGCGCCCCCCTCCCCTGCACGGCGGAGAGCGAGCTGGCGCAGCTGCCGACGGTGGTGCTCGGGCCCTTCGTCGACCGCGTCGATCACGAGAGCGCGACGATCAGCTTCGAGACCGACGTCCCGACGGCGGCGCTCGTGGCCCTGCGCCGCGAGGGCGGCCGCGTCCGCCAGGCCCGGGCCGAGGTGAGCAGCCGACACGAGCTGTCGCTGACCGGGCTGACCCCGGGCACGCGCTACCGCTACCTGCCGCTCGTCGCCGACGGCCGCGGGCGCATCTCTCTCGGGCGGAGCGCCACCTTCGCGACGTGGCCGGCCCCCGACGAGGACACCGCCGTCCGCTTCGCGGTCATGAGCGACAGCCGCAGCGGGCTCGGCACCGCGGACGAGCAGTACGCGGGCACCAACCGGCAGGTGCTCGGGGACCTGATGCTCGGCGCGCTGCGCGAGGGGGCGCGCTTCACGGTCTTCGTCGGCGACCTCATCGACGGCTACCGCACCCACGCCGGGTCGGTGCGCTACGAGCTGCGCGCGTGGCAGAAGGCGACCGAGCCCGTGGCGGCGTCGATGCCGATCTACGAGGCGATGGGCAACCACGAGGCGCTCATCGAGTACTGGACGCCCGGCTGGGCGGTGGGCGCGGTGAGCCCGACCAGCATGGAGGCCCTCTTCGGAGAACACTTCGTGAACCCCGACAACGGCCCCTCGGCGCCCGAGGGCGCGCCCCCGTACACCGAGAACGTCTACTCCTTCGACGCGGGCCCCGCGCACCTCGCGGTGGTCAACACGAACTACTTCTGGCGGTCGCACTTCTGGCGGGACGACCACCCCGCCGCGGATCGAGGCCAGGGCGAGGGCTGGATCGACGACACGCAGCTCGCGTGGCTCGAGGCCGACCTCGCCGCGGCGCGGGAGCGGGGCCAGCGCCACCTCTTCGTCTTCACCCACGAGCCCGGCTTCCCCAACGGCGGCCACGTGCAGGACGGCATGTGGTGGGAGGGGCGCCATCCCGAGATGGTCGCCCGCCGGGACCGCTTCTTCCGCGTCCTCTCCGAGCACGGGGTCGCGGCCGTCTTTCACGGCGACGAGCACAACTACAGCCGCACGCGGGTGCACGGCGGGCTCGTCGACGGCCTCGAGCGGCCGCTCTGGCAGATCATCAGCGGCGGCGCGGGCGCGCCCTACTACGCCCAGGCCCGTGAGGTGCCGTGGGCGAGCGACGTCGCCGCCTTCGACGCGCGGCAACACTTCGTGCTCATCGACATCGACGGCGAGGCGGCGCGCGCGCGGGTCGTCTCCCGCACCGGGGAGACGATCGACCGCTTCGATCTCGGCGCGGTGGAGTGATTCAGCGGCGGCAGCCGATGCGCTCGGTGGCGATGACCACGTCGTCGTAGAGGATGGTGTGCTCGTCGGAGACGGTGAGCCCCATCGCCTCCATCTGCTCGCGCCGCCGCCGGTTCGAGTCCCGCTCGTAGTAGGCGTCGAGGAACAGCTCGCGGAAGTCGACGTCCTCGCTCGTGCGGAAGTCGAATCCCTCGAACGGCGCCGGCGGCGTGCAGGCGCTGAACTCGCACCCGCCCGTGTGGAACTGCGCGCGGAGCCAGGTCCCGTCGGGGTGACCCGGGCGGTAGTCGCCGACCGGCGCGTCGTCGATCCAGAAGCTCAGCTCGCCGTCCTGCACCCCCGGGGTGTTCGCGCGCGCGTGGATCTCCACGCAGAACCAGCGGTCGCGGGGAAAGGGCGTCTGGTCCGGCGGACGGAAGACGTTGCCGTAGTGATAGGTCGTGCCCTGGTCGCCGTCGCAGCCGGGCGTCGTGCTCCCGTCGTTGCAGCGCCCCGAGCGCATCTGGTGCCAGTACGCGTAGAAGTTGAACTGGTCGGCGGTGTTCGCGTCGAAGTCGAACCAGAAGCCGCGGTCCCCGGGCGGCACCGTGTTGGCGCGCCCGCTCGAGCCCCACGTCTCGTCCCCGGCGGAGAAGCGCATCCAGTGATGCGGGTTCGCGGCGAGGACGGGGAAGCGGACGTGCACCCGCCACCAGATCTCGTCCACCGGCGCGTGCCGCACGTGGGTCGACGAGGAGATGTACATGTCGTCGGCGAGGTCGGCGACGGTGACGGTGGAGCGCAGGTATCGCTCGCCCGCGTGCGCCTGCGGGCCGGACTCCAGGTGCAGGTAGCGCGTGTCGGCCGTCGGCCGATCCCAGCGGCCCCAGCCGGCCTCGAAGTCGTCGTGGAAGAGCACCGCCGGATCGTCCGCGATGCCCTCGTCTCCCGGGTAGCGATCGCGGAGCCAGCCCTCCCCCGGGCCCGCGTCCGCCATCGGCCCGGCGTCGTCGCGCGGGACCTCGCCGTCGGGCGTCGCCTCGCCGCCGTCGCGCGCCGGCGTGCTGCCGTCGGCTCGCGCGCGCCCCCCATCGCGGAGCGCGGCGTCGCCTTCGCCCTCGACGGTGCCCGTGCACGCGCAGAGGCAGGAGGCGAGGAGGGGGGCGAGCCAGTGGGTTCGGGAGCGGGTCATGCGCTCATGGTGCCGAGGAAGCCGGCGCGGTTCCGCTAATTTCTCCTGACCTGGCGGCGCGTGAAATGCGCGCGCCTCATGAGCCGCGGCTCCGTGCATGCTATACGCCGGTTCCTCGCTCCCGTAGCTCAGATGGATAGAGCAGTGGCTTCCTAAGCCATTGGTCAGAGGTTCGAATCCTCTCGGGAGTGCTCAGACCGACGCGGGTCGCTCGCGCGCCGCGCGCTCACGCAGCGCGAGGACGTCGTCGGTCGACCAACCCGGCTCCCCGCCCATCCGCAGACATCGCGCCATCCAGTCTGCGGCGGGCGACGACTCGGCGAAGACCTTCATCGGCTTGCTGCCGCGCGTCAGGAGCAGCAGCCCGCCGAGGAACGCGCGCACCGCGGCGCCGGCCAGCCCGCCCATCTCGATCACGTGGGCGATGCCCAGCGAGAAGTGCTGGGTCGTCAGCTCCTCCGCCCGCTTCCGGACGTCCGGCGAGAAGCTCGGCGTCCCGGCCAGGACGAACTGGGCGTAGGCCGTGCCCCCCGGAAAACGCGGCTCGCGCGCGTCGGCGAGCCCCTGGAGCAGGCGCATCTGCGCCTCGCTCGGCGCCTCCCACCAGTTCGCCACCATCAACGGCCCTCGCGCGCAGATGACGAGGGTCGGATCGCGATGCAGCACTTCGATCGCCGGCGACATGGCGGAGCAGCATGGCACGGGCGCCCCGCTCCGCACGGGCCGCCGCGCGCGCTCGGCGATCCATCGCGCGCATCTCTGCCGCGTGCTGATAGGCTCGCCCTCGGGAGGACGCATGCGGCTGATCGGAACCTTCATCGCGCTCGCGCTGGCGGGCTGCTCGACCGGGGTGGTGCTCACCGACGAGGGCACCCAGGTGCAGAACGTGTCGGACGTCGACATGCCGACCGGGTGCAACCTGCTCGGGGACGTCCGCATCGGCATCCCGCCGGACGCGGCCATGCCTGGCTCGCGCGACGAGCTGGCGATCCTCTTGCGCAACAAGGCCGGCGCGATGGGCGGCACCCACGTCGTGCTCGAGCAGGCCGAGGAGCGCGAGCGCTCGAACGGCGAGCCGTACTTCCGGGGACGAGGGCGCGCCTACGCCTGCCCCGAGGAGACGCGCGGCCCGCCCGAGGAGACGGGCGGCGGAGAGGCGCCGGCCGAAGAGGGCGACGACGAGGGCGGCGGCCTGATGACCGACGAGGACGCCGACCTTCTATAGCTGCTTCAATAAGTGATCAGCGAGTAGACGTCGGTCCCGTCGAGGCGGGCCTTGCCGTTCAGGAAGCCGAGCTCGATCACGAAGCCGACGCCGAGCACCTCGGCGCCCTGTCGCCGCGCGAGCTGCAGGCTCGCCGCCGCGGTGCCTCCGGTCGCGATGACGTCGTCGATGATGACCACGCGCTCCCCCTTCTCGAGCGCGTCCGCGTGCAGCTCCAGCGCGTCCGTCCCGTACTCGAGCGCGTACTCCACCCGGTCGGTCTCGCGCGGGAGCTTCCCCGGCTTGCGCGCGGGGATGAAGCTCGCGCTCATCCGCGCCGCGAGCGCGGCCCCGAAGATGAAGCCTCGGCTCTCGATGCCGATCACCGAGTCCACGCGCTCGCCCGCCCAGCGCTCCGCGAACAGGTCCAGGCACGCGGTGAACGCCTTCGGCGCGGCCAGCAGCGGCGTGATGTCCTTGAACACGATCCCCTCCTGGGGGAAGTCCGGGACGTCGCGCACGTGGGCCCGCAGCATGTCGATTCGATCGTCGCTCACTCTCCACCCTCCCCTGCGCCCGGGCCCGCCACCCAGGCCGCGAGGCCCAGGTCGTCGGCGTCGGTCGCGTCGATGCTCAGCGGCGTGACGCTGATGAAGCCCGCGTCCACCGCCTCCGTGTCCGAGCCGTCCACCGGCTCGTGGTGCGCCTTCGGCCCACCGATCCAGAAGTACTCCTTGCCGCGCGGATCCTGCCGCACGTCCACCTCGTCCAGATAGACGCGCCGCCCGAGCCGCGTGGCCCGCACGCCCCCGAAGGGCGCCTGGGGCGGGAAGTTCACGTTGAGCAGCGCGCCGCGCTCGCCCTCCTCCGTGCCCGGCGCCTCGAGCATCTTCGCGACCAGCAGCGCCGCCGCCTCCGCCGCGCGCTCGAACGACCCCTGCGGCCCGAGCGAGAAGGCCATCGACGGGATGCCGCGCAGCGCCGCCTCGCGGGCCGCGGCCACCGTGCCCGAGTAGAAGATGTCCGTCCCGAGGTTGTAGCCGTGGTTGATGCCGCTCACGACCAGGTCCGGCCAGCGCGGCAGGAAGTGCTTCCGGTAGAGCGCCACGTAGATGCAGTCGGCCGGCGTCCCGTCCACCGAGTGCACGTGCTCCTCGAGCGTCCGGTGTCGCAGCGGCCGATGCAGCGTCAGCGAGTGGCTGTTCGCCGACTGCTCTCGGTCCGGCGCCACCACCACCAGGTCCGCCAGCGGCGAGAGCGCCTCCCGCAGCGACCGGATGCCCTGCGCCGCCACGCCGTCGTCGTTCGAGATCAAGATGAGGGGTCGCGCCATGGGCCGCGGAGCATACTCGAAACCCGCCCCCCGATCCGCCCGCGCCCCGGCCCTGGCGCGGCAGCGGCCGCCCAACTTTCGCGGCCGAAGCGCGAGCCGCAGCGGCCCCCCCGGCGCGAGCGAGGCGACGGCGAGCGAAGCGACGGCGAGCGAAGCGACAGCGAGCGAAGCGACAGCGAGCGAAGCGAAAGCGAGCGAAGCGAAAGCGCGAGCGAAGCGACAGCGAGCGAAGCGACGCCGAGCGAAG
>SHBB01000528.1 GCA_004213565.1 Sandaracinaceae bacterium
GCTCCCGCTCCCGCTCCCGTTCCCGCTCCCGCTCCCGTTCCCGTTCCCGTTCCCGTTCCCGTTCCCGCTCCCGCTCCCGCTCCCGTTCCCGTTCCCGCTCCCGTTCCCGTTCCCGTTCCCGTTCCCGTCCCCGCTGCCGCTCCCGCTCCCGCTCCCGCTCCCGTTCCCGCTCCCGCTCCCGCTCCCGCTCCCGCTCCCGTTCCCGTTCCCGCTCCCGCTCCCGCTCCCGCTCCCCGCATCCGCATCCGCCGCCGCCGCCGCTTCCGCGGCCGCATCCGCCGCCGCATCCGCCGCCGCTTTCCGCCGCCGCATCCGCCGCCGCTTTCCGCTTCCGCAGCCGCCGCCGCTCTCCGCCGCCGCTCTCCGCCGCCGCTTCCGCTCCCGCAGCCGCAGCCGCGGCCTCGGAGCGGACATGGACTCGGCTACGGACCCACAGTGAGGCCGAGTCGGGCTCGGGCTCAGTAGTGCGGTTTCGGATGCCGAGGCGGACTCGGACGCGGAGGCGGACCCGGACTCGGAGGCGGACTCGGACTCGGAGGCGGACTCGGACTCGGAAGCGGAGGCGGAGGCGGACTCGGAAGCGGACTCGGACTCGGAAGCGGACTCGGAGGCGGACTCGGAAGCGGAAGCGGAAGCGGAGTGGGCCATCGGCGACGCCGGGATGACCTCGAATGAGCGCGGCCGCAGGCTCTTCCGCTTCTTCGGACTGCGGAGGTGATCGTGACGAAGCTGCGGAAGGTCGAGAGCGAGTCGGAGGCGCGGAGGCTCCTCGCGAGGGTGAAGGGGTCGGGCCTGCCCCTGAAGGAGTGGGCGCAGGCGCACGGCGTGCACGGCCGTTCACTGAACGCCTGGAAGAATCTGGCGAGGCGGGGGCTCGGGGCGGAACAGGCGGAGGCGCCTTTGCCGACGCAGCTCGTGGAGCTGGTGCCGGCGAAGGCGAGCGCGTCGCCCGCGCGTTGCACGGTCCGGGTCGGTGTGGCCGCTGTGGAGTTCGGCGACGACTTCGAGCCCGAGACGCTGCGAAGCGGAGGCGGACTCGGACGCGGACTCGGAGGCGGACTCGGACTCGGACTCGGACCCGGACTCGGAGGCGGACCCGGACTCGGACTCGGACGCGGAGGCGGAAGCGGAAGCGGAAGCGGACTCGGACTCGGACTCGGACGCGGTGGCGGATGCGGACTCGGTGCCGGACACGGCCTCAGACGCGGCCCCAGACTCGGCCTCGCCAGCGGAGCCTCGCGGACAGCCACTCATGACGCTTCTGCGCGAGTCTCCCAACCGAGGGGAAGGCCCCGCCCTCCACCGCCGTAGACCGGCCCATGACGCGCACGACTCAGAACGGCCTCCTCCTCACCGCCGGCCTCGCGGCCGTGGTCTCGTTCTTCCTCCCGTTCCTCGATCTCGGGGGGCTCGTCAGCGCCTCGGGCTGGGAGATCATGGTCGCCGAGCACGTGCCCTGGACGATGCGGGCCGCGCTGATCGCCCTGCCGCTCGGCGGCCTGGCGATGCTGATCGCGGGCGCGACCGGGAGCGACAAGGCCCGGCTCGTCGGGTTCGGGTTCGGGGCCGGGGTGTTCGGCTACCTCGGCTTCCAGATGGTGAAGGTCTTCTTCGCCACCACGGGCATGGGGCTCTGGCTGACCCTCGCCGCCGCCGTCGCCGCGCTCGCGGTGGCCGTCGGCGGCAGGAGCCGCTGAATCAGAGCGAGCGGAGGAAGGCGAGCACCGCCGCGCGGTCCTCGGCGGAGAGGGCCGCGAAGCTCTCCGCGCTCCCGCTCGCTTCGCCGAAGTGAGCCGCCACCGCCGCCTCGAGCGTGCTCGCGCGGCCGTCGTGCATGTAGGGCGCCGTCTCTCCGATGCCCCAGAGCGGCGGGGTGCGGATCTCGCGTCCCGACGCGTCGCCGGAGCCGATGCCGACCGCGCCGTCCGGGAAGACGTCGTGGAGGAGGAGATCGCTGTAGAGCGCGACCGGCGTCCCGTCTTCCAGCTCCAGCGCGCGGTGGCAGCTCGCGCAGCCCACGTCGGCGAAGATCATCTCGCCGCGATCCTCGAGCGCCATGTCGGTTCGCTGACGCGGAGGCGGGGCGAGCTGGGCCATGAAGAAGGTCAGCGCTTCGAGCTCCTCCGTGCTGATCTCCGGGTCCGCGACGCCGTCGTCGTCGGTGCTGCCGCCGAAGGTCAGGCCCTCCTGGTCGGGCAACGTCACGCCGACCTCGTTGAACATCGCGTCGCGCGCGAACTCGGCCAGGTTGGGCACGTCGGCCTTCCAGCCCAGGCGCCCGAGCCGCCCGTCTCCGAGCCGGTGCGCCCGGCCGCGGATCCCGTCGCCGTCGAGGTCGTCCGGATCTTCGTTGGCGAGGATGTTCGCCTCCGGGATCTGGTCGATGAGCCCCAGCCCGAGGATCGACGGGGTCTGGCGCAGCTCGAAGAAGTTGCTCATCGGATCGATGGCGGGCCGGGCCGCGTCGCGGCTGTGGCGGTGCGCCATCGTGCCCATCGCCGGGGCCATCATGGCGCCGCCGTCGAAGATGGCCTGGCGCGTGACGCTGAGGTCGATCGGGCCGGCGCCGCCCACCACGGGGTCGAAGTGGCAGGCGCGGCAGGAGTCGCCGTTGAAGCCCGGGCCGAGGCCCTGGCCGAGGCCGAAGTCACGATCGAAGAGGCGTCGGCCCTCCTCGAAGCGCTCGGCGTCGGTGCCCGGGAGCGGGGCGCCGTACGCGTCGCCGCTGGGCGCCGTCTCGCCCGGCGGGATGAGGCCTTCGCTGATCAGCTCCCGGCCGCCCAGGGACTCGAGGAAAGCGAGGATCTGCGCGCGCTCGCCGTCGGACAAGGCCGCGTACGAGGCCGCGATGTCAGCCGCCTCGCCGCCGTGCAGGCGGATCGCCTCGTCGAGCGTGTCGGCGCGGCCGTCGTGCAGGTACGGGCCGACGGGGGCCACGCCCCAGAGCGGCTGGGTGCGGAACTCGCTGCCCGTCGCGATGCCCATGCGGATGCCGTCGGCGAGCTCCTCGCCCATGTCGTGGAGCAGCAGGTCGCTGTAGAGCGGCACGAGGCCGCGGGGGCTCTCGAGCGTCTCGACGTGGCAGGCGTCGCAGCGGATCTCGCGGAAGAGCTCGAGGCCGGCCTCGCTGTCCGGGGTCGGCGCGTCCGGGCGCGGCACCGCGAGCAGCATCGAGAAGCTGACCACGTCGAAGAGCGCGTCCTCGGACAGCTCGGGGTCGGCGACGCCGTCGTCGTCGGTGATGGGCGAGTCGGGCGCCGCGGCCTGCCCGAGCGTGACCGCGCCGACGCCGTCGGTGAGCCCTTCGCGCGTGCCGCCCACGTCGCTCACGGAGCTCGGGACGGGGAGCTGCGCCTTGCGGTCGCTCGGCAGCGGGTCGCTCGTGATGCCGAGGTGGTTGAAGAGGGGGCCGCGGATGAAACCCTCGACGCTCACCGTCTGCGACTTGCGGCCGAAGCGACCGACGAAGCCCTGGTCGTAGTTGGGGCGGCCGCTGATTCCGTCGCCGTCGGCGTCCTCCGGGTCGGCGTAGCGCTCGATCGACGCGGCCGGGATCTCGGCCATCAGGCCCGCCCCGAAGAAGGGGATGGCGTTGCGGGTGGCGACGATGTCGGCGCCGTCCGGGGTCGCGTGGCGTCCGTCCTCGAGCGCGTACTGCGGCTGGATGCCGTTGACGCCGACCGCCTGCACGGTGCCGTCCGGCAGCTCCGTCTGGATGAGCAGGAAGTTGCGATAGCGGGGTCCGCCGCCGCCGAGCACGGGGCGCTCGTGGCAGCCGCCGCAGAAGCTGACGTTGAAGTGCGGCCCCAGGCCCTCCTCGGGAGAGAAGCGTCGACGCGCGACCTCACGGCCTCGCTCGAACGCCTCGCGCTGCGCGGGGCTCGCCCAGGGCGCGACTTCGCCCATCTCACCGAAGATGTCGTCGGGCACTTCGGGTTCGGGGCCGGGACAGCCCACCAGGACGCAGCCCGCCAGCGCGGTGAGGGCGTACGCGAAGATCGACTGCTTCGTTCGCGGGGAGATCATCACTCGTTCTCTTCCAGGTCTCGGCGGAACGCCACGCCCATCGGGCCGCTCGGGAAGGCCAGGTTCCCGCCGACGGCATACAGGGTAGAGCCATTTCCGTGAATTGCATGGTAGTCGAGGGTGGTCGTGACGGGCGGCTCCTCGAAGGTGAACGTCGCCGGATCGAACACCGCGAGGGTGCCCCGGTTGCCCACCACGTGGACCTCGTCCGGAGATCGCATCCAGACGCCGTTGAGGCCCGGCAGCGGCGAGACGAACTCGCTCCGCCAGTCTTCGCCGTCGAAGAACGACACGATGCCGTTGCCGCGACCGCCCACCGCGACGACGAAGTCGGGGCCGAGGCCCCACACCGCGACGAGGTCGTCCATCGCGCCGACGAACAGCTCCTCCCACGCGGCCCCGTCCCAGTGCAGCACGATGCCGGCGTCGCCCACCACGTAGACGTCGCTCGCGCTCGAGCCCCAGACCTTGAAGAACGCGAAGACGTTCTCGCGCATCGGCGTCGGCGTCTCGGCCACCGACCACGTCGTTCCGTCGTAGTGGATGACCGTGGGCACGCCGCCTGGGCGACGCGCGGTGCCTCCCACGGCCCACACGTCATCCGGCGCCGCGCCCCAGACGCCCCAGAGATCCTGGTCCGTCGGGCTCTCGACCGCGCTCCACGAGGATCCGTCCCAGTGCAGGATCGTGCCGTCGTTCCCGACCACGTGGAGGTCGTCCGCGCCGAAGCCGAAGACCCAGTTCAAGAGCGGCGTCTCGGGGTGCGACATGCGCGTCCAGGTCTCGCCGTCGAAGTGCATGATGTTGCCGTCGTCGATGCCGCCCCCCACCGCGTAGATGTCGTCCTCTGCGGGGCCCCAGACGTTCATGAGCCAGCCCTCGCCCGCGGCGTCGAACGCGGGTGTCCAGGTGGTGTCGACCGGCTCGGGGCCCGGACAGCCCGCGAGCAGAGCAGCGGCGAGGAGGGGCAGTGTGCCGAAGCGAGTCATCGGCCCGAGTTTAGCAGGGAGCGTGCCGGCGCCTCTTCCCTGCACGCCGAGCGCGCGCGGCGCAGGACTCGCCCAGTCCGGCACGAGCGCATGCCCTTCGTACGCGCCTCGTCGCGGGCGCCGAGCTCGGGCCTGGGAGAGCGAGTCTCAGAGCCAGAGGAGGCTCGCGACGGTCACCACGACGGTGCCGAGCAGGAGCTGCAGCGGGATGCCGAAGCGGAGGAAGTCGCTGAAGCGGTAGCCGCCGGGGCCGTAGACCATGAGGTTGGTCTGGTAGCCGATGGGCGTGCTGAAGCTCGCGGAGGCGGCCATCATCGTCACCAGCGCGGCGGGGACGAGCGGGAGGCTCGACGCGTCGCACGCGGCGGCCACGATGGGGAACATGAGCGCGGCGGCGGCGTTGTTCGTGACCAGCTCGGTCAAGACCATCGTCGCGAAGTAGATCGCGCCGAGCACGGCGACGGGGCCCAGCGGCACCGCGATGTCCACCAGCCCTCGCCCGATCGCGCCCGCGGCGCCGCTGTCTTCGAGGGCCGCGCCGACCCCGAACGCGGCCGCGATGGCGAGCAGCACGCGCACGTCGAGCGAGCGGCGCGCGACCGTCCCCTTGAGGCAGCCCGTGGCGAGCATGAGCCCCGCGGCGACGAGGGCGGCGGTGAGGAGCGGCAGCATCCCGCTCGCGCTCAGGATCACCATCGAGGCGAGCAGGCCGAGCGCGATGGGCGCCTTGCGGTGGTTCGGCGGCACCGACTCCTCGACCGGGGTGACCAGCGCGAAGCCCGGGTCGTGCCGATGGCGGCGGTAGAAGCTGGGCGGCGCCTCGAGCAGCAGCACGTCGCCGGCCGCGAGCACGATGTCGCCGACCTTGCCGACGACCCGGTCGCCGTCGCGGTGGACGGCGATGATCGCGGCGCCGTAGCGGGTCCGGAATCGGCTGTCGCGCACGCTCTGGCCCGAGAGCGAGGAGGTGCGCGCGACCACCGCCTCGAGCAGCTCGCGGTCCGGGCGGGCCTCCATCAGGTGGTCGACCTGATCGGAGGTGGGCACGAGCCCCCGGATCCGACGCAGATCGACCACCGAGTCGACCGCGCCGACGAAGAGCAGGTGATCGCCCGCGTGGATCCGCGTCTCGGGCGCGACGGCGGGGATCAGCTCGCTCTCCCGCTCGATCTCGACCAGGAACAGCCCCGGCAGCTGGCGCAGCCCCGCGTCCTCGATGGTCTGCCCGACGATCGGAGACTCCGGCGTGACGCGCATCGACACCGAGTACTCGCGCGGGCGCTCGATGAGCTGCGTCGAGCGCGCGCGGTCGGGGAGCAGGTGGGGCGCGGCGAGCAGGATGTAGACCATGCCGACGAGCACCGCGGGGAGGCCGAGCACGGCGATGTCG
The DNA here is from genome assembly GCA_004213565.1 of Sandaracinaceae bacterium. GTDB lineage: Bacteria > Myxococcota_A > Polyangia > Polyangiales > Sandaracinaceae > JAVJQK01. The sequence continues at coordinate 6,406 of SHBB01000528.1, forward strand.
AAGAGGCCGAGGCTGATGCTCGCGTCGTGGTCCCGGAGCATCCCGTAGACCACGAGGTTGGTGCTGGTGCCGAAGAGGGTGCAGGTGCCGCCGAGGATCGAGGCGTAGCTCAGCGGGATCAGGAGGCGGGACAGCGGGAGTTGCACGCGGCGCGCCCAGTCGGTGACCACCGGGACCATCATCGCGACGACGGGGGTGTTGTTGAGGAAGCCGCTGATGAGCGCGACCGGGGTCATCAGGCGCAGCTGCGCGCTGGTCAGCCCCTTCGGGCGGCCGAGCAGGCGTCGCAAGATGGCGTCGAGGCCGCCCGTGTCGCGCACGCCCGCGGCCACCACGAAGAGCGCGGCCACGGTGAGCATGCCCTCGTTCGAGAAGCCGATGGTGGCGCGCTCGAGCGGGACCACGCCCGTGGTCACGAGCAGGGTCAGCCCGCCGAGGAGCACGAAGTCGGGGCCCGCGACGTTGCGAGCCATGGCGACGACCATGACCAGCGTGACGACGACGGTAAACCAGGCCTCCCAGCCCATGGCCCCTCCATTAGCACACATTCCCAGTCGGAAAACTCGGGTTTGTCGGCTTCACCTCACGTCCTCCACATACCCGCGGGGGGCGACGGCGCGGTAGAGCGCCTCGAGCGTGGAGGACAGGTCTCCGGGAGGGATCACGACGGAGTCGCCGTCGCGTAGGCCAACGCGGTGGGCGCCGTCGCGATCGTCGTAGAAGAACCCGCCGTAGGTCTCGACGTATCCGAAGCCGGTCGTGGGGAGGGG
>SHBB01000529.1 GCA_004213565.1 Sandaracinaceae bacterium
CTCGGCCGCCACCGCCGAAGCGCGCGCGCGGCTCCACGGGCGGTGCGCCTGGGTTCATCAGCAGGTCGGGCACGGGGAGGCGGCCTGGTCCGAGCTGTCTCGCGCCTTCGCGGCGCTCAGTGAGCGCCTCCCCGCAGAGAGCCCACGGGCGCTGGCGGGCTCCGCCTGGCGGTTGGTGCCGAGACGAACGACGCTCGCGGGCCCCCAGGAGGCGGGGCGGCTCGGCATCCTGTGCGACCTGCACTACCAGAACGCCCGGCTGGGTGAGGAGTACGAGCGGCCACTGCGACTGCTGCAGAGCACCGTGAGGGCGTACCGGCTCTCGCGGCGGCTGGGGTCCACGCCCGCACGCGCCCGCAGCGAGGCGATGGTGGCGACGGCCCTCGCGATCATGGGGCGCCGCGACGAGAGCCGACGTCACGCGGACGAAGGCATGCGCATCGCGCGCGAGACCGGTCAGCTCGACGTGCTGGCCTTCTGCTCGCAGATGCGCGGCATGGCGAGCTGCTTCCTCGGAGACTTCGACCAAGGGCTCGCGAGGCTCTCCAAGACCGTGTTGCGTCATGGGCGCTGGATGGAGGTGGGCGAGCTCTGCTTGTGTGGCCAGACGACCCACGCGATCGAATCCGTGCGCGGCGAGCCCACGCACGCGGTTCCGCTGCTGCGAGTTGCGACTGCGCGTGCCCGGCGCCTGAACGCCCCCCCGCCGGCGGCGCACGTGGCGGAGCTCTGTCTTCGGGCACACGAGGCAGTGGCCCAGGGCGCGGCGCCCGCGCTCCCCGCACGCGAGGACCTGCGGGGCTTCCCGCGGACCGCGGCCTGGGGACCCGTGACGCGCCGCTTTCTGGAGTCCGATGAGCTGGGCGCCGAGTTCGAGGCGCACGTCGCGCTCTTCGCGCAAGGAAAACAGTCGGCCCGGACCGCGCACCCGATCCTCTTCGAGCACTACGTCTCCGTCGCGTACGCCCGGCTGCGCCAGACGATCCTCGCCCCGGATCGCGGCGCTCCGCTCGCGCGGCTGAAGAAGGCGGTGGCCGAAGTGTTGGCCTCCGCGCGCTTCCCGCTCTACCGCGCGCACGCGCTCGTCCTGGAAGGCGCCGTGCGATGGTTGAGTGGCGACCTCGACAAGGCGCGCGCCCGGCTCGCGGAGGCCGACGTGCTCGCCGACCAGGAGAAGTGCGTCTGGGCGCGCTTCCAGGCGGAGCGCATCCGCGCCCACATGCTGCGCGACGAAGCCCACCGCGCGTCGGCCGAGCAGCGCGCGCGGATCGCCCTGACGATCGCGCGCGACGCCAAGGCGCTCAGCTGGGAGCGGCTCATCTGCGAGGAGCTGGAGATCTCCGCGTCCCGCTCCTCGAGCGCGCGTCGCCCGAGCGTCGTCACGTCGCAGGCCTCGCACCGCCGGCAGCTCCAGACGCTCCTTCACCTGTTCGAGGTGGCGACGCGGCAGCCGGCGGTGGAGGAGCAGGGCCGGCTCTTCCTGGACGAGGTCGTGAGCTCGCTCGACGCGGCGCGCGGGCTGCTCGTATTCGACGCGGAGTCGGCGCGCGGGGCGGCGCTGATCTGCGCGCGGCAGCGTGGGGCCGCCTGGGACGAGCCACCGCAGGACGTGCGGGCGCTGGTCGATGGAGCGCGCGAGGCGGGCATGCTGCGCACGCGGGGCTCGGAGAAGGACGACGCGCCGCGCGCGGTCGCCGTGCCGCTCTGGCTCCGCGGAGAGGTCGTGGGCGGCCTCTACCTGGAGCGCGACGGCGACCAGCCGGCGTTCGAAGACGAAGACCTCGATGTGCTCTTCGCGCTGTCCTACCAGGTGTCGGTCGCGCTGCAGCTCGCGCGCGCGATGGGCGACCGGGAGCGCCTCGAGCAGTCGCTCCGACAGTCGCAGAAGATGGAGGCCATCGGGCGGCTCGCGGGCGGCATCGCGCACGACTTCAACAACATGCTGACGGTGATGGTCGGCACCATCCAGCTCCTCTCTTTGAAGGTCGACGAAGGCGAGGCGGGCCGCGAGATCGACATGCTCGCGCAGGTGACCGATCGTGCGAGCCGGCTGACCAACCAGCTGCTCGCCTTCTCGCGCCAGTCGAGCACGCAGCTCGAGGTCTTCGACGTCGACGTCGCCCTCGACGCCCTCGCGCCGATGCTGCGGCGGCTGATCGGCGATCACGTCCGCGTCGAGCTGGTCCTCGACGCGCGGCCGGGCGTGGTTCACCTCGACCGCGGGCTGCTCGAGCAGGCGGTGGTGAACCTCGCCCTCAACGCGCGCGACGCGATGCCGGCGGGCGGTCACCTCGTCTTGCGGAGCGCGGTGCGGGAGGGGCGCGTCGTGGTGGAGGTGCGGGACGACGGCGCGGGCATGAGCCGTGAGGTCCGGGAGAACGCGCTCGAGCCCTTCTTCACCACCAAGGAGCGCGGCAAGGGGACCGGGCTCGGGCTCGCGATGGTGTACGGGTTCGTCGAGCAGTCGGGCGGCCAGCTCCACATCGACAGCGAGCTCGGCCGCGGGACGAGCGTCGAGCTCTCGTTCCCCCGCAGCGAGCGGCGGCCGGAGCTGGGCGCGATGGTCATCGGCGCCTCCCGGGACCGGAACGAGTCGCAAAGCGCCACCGCGTCCGGGGAGATGCTGCGTACGACGGTGCTCGTGGTCGATGACGACCCGCTGGTCCTTCAGACCCTGGCCCTCGGCCTGGAGCCGGAGGGCTATCGCGTCGTGGCGGCCGAGACGCCCGCCAAGGCCCTGCGTCTGGCGGCGGCGCTGGGCGGCGTCGACGTGGTCGTCAGCGACGTGATGATGCCGGAGATGAACGGGCCCGCGCTCGTGGAGGCGCTCCGCGAGATCGTCCCGGACGCGGCCGTGCTCTTCGTCTCCGGGTACGCGGACGCGGACCTGCGTGAGACGATCGAGTTGAAATCACGGCACTTTCTCCGCAAGCCATTCCACCCTGACGAGCTCTGTGCGGCCGTACGCGAAGCGCTTCGGCTCAAGTCCGAGTCGACTGAAATCCTCCCTCAGCGGATTCCAGCGGAAAACGGGACTTAAGTCGGGTACCGACCGGGAGCCCCTCTTGGCAGTCTGCCAGGAGGAGACGAGTCCCGAGGCGGCCATGACCATCGAAGTGCAGGGCGTGTTGTTGGTCCACGAGGACACCAGCTGGTGTCGCCGCGTCGCGCGCAAGCTCGCCGACCTGGATGTCGCCGTGCACGTCGCGACCTCGACCTCCGGCGCGCTCCGCGTCGTGGAGTGCAACCGCCCCGAGGTGGCGCTCGTGGATCTCGCCGCGCTGCCCACCCCCGACTGCTTCGGGCTCGTCCGGAGCGTCGTCAACGCGTCGCCCGCGCCCGCGGTGGGGGTCTGGAGCCACCGGCTCATGCCTCACGAGGCGTTCCTGCTCGGGCAGCTCGGCGTCCGGCGCCTCCTGGCGACGCGCCCGCAGCCGCAAGACGTGATGACGCATGCGCGCGCGATGGCCGACACGCGGCCGGACGTCGTGCCGCACCTGCGCGCGTTCGCGCCTCACGCGGGGCCGGTCCGCGAGACGCTGGCCGCGATCCGCGATCTCTTCCTCGACCAGGTGCTCGGCGCGGTCGACGAGAGCCAGTCGGCGGCGGCGGAGATCCTCGGGATCACGCGCCAGGCGGTCGCCCAGTCGGAGCGCGCCAAGACCGGATCGATCTCCCGCGCGCTCGACGTCGACGACGAAGCCGACGTCGGCTGAAGCTGCGCTACCCTCGGTGGATGCGCTTCGCCTGCCTCCTGACGATCCTGGTCTTCTCCGCGTGTGATGGCGCGCCCGCGCCGAGCGACGCGAGCCCACCCGAAGACGCGGGGCAGGACGCGGGCCCGCGCATGCGCACGCGTGAGGTGCTGCCCGACCCGGGGCCGCTGCGCGCGGGCGTCGCGGAGGCGCGGCTCCCGGCGCCGCTCGGCATCGGCACGATGGGGTACGGCGCCATCGACGTGGAGCCCTCGGTCACGCCCTTCGCGGAGCGCTTCCCCGGGACGACTCGCATGCACGGTGAGTTGACGTTTCGGGCCGTCGCAATCTCGCGCGGCGACGCGCACGAGGTCGTGTTCGTGCGCATGGACACGGTCGGCGTGTTCCAGCAGCTGCGGGAGGCGGTGCTCGACACGCTCGAGGCGCGCCTCGGTCGGCGCCTCGACGACGCGCTCATCCTCGCCGGCAACCACACCCACTCCGGCCCCGGCCGCATGCTGATGACCTCGGGCGCGCTCGTCGCGCTCGGCGACACGTTCTTCCCCGAGTTCTACGACGGCGTGGTCGAGGCGCTGGCCGACGTGATCGAGGCGGCGCTCGATGATCTACAGCCCGCGGAGCTGGCCACGGCGGTGGTCGGGACGAGCGACGCGCATCGGGATCGCCGCTGCGCCAACGACATGCTGCCGCTGCTGCAGGAGAGCCCGGACCTCCCCTTCATCGCGGTGCGCCGTGAGGGGCGCGTCGACGCGATCGTCGCGAGCTACGCCTACCACGGCACGGTGCTCGGGCTCGACGATCACACGCTGTCCGGCGACATGGGCAGCGTGGTGGAGCACCGGGTCGAGGACCGGCTCGACTTCCCGACCCGGGTGCTCTTCTTCAACAGCTTCGGCGCCGACATGTCGCCCTCGAGCCCCGCCGCCGCGCCCGACGAGGTCGGCGCCGATCAGCCCGGCGGCTACGACCGCATGGACCGCCTCGGCGACGTGATCGCGGACGCGATCCTGCCGAGCCTCGCGGACCTGGAGTTCGGCGCCGAGCCGGACGTGCGGGTGCGAACCTACCGCGTGCCCATCTCGACCGCGGACATCGGCTACGGGGCAGGGGAGTTCGACTACCGACACGGCGGCGCCTTCTGCGGCGTGGGCTCGGAGGGCAACTGCACCGACCTGACGCCCATCGAGGGGCTCGACGGACGCTGCGTGCCCATCTCTCGCGCGGAGCGCCTCCCCAAGCAGACGATGATCAGCGTCGGGGCGGTGGGCGGGCTCGCGCTCGTGACCGGCGCGGGGGAGTGGTCGACCTCGCTCGCGGCCGGCGTGCTCGAGCGCGCGCGGGAGCTGTCGGGCCTCGACGCGATGTTCATCGGCTACGCCAACGACTACGTCGGCTACTCGCTCACGGAGGAGGACTGGTTCATGGGCGGCTACGAGGCGTCCGGCGCGCTCTGGGGACCGCGTCAGGGCGACTACCTCGCCGCCAGGACGCGCGAGGCGCTCGAGACCTTCGACGAGACCTGGAACGAGCCGCCGTGGATCGAGCCCGCGCGCGCCGCGCCGTTCACCGACTACACCTACGAGCCATACGTGCCCGAGGCGGCGCAGGAGCCCGGGCGGCTGCTCGCCGACGTGCCCGCGTCCGTGACCCAGACCGAGCTGGTGACCTTCACCGTCGCGGGCGGGGACCCGTGGCTCGGCGCGCCGGTGGCCACGCTCGAGCGCGCGGACGGGACGCCGGTGACCCGCGCCAACGCGCGGCCCTTCGACTCGCGCAGCTACGACATCTGGGCCGACCTTCGACCCGAGCCGTCCTACGCCGAGGTGGAACGAGCCGACTCGCGCACCTTCGCCTGGACCTTCAACATGCCCGCGCGTCGCCGGGCCGGCTCGAGCGTCTCCCTCGCGGGCGACTACCGCTTCCGCGTCTCCATCCCGACCGCCGCGGGCGAGTCGATGGAGGTCACGACGGGGACCTTCACCGTCGAGTGATCACATCCACGAGCACGCGGGCAGGGGCGCGTCGAGATCCACCCGGAAGCCCTCGGCGCACCGCCCGTCGCGACACGCTCCCTCCGCGCACTCGTCCAGGATCAGGGTGGCGTCCTCCGAGCAGGCGTCGCCCGGGCGCGCGGTCCGCACCACGGCTTCGTCCGGGACGGGAGTGGGCAGTGCACCACACTCCCGGTAGCGCGCGGCGTCCAGCGTGAGCACGTGCCGCTCGAGGGCCGCCTCGTCGAGCGAGAGCCGCGGGAGCTCGCGCTCCATGCGACGGAGCTCGGCGTAGATCCACCGGCATCGATGAAGCAGATCTTCCAGACAGCTCTCGAGCGTGCCGTAGTCGCCGTGCGCCGCGCTGGCGAGGGGCTCCTCGCAGCAGCCCACCAGCGCCGGGCACGCGCGCTCGGACCACGTCGCGCACACGCGCGCTTCGACCGGTGTGGTCCCACCGTCCGAGCCCGTGGACGCGTCCCGGAGCCCCTCGTGGGTCTCCGCGCAGCCCATGGCGAGGATGGCGACGGTGAGGACGAGGCGAAGCACGCCCCACGATAGCGCGGACGCCCGGCGGGGGACTACCGCCCGGGTGCGGCGGCCGTAGATGCGGAGCATGGGCGAGCTTGCGCCCGGAGGAGGTGCGTCATGGAGACGCGATACACCCCGAAAGAACGCGGCTTCGAGATCGATCCGGACACCGCGCATTGGCCGACTCGACGGCGGGTCGGGTTCGGAATCCTCGCCCTGATGCCCACGACGCTCCTGATCGGCGCGCTCGGGCTGGGGGTGGCGAACTTCCTGGCGCCGCGGGCCGAGATCATCACGGACCTCGCGGCGGTGCTCGCCTATGTGCACGTGGTCTCGCAGGGCATCGTGGTGCTCATCTTCGGGCACCTGTTGTTCGACCACGAGGACTTCGACCTCACCGACAAGGTCTGGTGGGGCGCCGCGTTCCTCCTCGCGGCCCCGGTGTCGATCCCCATCTTCTGGGTGCTTCACATCCTGGCCGAGGGGAAGACGAAGTCGGAGATGAAGGTGCACGTCTACCGCACGAGCTACGTCGACGACGACCGCGCCCCGGAGGCGGAGGACCGCGAGGACGGCACCCGCATTCACCACAGCCGCAGCGAGCCGCCGCACCCCGACGGTCCGCTCGGTCAGCTATTGAAGACCTGACCGATCAGGCGAAGGCGCGCGTCGGGTGCCCCCCCGCGAGGGCGCGCTCGGCCGCGCCGCGCACGGCAGGGGAGTCGTCCTCGGTGGAGGCGACGAGCGAGGCGTCGAAGACGTGCGCGCCGATCTTGCCCATCGCGTCGACGGCGAGGAAGCGGATGTGCGGGTCTTCGGAGAGCCGGTCCTGCTCGAGGCGGCGCGCGATGGCCCGCTGCAGCTCGTCGTTGGTGGTGCTCTTGTAGCGCGTGACGAGCCTCGCGTAGACGGCGCGG
>SHBB01000053.1 GCA_004213565.1 Sandaracinaceae bacterium
TCGCCCCTGGGCCTCGAGCTCCGCGAAGCGCGCCTCGAGCCCGGCGAGCGTGCCCGGCTCCACCGTGACCCCGCGCGCGTCGACCTCGCCGTGCCAGCCCTCGTCGGCCACGCCCATGCCGAACGCGCTGAGCACGCCCGCGAGCGGGTGGGAGAGCACGGTGCGGATCCCGAGCCGGCGCGCGACCGCGCACGCGTGCTGCCCGCCTGCGCCGCCGAAGACCACGAGCGCGTGATCCCGGGCGTCGTGCCCGCGCGCGACCGTCACGCGCCGCACCGCCTCGGCCATGTTCTCGACGCCGATGCGGAAGAAGCCCGCCGCGACCTCGTCCCACGGGATGCCCACGCGCGCGGCGAGCGCCTCGAGCGACGCGCGCGGCTTCGCCTCGTCCAGCGGGAACGGGAAGCGATCCGCGGGCAGTCGTCCGAGCGCCACGTTGACGTCGGTCAGCGTCGGCTCCGTCGCCTCGGGCCGGCCGTAGCAGAGCGGCCCCGGCTCGGCGCCCGCGCTCTCGGGCCCGACGGAGAGGCGGCGCCCGTCGAACCGACAGAGCGAGCCGCCGCCGGCCGCGACGGTGTGGATGGCCATCATCGGCGCGCGGAGCCGGACCCCCGCGACGCGCGTCTCGTAGGTCTTGTCGAGCTGACCGTCCCAGCGACACACGTCGGTCGAGGTGCCGCCCATGTCGAAGCCGATCGCGCGGTCGACGCCGTGGCGGGCCGCGATCCAGCCGAGCGCCACCACGCCGCCCGCGGGCCCGCTGAGCACCGCGTTCCGGCCGCGAAAGGCATGGGCGTCCGTGAGCGAGCCGCTCGACTGCATGATGGAGAGCGCGCTGCCCGGGAGCGCGTCTTCGAGGCGGCCGACGTAGGCGCTGAGGAGCGGCGTGAGGTACGCGTCGGCCACCGTCGTGTCGGCGCGCGCAAGGAGCCCCTGCTCGGCGTCGACCTCGTGCGAGAGGGACACGTGCTCGGCCCCGGCCGCCCGGGCGAGCGCCCCCAGCTCCCGCTCCAGCTCGGGCGCGCGCGGCCCGTGGAGCACCGTGACGGCCACGCTGCGGATCCCCTCGAGCGACAGGAAGCCGCCCCGGGCCAGGATCTCGCCCGTCGGCGTGGCCCGGGCGGGCACGCCGATGCGCTTGGCCGCGAGCGGCGGGGGCTTGACCACGTTCAGCGCGAAGAGCTCCGGCCGGGTCTGGTCCCCGATCTCCGGCAGGTCCTCGAACCCCTCCGTGATCACCAGCGCGCACGGCTCCCCACGCCGCTCGAGGAGCGCGTTCGTGGCCAGCGTGGTGCCCATGCGCACGGCGCAGGGAGGGATCGCCGCGTCGTCCTCGAGCCCGAGCAGCCGCCGGATGCCGATCAGCGGCGCCTCGTCGCTCGAGAGCACCTTGGTGACGCGGAGCTCGCCCTCCGGAGAGAGGCCGATGCAGTCGGTGAAGGTCCCGCCGCGATCGATCCAGAAGCGCCACCGCACGGCGGGGTTGTGCCACCGCGTCGCCCCGGAGCAAGCGGCGCGCCCCGTCTTCGTGTGTTCGTCCGCCCACGGCGCCGTGGCGCCTCCGAGACGCCGCCCGCCCGAGACCCCCGTCGAAGCACCTCGCACGGGACTTGCGAAGGCCCCTCGCATGCACCGCCTCCTCTTCGTCGCCCTCCTCGCCCTCGCCGCCGTTCTCCCGGCGCCCGCCTCCGCTTGCTGGGACGGAACGCTCGTCTCCACGCCGCACCTCTTCTGGCAGGACGACGGCGAGGTCTGGCGGCCCGCCCGGGCGAGGGAGGTCGCCAAGTGGGCCCCTCGGATCGAGGCCCTGCTCGCCCCCCGCGACCTCCGGGTGGACGCCCACTGGGGCCAGGTCGATCTCTCCGACGGAACGTCGCTGCAGATTCGGCACCACCGCCTCGAGCGCCTCTTCATCGAGCTGGCGCGACACCTCGGCGTCTCCCGCGAGGAGCGGCTGCGCGCGCTCGCCGCGCCCATCGGCTACAGCGTGCAGATCGCGGCGGTCCGTGACCGCGCGCGGGCCGACGCCCTCGCCGACCGGTTGAACGACCTGGGCCGCCCCGACGGCCCGCTCGGCGCGGCCGGCATGTACGACGCGGGCGGCTTCCCGGCCGCGAACCCCACCGTGCACGTGGTCAGCGAAGAGGACGCGAACGGTCGCCCGGTCTACCGACTCGTCACCGGGACCTTCCTGACCCGCGCCGAGGCAGACGAGGTCGCGCGCGAGGCGAGCGCGGAGCTCGGCACGACCGCCTTCGTGCGACGCCTCTGACGGTCAGGGCTCGCTGCGGAAGAGGATCAGCGTGACGTCTTCGCCGACCGTGGGGACGGGGATCACGCCGAAGCCGTACCAGCGCCCGTACTGCTGGACCTCCCCCGTGAACCCGCCCGCGCTCCGCTCGAGCCCCGCGCGACGCGCCGGCGGGCCCGGGATCAGCTCTCGCAGGTCGGGCGGGAAGCCGGCGTGGAAGTGCTGCGTGTCGCCTTCGAGCAAGAGCGCCCAGACGATCTCGCCGTTCCGCACCTCCTCGGCGTCCTCGAGCTGGAGCTGGCGGCTGAGCTGCTGCGTCATGCGCCAGAGCGGCAGCCCGGCGACGAGGGCACCGACCACCTGCCCCTCGTGCCGCACCGGGGCCGCGAAGAGCACGGTGACCGACGGCGGATCGTCCTCGAGCAGGCTCGGGATGCGGCTGAGCGCGTGCCCCGCGCTTCCGTCGAGGGCCGCCTGCACGACGGGCGCGACCTCCGCGAGGTCGAAGCCGCGCATGCGGTCCTCGGTCGCGTCCCGGGCGATCACCTTCCCGTCCATGCCGACCGCGGCGAGGAACGTGATCGGCAGGGTCATCAGCTCGGGCACCCGCTGCCGGGTCGGCCGCTGCACGAGCCGCAGACCGGCTCGCAGATCCGCCTCGCGGCGCGCGGGATCCTCGACCGCGAAGCCCGGCGCGAGCCGCTCCGCCGCGGCGCGCACGCCGGTCATTCCGTCGTCGAGGTCCTGGCGGATCACCGCGAGGGCGCGCGGCGCGTCCGTCGCGAGGATCTCCCGCTGCTCGTTGTGCCCCTTCTCCTCGTCACAGGCGACGAGGGCGAAGGCGACGGCGAGGCTGATGAGGCATCGGGTCCACATGGCGCGAGAGTACTCCCTTCGGTCGGAGCACGTGACACCGGCCCGCGGGGTGAGTTCCCGTCGCGTCAGCGCGCGCAGAACTCGTTGTAGTCGATGTACTCGGTGATGGTGGGCTCGTCGCCGCACACCGGGCAGGTCGGGTCCTTGCGGAGCTTCAGCGTGCGGAACTGCATCTTGAGCGACTCGTAGGTGAGCAGCCGACCGACGAGCGGCTCGCCCTGGCCGAGCACGATCTTGATCGCCTCGGTCGCCTGGATGGTGCCGATCACGCCCGGGAGGATGCCGAGCACGCCCGCCTCGGCGCAGCTCGGCGCGAGGTGCGCGGGCGGCGGCTCGGGGTAGAGGCAGCGGTAGCAGGGCCCCTGCTTCGGCCAGAACGTCGTCACCTGCCCGTCGAAGCGGAAGATGCTCCCGTGCACGACGGGGATGTCCTTCCAGACGCTCGCGTCGTTGACGAGGTAGCGCGTGGGGAAGTTGTCGAGCCCGTCGACGATGACGTCCCAGCCCTGGTCGAAGATGCGGTCGACGTTCTCGCTCGTCAGCCGCTCGTCGAAGGGGATCACGTTCACGTCGGGGTTGAGGTCCGCGATGCGCTTGGCGCCGCTCTCGACCTTGGAGACGCCGACCGTGCTCGTCCCGTGGAGCACCTGCCGCTGCAGGTTGGAGGCGTCGACGACGTCGTTGTCGATCACGCCGAGCGTGCCCACCCCCGCCGCGGCGAGATAGAGCGCGGCCGGAGAGCCGAGGCCGCCCGCGCCGAGCAGGAGGACGCGCGCCTTCAGCAGCTTCTCTTGCCCCTTCTCACCGACCTCGGGCAAGAGCAGGTGGCGGGAGTAGCGCTCGAGCTGCGCGGGGGTCAGCTCCGGGGGCTTCTCGACGGGGAAGCCCGAGTCCTTCCAGCGGACGAACCCCGGGTTCGCGCTCTCCACGTGCGCGTAGCCGAGGTCCTGCAGGCTCTTGGCCGCGAACGCCGAGCGGACCCCGCCCGCGCAGTACACGACGACCTTGGCGTCCTTGTCCGGGATCTTCGACTCGGCCTGCATCTCGAGGAAGCCGCGCGGCACGTGCACCGCACCCGGGATGAAGCCCTGCCGGACCTCGTCCTTCTCGCGCACGTCGACGAGGACCAGGTCCTCCTTCTGCTCGAGGCGCGCCTTCAGGTCTTCGAGGGAGACCTGCTTCACCTCGCTCTTCACGTCCTGGAGGAGGTCGGAGTACGTCTTGCTCATGGCTCTTCTCCCGCCCGTGGAGGGCCGCAGGAGTATGGGGAGAGCCCCCGTGATCGTCAATGCATCCGGGATCTTGGACCCGTTTCACGCGTTTCCCGGGCGGAATCATCGGAGAAACTCGGCCGAGGCGAGGCTCGCGCCGCGGTCGCGCCTCGGACATCATTCGAACGATGGCCGAAGCCGCCGAGCGTGTGAGCTACCCGCGCTACCTCGAGCGCGAGCGCGAGAGCGGCGAGCGCCTGGAGTACGTCGATGGCTTCGTCTACGCGATGGCGGGCGGCACTCCCACCCACTCCCGGCTCTGCACCAACGTGGTCGCGCTGCTGCGGGAGGCGCTCGCTGGCCAGCGCTGTGTCGCGCACGGGACCGAGCTGAAGCTGCGGGTCGAGGCGACGAACCGGACCACCTACGCCGACGCCTCCGTGTTCTGCGACACGCTCGCGCTCTCGGAGGTCGACCCGAACGCGGCCACCAACCCCAAGCTCATCGTCGAGGTCCTCTCACCGTCCACCGAGGCGTCTGATCGCGGCGAGAAGTTCGCGCACTACCAGCGGCTGGCCTCGTTCGAGGAGTACGTGCTGGTCAATCAGGACCGCGCGCGGGTCGAGGTCTTCACCCGCAGCCCGGACGGAGACGGCAAGGTGTGGCGGATGACCATCTTCGGCCCCGGCGAGCGCGTGACCCTGTCGTCCCTCGACGTCGAGCTGGCGGTGGACGACATCTACCACGACCCGCTCGCGTGACGCCGAGAGGCTGAGCGCGCGAGCGGCGGGCGGCGTATGCTCGGCCCGTGCGCTTCCCTCGCTTTCTTCTCGGCGCCGCGGCGCTGCTCCTGGTCCTGCCCGCCTGCGACGGCGTCGTCGCGGTCGACTCCGGCCCGCGCCCGATGGACGCGGGACGCGACGCGGGGCCGCCGCCCGACAGCGGGCCCGTCGTCTGTACGCCGGAGCCGACCGGTCCGGTCGAGGCGGTGTTCGTCCTGCCCACGGGCGCCGAGGGCGAGGGCTTCTTCGATCTGCCGTGGCCGAGCGACGTCCGCCGCACGGCGGAGGGCACGATCGACATGACCGGGTTCCCGACGCGCCGGAACCCCTTCGTGCAGCGCTACCTCGACGCGATGACCGAGCGCCTCGACGGCTTCGGCACGAACGGCGCCGTCTACTTCCGTTTCTCGCGCACGATCGACGCGGGCGCCCTCCCCGAGCGCCCCGAGCAGAGCCTCGAGGACGGCGCCGCGGTGTTCCTCGTGGACGTCGACCCGGACAGCCCCGACGTGGGCACGCGCCACCCGATCGCCCTGCACTTCCAGGACTGCCCGACGCGCTTCTGGTCGGCCCACACGCTCGCCATCCGCCCCGTCTACGGGCTCCCCCTCGCGAGCGACCGCACCTACGCCGCGGTGGTCACCACCGGGCTGAACAGCGCGGACGGCGAGCCCTTCGCGCGGAGCGCGGACCTCGAGGCCGTGTTGGCGGGCGAGAGCGACGCCGCCGTCGACGCCATCTACGGGCCCGCGCTCGACGCGCTCGAGGCGGCCGGGGTGACGCGCGACGCGATCCTGTCGCTCGCCGTCTTCACCACGCAGGACGCGACGGGGGAGACGATCGCGATCCGGGACTGGATGCACGCGGAGTACCCCGCGCCGAGCGTGGTGACGGTCGAGACCGATCGGGTCGCGCCGCGCTACGAGCGCGTGGCCGGCACGTATGGACCGGTGCCGATCTTCCAGGCGGGGGAGCTGCCCTACGCGAACGCAGAGGACGGCGGCGACATCACCCTCGACGCCACCGGCGCGCCGACCGTGCACGGCGAGTACGACGCGCGCTTCAGCCTCACCATCCCCACCTCGCCCATGCCGGCCGGCGGCTACCCGATCGTGCTCTACGCGCACGGCACGGGCGGCGACTTCGAGACGGTCGTCCGGAACGACACGGCCGAGAAGCTCGCCGCGCTGGGCATCGCGTCGATGGGCGTCGACCAGATCCACCACGGCGCGCGCAACCCCACCGCGACCGACCCCTCGATCCTCTTCTTCAACATCCCGAACCCGCTCGCCGCCCGCGACAACAACCGCCAGAGCGCGCTCGACATCGTGCAGCAGGCGCGCCTCGTGCCGGGGCTGACGTTCGACACGGGGCTCGTGGAGCGCGACGGGATGCCGGTCCGCTTCGACCCCGCGCAGACCTGGTTCATGGGGCACTCCCAGGGCGGGCTGAACGGGCCCATCTTCCTCGCGATCGACGACGGCGCCCGGGCCGCCGTCCTCAGCGCGGCGTCGTCCGTGATCACCCCCTCGCTCATCGAGAAGGTGGAGCCCCTGGTGATCCCCGACATCGTCGTGGCGCTGCTCAACCTGCCGGGCGGTGACTACATGCAGGCCTTCGCGCTCGAGGGCTTCACGGTCGAGCACCCCGTCGCCACCCTGCTGCAGACGTGGCTGGAGGCGAGCGACGCGAGCAACTACGCGCACCTCGTCTTCTCGAGCCCGCGCGAGGGGTTCGCGCCGAAGAGCGTGCTGATGACGGAAGGGCTGCGAGACGCGTACAGCCCGCCCACCTCCATCGAGGCGCTCGCGGGCGCGATGCGCACGCCGGTCGTTCAGCCCGTGGGGAGCCCGCTCGTCTCCCTGCGCCTGGCCGGCGTCGACCCCGTCGCGCCGCCCGTCACGGGCAACGTCGCGGGCGGCGCCGCCACCGCCGGTCTGCTCCAGTTCCCGGACGACGGCCACTTCGCCATCTTCGACAACGAGACCGCCGAGGCGCAGTACCTCGGCTTCTTCGGGTCCCTCCTCGAAGGCGGCCCCGGGACCATCCCGTCGCCATAGCAGGCAGCTGAAGAACGCGAGCGTTCTTCACCTGCCTGCCCCTTGCCCGTGCCCGTGCCCTTGCCCGTGCCCGCGACTCGATAGCTCCCGGGGAGCGCGCCTCGGCAGAAGAAGCTCGGCTACTTCTCCGCCGCGGCGGTGATCTCGAGCCAACGAGCCGCGTCACGGCGCGCAGACCAGCGCGACCGAGGCCACGCCGCCCTGGTTGGAGTACACGAGCGCGTCTTCGAGGAAGAAGAGGCTCGCGCGGTCGCCGGTGCCCTGGTCCAGCCGATGCGTCACCTCCAGCGAGTCGGGGTCGAGCAGCGCGAGCTCGCTCCCGCCGATGGCGAGCTGAGCGCCGCGCCGCGTGATGGCCGAGGCGTAGAACGGGAGCTCGATCCGCCGCCGCTCCTCGGGCGCGCCGACCACGTCGAGCTCGAGCAGCGTGTGGTCGAAGACGGCGAGCAGCCTCCCCGCCTCCAGCCACGCGTCGACGAGCGGCGCCGCGCTGTCGTGCACGCGCTGCTCCGCGAGCACCTCGCCGGACCCGGCGTCGAGCGTGACCAGCCAGAGCTCGTGGGGCGGGAAGCGGCCCGCGAACACGAACACGCGATCGGCGTCCGCGAAGAGGCCGACGATCGAGTCGCCCACCGACGCCCGCCAGCGCTCGGTCAAGACGTCCGCCTCGAGGTCCAGCGCCGCCACCTCGACCACGCCCGCTTCCTCGAGGGCCACGGCCACCCGCGCGCCCGCGACCGCCGCGTCGCTCACGCGCCGCTCGCCGAGCGAGAGCTCGTGCAGGAGCGTCGGCGACGCCGGGTCCGCGAGACCGTAGAGCCGCACCCCGGGCGGAAAGCTCGTCGCGCTGATGAGCCGGTCACCGATGACCGCGACGCCGCCCTGCGTCCCCGTGTCTCCCTCGATGTTGCCGGCGAGGACCGGCGCGGACGGGTCGCGCACGTCCCAGATCTCCACCCCCACCGTCTGCCGGTAGAGGTACCCGCTCCCCAGCGCGGCGTCGCCGTAGCAGAAACAGGGCTCTCCCCCGAACCTCTCCGCGGAGCCGAACGCGCATCGGATCGAGCCGGCGTCGGGCGGCGCGAGCACGGGGTCCGCGTCGGGCACGGCCCCGTCGGCGAGGGCCGCGTCGGGCACGGCCGCGTCTTCGACGCCGTGAACCGAGCTACACCCGAGCGAGAACATGGACGAGAGAGCAAGCAAGAAGAATGAGCGCATCATCGACCTCCCGTGCCCAGCATGCGGCGCTCGACCCATAGCCTCAACGACGCATCTCCTATCCAAGAGATAGGCTGCGACTATGGGGCGGACATCAAGCCCTCGAGCCGCTCGGGATCGACGTTGCCGCCGCTCACCACGGCGACGAGCGGGGTCTCGAGCGCAGGCTGCTTTCGGATCCACGCGAGCGTGACCGCCGCGCTGCCCTCGATCGCGAGGTCCAGCTCCCGCTTCGCGAACCGCATCGCGTCCGCGATGGAGGCCTCGCTCACCGCCTCCATGCGATGGAGGGCGTCGCGCGCGATGGCGTAGGTGGTCTCCGAGACGCCCCCCTCCAGGCCCTCGGCGAGGGTCTCTTCGCCCTCGTACGCGAGCAGGGCCTCGCCCCGATCGAGGCTCTCGACCATGGCGGGGCACGCCTCGCTCTGCACGCCGACGATCCGGAAGGACGCCCCGCGCTGGGCGCGCGCCGCGGCGATCCCCGCCACCAGGCCGCCGCCGCCGACGGGGGCCACCACCGTGCGGACGTCGGGCAGCGCGTCGAGGATCTCCAGGCCCACCGTGCCGCCGTTGCCCGCCGCGACCCACGGGTCGTCGAAGGGGCTCACGAAGCGCATGCCCGCCTCCTCGGCCGCGGCCTTCGCGCGCGCCTCGACCGCGTCGTAGCTCCGCCCCTCGACGAGCTCGAGCGTCGCGCCGTAGCCCGCGATGCCCTCGCGCTTCACGGCCGGGGTCGAGCTCGCGCAGAAGACCGTGACGGGCACGCCCAGCCGCTTGCCGGCGCGCGCGATCCCGTAGCCGTGGTTTCCGGCCGAGGCCGTCACCACCCCGCGCGCGCGCGTCGCGTCGTCGAGGCTCGCCAGCGCGGCGAGGGCGCCACGGAGCTTGAACGAGCCCGTGTCCTGCGCGCACTCCAGCTTCAGGTGGACGCCCTCCCCCAGCGCCGGCGCGGCGACGAGCGGGGTGCGCGCCGCGTGGGCCGCGACCACCTCTCGGGCGCGCGCGAGCTGCCAGCCTTCGATCTCCCAGCGCGAGTCGGTCATGCGGCTCGAACGTAGCAAAGCGAAGCCGGCGGGGCGGGCTGCTATATTCCGCGCGATGCTTCGCTTCCTGGCAACGTCCCTCGTGGCCGCGCTCTCCCTCGGGTGCGCGGTCCTCTTCGCCGGCTGCGCGCAGGGCGGCTTCGCCGACGCCGGCGCCCGGCCGGACGCTCGCCCCCGGCTCGACGCGGGCCCCACCGACTCCGGCGTCGTCACGGACAGCGGCCTCCGCCCGGACACCGGCGTGGTGCGGGACTCGGGCGTGACGCCGACCGACTCCGGCCTGGCGGACGCCGGCCGCGACTCCGGGCCGGCCGACAGCGGCGTCGTGCGCGACAGCGGCACGGGGGGCACCTTCTGCATGCCCTCGCCCACGAACATGGCGATCGTCGAGGTGATGGTCGCCTCCCAGAGCGGCAGCGGCGACCGCGGCGAGTGGTTCGAGGTGCAGAACCTCGGCGCGTGCCCCATCGACATGACGGGGCTGATCGTCGAGAGCCCCACCGGCAGCGGCTCCCCTCGCACCCACGAGGTCACGCGCGGCGTGCTGACGGCCGGCGGCTTCTTCGTCTTCGGCCAGTCGGGTGACCCGGCCGATCACCACGGCCTGCCGGTCGACTACGTCTACGGGAGCGGCACCACGGGCGTGGTGCTCAACAACAGCACCGACTCGCTGATCCTGAGCTTCGGCGGGACCGAGATCGACCGCGTGGCGTGGGGCTCGACCGACCACCGCACCGGCGCGTCGCGGCAGCTCTCACGGGGCGCGGAGTCGGGCGACAACTCCAACCTCGGCGCGACGAGCTACTGCGACTCGACCGACATCTACTCGAGCGCGACCGGCGGGCCCTTCCTCGGCACCCCGGGCGCCCGCAATCGAGCTTGCCCCTGACCGGGCTCAGGCCGCCTGGGCCGTCACGTAGCCCTCGGCCACGGCGTACTCGCTCAGCTCGCGCTTCATCTGGCGACGCGCGCGGTGCAGCCGGCTCATGACGGTGCCGATCGGGCAGCCGATCTGGGCCGCGGCGTCCTTGTAGGACTGGCCGCCGAGGTCGACGATGATCAGCACCTCGCGAAACTCCTGCGGGAGCGTGGCGAGCGCGGCGGTGACCTCGTCCCCCAGGGCCTCCCCCGGCACGGCGCGCGGCCCGTTGGTCGGCGGCTCGCGGCGCTCGAGCTTGATCTCGCTGAGGATCTCCCGCTCCCGGCGCCGGCGGCGGTAGCCGTTGATGAAGGTGTTCACCAGGATGCGGTGCATCCACGCGCGGCCGTTCGTGCCGGGCTGGAACCGATGCCAGAAGGTCCACGCCCGGAGGACGGCCTCCTGGACCAGGTCCTCCGCCTCGGCGCGGCTCCCGGTCATTCGGAGCGCGGAGCCGAAGAGCTCCCCCCGGTGCTTCAGGACTTCCTGATCGAACTCTGCGCGGTCGTGGTGGGTCATGGCACCTCCAGTCGTCGAGAGGCTGTGCAACGCACGCGCCATGGCGGCGCGAGACCCGAAAAAGCGGGAAAACACGACCGATCGCGTCTGGATGGACACGCCGCGTCTGCCAGGTTGTCGACTGAGGGACGCGGTGTCGTGTCAGCTTGTCAGCGACGCTCGCCCGCCGCGCGCGCCTCTTCGAGCGCAGCCGGGAGCGCGTCCGCCACCTCTCGCGCGAAGAGCCCGCGGTCGGAGAGGCTCGCCCGCTCGCCCGCGCGGGCGTGGAGCAGCACCATCGCGCACGCGGCCTCGAAGGGCTCGACCCCGCCGGCCAGGGCCGCGCCGATCGCCCCCGCCAGCACGTCGCCGGTGCCGGCCACGCCCAGGGCCGGGGTGCCGAAGGGGCAGACGACGAGCTTGCCGGGCGCGGCGACGAGGGTGCCGGCGCCCTTGAGGACCACCACCTGGCCCGTGAGCGAGACCAGCTTCTTCGCGGCCGCGTAGCGGTCGGCCTGGACGTCGGCGCTCTTGCAGCCGAGGAGCCGCGCCGCCTCTCCAGGGTGCGGGGTGAGCACGCGCGGAGGCGAGGACCGGAGGACGGACGCCCCCTCCTCCGCGAGCGCGGTCAGCGCGTCGGCGTCGAGCACGGCCGGGATCGACAGGCCGGTCGCGAGCTGTACGGCCAGCGCCTTGCCCGCGTCGTCCAGGCCAAGCCCCGGCCCGACCACGGCCGCGTCTTTGCCGTCCGAGAGCTCGAGCGGCTCGTCGGGCAGCGCCATCGTCATCAGCTCGTGGACCCGGAGCTCCAGCGCGTCGCGCGCCTCTCCACGCGGCGCCAGGGTGACGAGGCCCGCCCCCGCGCGCATCGCGCCGTGACCACAGAGGAGCGCCGCCCCGCTCTTGCCCGGCGAGCCCGCGACGACCACGAGGTGCCCCGCCGTGCCCTTGTGCGCCGCGAGGGCGCGCGGCGGCAGCCAGCGCGCGGCGTCGTGGAGCTCGAGCAGCCCATCCTCGACCCGCGGGCCGGGCACGCCGATGTCGACGCACACGGTCTCCCCCGCGTGCGCGCGGCCCGGCGTCTGCCAGAGCCCTCGCTTGTGGCCGGCGAAGGTCGCGGTCAGCTCCGCGTGCAGCGCTACCCCGAGCACGCGCCCCGTGTCGGCGTCGATCCCGCTCGGCAGGTCCAGCGCGAAGATCGGCGCCGCCGCCGCGTCCAGACGCTCCACGAGCGCGCGCCGCCAGCCCTCGATGGGTCGGTCGAGCCCGGTGCCGAAGAGGCCCTCGACGATGGCGGTGGCGCTCGCGAGCGCGCCCTCGAGCGCCGACAGGTCGTCTCCCGCCAGCTCGGTGACGCGCAGGTCCAGGGCGTCGAGCGCCTCCAGGTTCACCTTCGCGTCGCCTCCGACCTTGTCCCGCGAGCCCGCGAGGAACACCTCGGGGCGCACCCCGTGCGTCAGCAGCCGCCGGGCGACGACCCACGCGTCGCCGCCGTTCTGCCCCGTCCCGCCCACGACCACGACGCGCCCGAGCCGGCCGGCGAAGCGTCGCAAGAAGAGCTCCGCCGCGCCGCGCCCCGCGTTCTCCATCAGCAGGAGGCCCGGGACCCCGGCGTCGACGATGCGCCCGTCGAAGCGCCGCGCCGCGTCCCGGGTCAGGAGCGGCTTCAACGCTCGGCCTCGCCCAGCTCGATCGCCTCGAGGTAGGCCTCCACCGCGCCCTTGAGCCCGAGGAAGACCGCGTCCGCGATCAGCGCGTGCCCGATGTTGAGCTCCTCGAGCTGCGGGATGCTCGCGACCAGCTCACCGAGGTTGCGGCTCGTCAGCCCGTGGCCCGCCGCGACCGTCATCTCCGGCGAGAGCTGCTCGGCGAGGGCGGCGGCGGCGGTCAGCCGAAGCAGCTCGTGCTCGAGCGCGTCCTCGTCCTTGGCCGCGCAGTAGTCGCCCGTGTGGAGCTCGATCGAGTCGGCGCCCAGCTCGACCGCGGCGCGGACCTGCGCCTCGTCCGGATCGATGAAGAGGCTGACCGGGATCGAGGCGTCGTCGAAGCGCGCCTTCACCTGGGCCATGCGCTCCACCTGCCCGGCCACGTCGAGCCCACCCTCGGTCGTCTGCTCCTCGCGCTTCTCCGGCACGAGCGTCACGAGGTCGGGCTTGACGTCGAGCGCGAAGCCCACCATCGCGTCGGTCGCGGCCATCTCGAGGTTGAGCGTCGTCTTGACGAGCTGGCGCAGCAGGTGGACGTCGCGCTCCTGGATGTGCCGGCGGTCCTCGCGGAGGTGCACGGTGATCCCGTCGGCGCCCGCGTGCTCGCAGAACACGGCCGCTTCGACGGGGTCCGGGTATGCAGTGCCGCGGGCCTGGCGCAGGGTCGCGACGTGGTCGACGTTGACGTGGAGACGGACGGACATGCTTTTCAGCTATCACACCTGAAGCACGTCGCCATCTTCTGCGAGGTGGAGCGCGCCCTCGAAGCCGGCCGCGCGCACCTCGGCCGCGACGTCCACCGCGTCGCACGCCGGATAGAAGTGCGTGAGCACGAGGCGCGAGACGCCCGCCGCGCGCGCCACCTCGGCCGCGGTCCGTGAGGTCAGGTGGCCCCGCGCCTCGCGCGCCGCGGGGTAGCTGCACTCGAGCAGCGCGAGGTCGGCGCCCCGACAGAGCTCGACCAGCGCATCACAAGGCGCGCTGTCGCCGCTGAAGGCGAGCGTGCGCCCGCCCGCGCTGACCCGCACGCCGAGCGCGCCGGGCGAGTGCCGCATCACGCGCGCGTCCACCCGGAAGGGCCCCGCCTCGAAGTGGTCGCCGTCCTCCATGGAGACCACCTCGCGCGCGCCGTGCGCGTCCTCGACCCACCGGCCGTACATCGCCTCGATGGCCGCGACGTGCGCGCCGTGGCTGACCGGCCCGAGCAGCGCGAGCGGCGTCGAGACCGGCGGGTCGGGCACGTTCCGACCGAAGAGCACGGCCGGCAGATCACAGCAGTGATCCACGTGGTGGTGCGTGGTCACGATGATCCGCGCGTTCTCGAACGTGATCCCCGCGCCCGGCCAGCGACGCGTGGAGCCGGGGCCGCACTCGAGCAGACACGCGACGCCGTCCTCGACGAGCGCGTAGCCGCTGGCGCCGCGCGAGGGATGCGGGATGGCGGTGCCCGAGCCGAGGACGTGCAGCTCCACGCCGGCCTCCCGCTCAGACGAAGTCGGCGCCGACCTTCACCAGCGTGTGGTGCTCGTGGCTCCGGCCGAGGACGACGTCGACGGTGTCGGTGGGACAGGGGGCGTGCCAGACGAGCAAGCGCGCCACGAGCCGGAGGAGATCGTGGTCCTCGAGGCCGGGCGCGCGGTCGTGCACGCGCACCCCCCACTGCTCGGTGCCCTCGTAGATCTCCGCCCGCGCGAAGACCTGCCCCTCGCGGCTGGCGAAGTCCCAGTGCTGCTGCGCGCGCCGCGCGACCGCGTCCACTTTGGGTGGCACGACGCGCCGGAAGGCCACGCTGTCGGGGTCGAAGATCATGGCTCGTACCGACGCCGGAGCAGCTCACCCACCGCGTCGCGCACGGAGGACTCGGCGTAGCCGTGATCGGCGACCATGCGCTCGAGGGTCTCGCGCGCCGCCCTCTCCCGCTCGGCGCCCATCTGCCGGATCGCGCGCTCGTCGTCGGCGAGGATCACGAGCGCGTCCTGGGCGATCTCCCCGAGCTGCTTGCGGCGCTTGCCGTAGGTGGCCTCCCGGAGCTTTCCGAGGAAGCGCGGGAAGACCTTGGTGTAGCTGACGCTCACGCCCGGGTTGTCGATGGCGTGACCCGCCACCGTGCTGATCAGGTCCTTGCGGAAGTTGTCGGCCTTGGCCGGATCGACGTCGAGCATCTCCTCGACGTTCTTCATCAGGCCCTCGTCGGGCTCCTCGTACTCGCCGGTCATCGGGTTCTGCACGCGCTCGCCCTTCGTCCAGAAGGACACGTGCGTCACGTAGCGCTCGAAGAGGTCGACATATTGCGTCTCCTCCACGAGCCCCGTCGAGGTGCGGAACTCCTCGTCCACGAAGTCCAGCCAGCGCTCGCGCACCACTTCGACGAAGCCGCGGTGGTCGTGGTAGCCGCTCTCGGGCTTCTCCTTCAGGAAGTCGTAGTCGTCCGACTCGCAGAAGACGGCCACGTGCTCGAGCACCGCGATCGGCGACAGGCAGCCGTAGCGCGGGTCCTGGGCCGCATCGAGCAGCAGGTTGCGGATCTCGCGCGGCGACGCCCCGTGCAGGCCCTCGTACTTGGGCCACGTGTCCGACTCGTGCCGGATCGCCTCGAGCCCCGCGCGGAGCTCCTTCGCCTCCTCGCTGGCGAAGCGCTCGGGGATGCGGCCGTCCGCGTAGAGCTCCGCCTTCTCCAGCGGGGAGAGCGTCGTGGCGAGGCGACCGACGGTGGCGTTGTCGTATTCGTCCCCCTGCGGGCGCATCAAGCGCGTGAGCACCGCCCAGAGCGCCGCGACGTAGGTCGCGTGCGGCGCGACGTGGGTGCGGACCTGCGGGACGATCTGCGCGTCGTAGATCCCCTGCTCGCGCCGGTAGTCGAGCAGGTAGGGCACCCGCACCATCTGCAGCCGGCCACGGAACGAGCGGTACTCGTGGTGCTCCTTGAAGGCGTTGAGGTGCAGCTCGTTGCTCGTCGCCACCAGCACGCTGTTGAGCGGCAGCATCGAGAAGTTGAGGGACACCTCGCCCGTCTCGATGGCGAGCAGCAGGTAGCGCCACGCGTCGAGCGGCCGCTTCAGGAGATCGCTGAACTCGAGCAGCCCCCCCGAGGCGTCGACGAGCTCCCCCATGGTCTCGAAGAGCGAGAGCGCGCTGAGCGACGCGGGCAACACCCCGAGCGAGCGGTCCACGCTGATCTGGCGCTCCTGCGCGTCGACCGCCATCTCCGGGCCGATGGTCACCACGCCGAGCCGGTAGCGGCGCGAGTGGTAGAAGCGCTCCACGCGCACGTGCGCGAGCACCTTCGTCAGCTCTCCCCGGTACGCCGTGAGCAGCGCGTCGAAGATCTGCCGGTTCTTGGCGCCGAGCTGCCCGTTCGCGATCACGTGCGGGGGCGACTCGTCGACCGAGTCCCCCTCGTAGGCCTCGGTGAGCAGCCGGCGGCGCTCCGCGCGGGGCAGCAGGAGCAGGGGGTTCTCGCGCAGCTCGCTCGTGAGCTTGACGTCTATCCGGCTGTCCGGGAGGTGGGCGAAGCTCTCCCCGGGCTCGAAGGAGTCGTCCCGGGATCCGAAGCCGACGGTCTTGCCGTCCTTGCCGCGCGGGAAGATCCAGCTGAACCGGTAGAGCGCGCCCTCGTCCTGGTAGGAGTAGTGCTCGAGCGCGCGCATGAGGCAGCCGACGAAGGTGCTCTTCGCCGAGCCGTTCGGGCCATGGAGCAGCACGAGGCGGTTGATCCGCCCCTCCCGCACGAAGTTGCTGAGGATGCGGTAGAAGTCGTGCTGCAGGCGCTCCTGACCGACCAGGAAGTCGTGACCGTCCCCCGACTCGTCCGCGCTGAGGTCGTCGCTCTGCTCGAACTCGAGGTCGAACAGGCGCCAACGCTTCACGCTCGCGCCGGGCC
The DNA here is from genome assembly GCA_004213565.1 of Sandaracinaceae bacterium. Lineage (GTDB taxonomy): Bacteria > Myxococcota_A > Polyangia > Polyangiales > Sandaracinaceae > JAVJQK01. The sequence continues at coordinate 16,445 of SHBB01000053.1, forward strand.
GCTCGAGCTCGTAGGTGCCGAAGTAGTCGAGGCAGTCGCGCACGTAGCGCGCCGCGTCCCGGCTGTGGCGCCAGGGGTGCTTCGCGAACAGATCGAGGTACTCGTCGAACGAGAGCACGCGCTTCTGGGAGTCGAAGCGGTCTCGGACGACGGCGCCGATCTGAGTCAGCCGGGAGCGGGGGTCGAACATGTCCCTACTGTACCGGCAGGACGAGGGCGAGCGTGCGGCGATCCGGCATGCAGGCCTCGGGGGTGCACACCGCGAAGTCCACGACCGCGGTCACGGTGTGCTCACCGGCCGCGCTCGGGGTGACCGGCACGTCGAAGCGCGCCACCTCCTCGGTGAACTCCTCCGCGTCGTCGTTGCCGAGCGGGGCCGCGGGCGCCTGGACACCCTCCGGCGCGGTCACGGCGATGGTCATCGGGAAGTCCTGGTTGACGTGGTAGCGACCGCGGGGCGTCAGGCGCACCTCGAAGCTGGCCTCCTGCCCGGGCTGGTACGGCCCCGCGGCGCTCGCGCGCAGCTCGAACGTGGGGTCCTCCACGACGGGCCCCGCCTCTTCGTCGGCCGCCTCGTCACCTTCGGGGGCCGCCTCGGGCTCGCGCTCGGCCTGCGCGGTCTCGTCCGCGCTGGACGTCGTCTCCTCGCCGCAGCCCGTGAGCCAGCCCGTGAGCGAGGCCGAGAGCAGCAGCGCGCCGAGCAGGGTCTCCATCCGCGCCGTCCGGATCAGCGTCTTCCTCATCTGGTCGATCTCCATTCTTTCGCGTGCAGTATGGTCCACGCGTGCGGGTTTCGACACCCATCTACCTCGCCCTGCTCCTGGCCGCCTGCGGCGCGCCGCCGCCCTGCGCCCGCTCGACCGAGTGTGCGTCGGGCCGCGTCTGCGGCCTCGACGGTCGCTGCGTGCGCCTCGGCTCGCCGGCCGGGGCGCGCTTCGCCGGCTCGCGGTGGCTCTCGCCGGTGGACTGGGGCGTCGCGGGTCGCCGCCGCGCGCTGGGAGACGGGATGCCCCTGGGAGGGCGCGCGGCCACCGAGGGCCTCGTCGCGTTCGGGCCCATGCCCGCCTCGAGCGAGATCTTGCGCGCGCTGCTCGTCGTCCAGCCCCTGGATCCGCACACCCGGATCGACGCGCGCCACGAGGTGGTCGTCGAGCACGTCGAGCCGTTCCGAGGCGGCGCCCTCCCCGCTCGACCCGGCGCGGGGCCGCTCCGCTTCGCGGCCGGCCGTCACGCGCTCGCGCCCGGCCCGGTCCTGCCCCTCCGCATCGACGTGACCGAGGCCGCGCGCGCCGCGGCGGATCGCGCGGACCGGCGCCTCCACCTGCTCCTGCGGCTCCGGGAGGGCAGCGCGCGTCCGCTCGTGCTCGCTTCCCCGTGGGCGATCGATCCCCAGCTTCGGCCCCGCGTCGAGCTGATGCTGCACTGACCGCTTCCAGCAGTCCGTTGAAGAACCTCGCTCCTCGTCTCTCGGGCGGGACGACCCGCCTCTCGGCCCGTGTCTCCTCGGCAATGCTGAAGCATTCCCTCGTCGCCCCGAACCGAGAATCGGGCCGTCGCGCCGCGAGATCCTTCGGGCTCGGTACTTCAACGGCCTGCTAACGCATTGCGTCACGCCTGGACTTGCCTTACCTCGCAGGCCTGACTCGGAGGGTCACCGTGAGCAAAGGTCGCATTCTACTTCTCGAGAACATCCATCCCGGAGCGATGGAGAACCTGGAGTCCGCCGGATACGAGGTGGACCTGCTGTCCAAGGCGCTCGGCGAAGAGGACCTCGCCAGGGAGCTGAAGGACTGCGTCGCGGTGGGCATCCGCTCCAAGACCCACGTCACGCCGGCCGTGCTCGAGGCGGCCGAGGGCCTGCGCGCGGTCGGCGCCTTCTGCATCGGGACCAACCAGATCGCGCTCGACGACGCGAACCGACGTGGCGTCCCCGCCTTCAACGCGCCCTTCTCGAACACGCGCTCGGTGGCCGAGATGGTCATGGCCGACATCGTCTTCCTCGCGCGGCGGCTCGGTGACCGGAACAACCAGATGCACCGTGGCGTGTGGAAGAAGTCCGCGACGGGCAGCCACGAGGTGCGGGGCAAGACGCTCGGCATCATCGGCTACGGGCACATCGGGCGGCAGGTCGGCGTGCTCGCGGAGGCCTTCGGCCTTCAGGTGCTCTTCCACGACATCTCGAACCAGCTCCCCATGGGCAACAACCGCCCGTCGGTGGGGCTCGAGGACCTGCTCGAGGCGAGCGACTTCGTCTCGCTGCACGTCCCGGCCACCTCGCTCACCGAGAACATGATCGGCGAGGCGCAGATCCGGCGCATGAAGAAGGGCGGCTACCTGCTGAACCTCAGCCGCGGCAACGTCGTCGTCATCGAGGCGCTCGCGGCCGCGCTGAAGGACGGCCACCTCGCGGGCGCCGCGGTGGACGTCTACCCGAAGGAGCCGAAGACGAACGACGAGCCCTTCGAGAGCGAGCTGCAGGGCCTGTCGAACGTGATCCTCAGCCCCCACGTCGGCGGCTCGACCCAGGAGGCGCAGGTGTCGATCGGCCAGGAGGTCTCGACCGCCCTCATCCGCTACCTCGACTTCGGGATCACCGCGGGCGCGGTCAACGTGCCCACCGCCGACCTCGCCCCGCGTGAGGGCACGCACCGGATCCAGCACTTCCATCGCAACGTGCCCGGCGTGCTCGGGGACGTGCACCGCATCGTCGCCAACCACGGCGCCAACGTGGTCGGTCAGGTCCTCGCGACCGATCCGCAGGTCGGCTACCTGGTGATGGACGTCGCGGGCGGCGAAGGCGCGGCCATCGTGCAGGACGTCGCCGCGCTGAAGACCACGGTGCGCGCGCGCTTGCTCTACTGAGGCGCGGGACGGCGTACGTGTGTTAGCGTCGCGCGGCGAGGAGGTGGGGAGATGCAGTGGTACCTGAACCGCTCGGGCACCGCGGAGGGCCCGCTCGAGGAGGGCGCTCTCCTCGGCATGATCAGCGCCGGGCAGGTGCCGCGCGACGCGCAGGTCTGCCCGGTCGGTGGCAACGAGTGGAAGACGCTGACGAGCCACCCTGCGTTCGCCCAGGCGTCGAACGCGGCGTCGAAGGCGACGAGCAGCCCGGGCTCGGCCCCCGGATCGGCGCCCGGCGCGCCGCAGGGCCCGTCCGGCTCTTCGCCGGGACAGGGCTCTTCGCCGGGACAGGGCTCGTCCCCCGGACAGGGCCCCATCGCGGCGACGATGGCCCTCGACAGCGCGCAGATCCAGAAGATGGCGCAGTCGCACGGCGGGTTTCCCCCGCCGGGAGGCTTCCCGAGCCAGCCGGGCAGCGCGCCCGGTGGCTTCGCGAGCCAGCCCGGCAGCGCGCCCGGCAGCTTCCCGGGGCACCCGGGCAGCGCGCCCGGCTACGGCGCCGCGGCCGCGAACGCGCCCGGGCCCATGATGGGCGCGGCCGGCGCCGCCGCGCAGCCCAAGAAGAGCAAGCTCCCGCTCCTGATCGGCGGCGGCTGCGGGCTGCTGCTCCTGCTGACCCTCTGCGTGGGGGGCGGGATCTTCGCCGCCACCTCGTTCGGCGGCTCCGACGCGTTCGCCGAGGAGGTCAACGCGGCGGCCGACGACGTGCTCGCGGCCGCGCAGGTGCGACCGGGTGACGTGCGCGGGGTCTGGAACGGCTCGGGCGGCGGCGGCGAGACCCTCGCCAACACCAACGCGAGCGTCGCGCAGGAGCTCGGTCAGCTCGGCGCGAGCCCCGAGATCCAGCTCAGCGCGGTGATGTTCCGCGCCGTCTCCGGCCAGCGGCAGATCCGGGCCGTCGCCGTGGTCTTCCCCGACGGGCGCGTCCGCTACACCAACCTCGAGGCGAGCGACTGGACGCTCGGCGACATCCTCACGCCGACCAACTTCCCGCGCTCCAACGAGTCGCAGGAGGCGCTCGTGGGCGGGCTCGACCACCTGCTCGACACGGCGGCCGACGACTGCGAGGAGATCGAGCTGATCCGCGCGAGCGAGCTCGAGGGCCTCCCGGGGCGCCTGGTCGGCGACATCCTCGAGCACGCCTCGGAGAGCGATCGCCGTCAGGTCTGCAACGAGGTCAACACCCACGGGCGGGAGGCCTTCACGATGCAGTCGGTCAACGCCATCGTGGTGGTGGTCAAGGGCAGCGGCGGCAGGACGGCGGCGCTCAACGCGAGCTTCGAGATCGCGCCCGGCAACCCCAACCTCGCCTTCCTCGGCCCGGTCCGCAGCCGCGTCTACGACCTGTAGGCGCTCATCCGAAGACCTTGCCCGGGTTCAGGATCCCCTTGGGGTCGAGGACCGCCTTCATCTGGCGCATCAGCGCGATCTCGGCCTCGCTCCGGGTGTAGCCGAGCCACTTCTTCTTCAGCAGCCCGATGCCGTGCTCCGCGCTGATCGAGCCGCGGTGCGCCCGCACGAGCTCGAACAGGGCCGCGTCGGCCTCGGACACGCGCGAGAGGAACGCCGCCTTGTCCATCTCGTCCGGCTTCATGACGTTCACGTGCAGGTTGCCGTCGCCGATGTGGCCGAAGAGGCAGACCTCGAAGTCGGGGTAGCGCTCCTCGAAGGCCCGCTCGAGCTCGGCGCAGAAGGCGGGGAGCGCGTCGATGGGGAGCGCGATGTCGTTCTTGTGAGGCAGCCCGGTCGCGCTGAGGCTCTCGCTGATCCCCTCGCGCAGCTCCCACAGCTTTCGCGCCTGCTCGAGCCCGGCCGCGAGCGTGCCGTCCAGCACCAGCTCCTGCTCGATGACGCCCTCCAGCCAGGCGTCGAGCGCCGCGCGATCGTGCGACTCGACCTCGAGCAAGACGTAGTGACTCGCGTCGGTCTCGAGCGGCGAGCTCAGCCCGCGATGGCGATGGAGACGCGCGAGGCAGCGATCGGTGAGCATCTCGAAGGCGCTCACCTCGAACGGGCCCTTGCGCGCCGCCTCGAAGACCCGGAGCACCGCGGCGAGGTCCTCGACCGCGAAGAAGAAGACGTCCTGGTGCCCCGGCTCGCGGGCGAGCTTGAGCGTGGCCTCGGTGACGATGCCGAGCGTGCCCTCGGTGCCGATGAAGAGCTGGCGCAGATCGACGCCGGTGTTGTTCTTCTCGAGCGCGCCGCCCAGCTCCAGCACCTCCCCCGTCCCGGTCACGACCGTGAGCCCGAGCACCCACTGCCGGGTCAGCCCGTAGCGGATCACCTTCACCCCGCCCGCGTTGGTCGCGATGTTGCCGCCGACCTGCGAGCTGCCCTTGCTGGCGAAGTCGACCGGCCAGGTCAGCCCGTGCTCGGACGCCTTCTGGTGCACCGCCTCGGTGATCGCGCCCGCCTCCACGTGGAGGGTCAGCGCGACGGGGCTCACCTCGCCGATCGCGCGCATGCGCTCGAGCGACAGCACCAGCTCCCCGTCCTTGGCCACCGCGCCGGCCGCGAGCCCGGTCCGGCCTCCGGACGGGACGACGGCGACCTCGTGGTCGCAGCAGAGCTTCACCACGGCGGCCACCTGCTCGGTGCTCCGCGGAAAGGCGATGGCCGAAGGCGCCGGCTCGTGCACGCGCGTCCAGTCGCGCCCGTACTCGACGAGATCGTCGGGCGCGGTGCTCAGGCCGTCCGCCCCGAGGATCTCGAGGAGCGCGTCCGTGACCGTGGCAGAGAGAGACATCGACGGATGCATAGTCCCGATGACGCCTCCATGCAGCCGGGAGAATGGTCTCCCGGCGCCATCCCCGGTTGCGGCCATCGGGGGGGCTGAGGCACTCTGGGCTCGACGATGCGCCGCACCAAACGGCTCGGCCGCTATCACCTCACGGAGCGGATCGCCTTCGGCGGGATGGCAGAGCTATTCCGCGCGTTCACGTTCGACGCGGACGGCTTCAAGCGCGACGTGGCCATCAAGCGGCTCCTCCCGCACTACCTCGAGGACCAGCAGTTCCTCACGATGCTGGTCGACGAGTTCAAGCTCGTCAGCCACCTGAAGCACCCGAACATCGCCGAGGTCTTCGAGCTGGTCGAGGTCGACGAGAACCTCCTCATCGCGATGGAGTACGTCGACGGCAAGGACCTGCGCTCCACCGTCGAGAAGGCGCGCGGTCGGCGCATGACGCTCGCGCTCGACGACATCGCGTACGTGCTCGCGCGGGCGCTCGACGGGCTGCACCACGCTCACGTCGCGCGGGACGAGAACGATGAGCCGCTGAAGATCGTGCACCGCGACTTCAGCCCCTCGAACCTGCTCGTGGGCTACGACGGGACCGTCAAGCTCTGCGACTTCGGGATCGCGAAGGCGACGCACAACCGGATCCAGACCAAGACCGGCATCATCAAGGGCAAGGTCAAGTACATGAGCCCGGAGCAGGCCTTCGGCCGGAAGCTCGACTGGCGCTCGGACCTCTTCAGCGCGGGCAGCGTGCTCTACGAGCTGGCCACGGGCGCGGCGCCGTTCCACGCGGCCAACGAGATCGATCTGATCTTCGCGGTGCGCGACGCGAACCCCACGCCCGCGCGCGACATCAACCCGGACATCCCCGAGCAGCTCTCACGCATCATCGAGAAGGCGATGAGCCGCTCGCGCTCGGCGCGCTATCAGACCGCGCTCGAGTTCCGGGACGCGCTCCTGCGGTTCCTGCGCAACTACAACCCGAAGTATCGCCGCACCAAGCTCTCGCGCTTCATGAAGCGGGTCTGGAGCGAGGAGATCGAGCGAGACCTCCGCGCGATGGAAGACTTCGTGCTCGATCAGAAGGCGTTCGACGAAGGCGCGGCCCTCGGCAAGAACCTCATCGCCGACGCGCTCGGCCCGGGCGCGAGCTACAGCCAGTTCTCTCCCCAGCCCACGTCGAGCGCCGAGGACGCCCCGGACGAGGTGCATCAGGTGAAGACCGAGATCATCGACACCGCGCGCGCCAAGGCGGGCGGCGAGGACCTCAAGGCCGAGGCGACGGTGAAGGCGCCCTCCCCGTACGACCCCATTCACGACGAGAAGACGGTCGTGACCGGGCAGCACGGCAAGAAGTGATGAAGCTCCACCTCCTGGACGGCACCTACGAGCTGTTCCGCATGTTCTACGGGGCGCCGCCGTCCCAGAACGACGCGGGGCTCGAGGTCGGCGCGACCCGGGCCATCCTCCGGAGCTTCGCGATGCTCCTCGAGCGCGAAGACGTGACGCACGTGGGTGTCGCGTTCGATCACGTCATCGAGAGCTTCCGGAACGAGCTCTTCGACGGGTACAAGACCGGCGCGGGCATCGACGAGGCGCTCTGGGCGCAGTTCCCGCTCGCCGAGCAGGCGGCGGCCGCCCTGGGGCTCGTGGTCTGGCCGATGGTCGAGTTCGAGGCGGACGACGCCCTCGCCGCGGCGACCGCCCGCTTCGCCGACGAGGTCGACCAGGTGGTCATCGCCTCGCCTGACAAGGACCTCTGCCAGTGCGTGCGCGGCGAGCGGGTGGTGCTCTGGGATCGCCGACGAGACATCGTGCTCGACGAGCCCGCGGTGATCGAGAAGCACGGCGTCCCGCCCGCGGCCATCCCCGATCTCCTCGCGCTCATCGGTGACAGCGCCGACGGCATCCCGGGGATCCCGCGCTGGGGCGCCAAGAGCACCGCGCAGGTCCTGACCCGGTACGGCGCCATCGAGCAGATCCCCGACGACGAAGGCGCGTGGGACATCAAGGTGCGGGGGGCCAAGACCCTGGCCCAGAACCTCGCCGCCCAGCGCGAGGACGCCATGCTCTACAAGCGGCTCGCGACCCTGCGCACCGACGTGCCCCTGCCGCAGACTTCCCTCGCGGATCTCGAGTGGCGCGGCGCCGGTCGCGAAGCGCTCGAGGCCCTCTGCGCCACCCTCGGCGAGACCAGCCTGCTCGAGCGCGTCCGCTTCGCCGACTGAAGCGTGGCGGTCAGTTGCGGTGCACGATCACGCGGCGGCGGGTGCCGTCGTCTTCGACCACGTCGCGGCGGGTCCGGAGCAGGTCGCGGACGCGGCGCGCCACGGGCTCGCTGGCCGGGGACAGGTGCCAGCGCGGGCGGACGGTGCCGTCGGCCGACTCCTGGAACTTGATGAAGGCGATGAACTGCGTATCGAGGATGCGCCGCTCGTTGTCGCTGATGGTCCCGAAGCCCGCCTCGCTCGCGCTGACGGAGAGCACGACCTCGTCCTCGAGCTCGCCGAGGTACTCGCGATCGACCTGCGTCACGAGCCGATAGGTCTCGTTGCGCTCCAGGTCGACGTCGGTCCGGAAGGTCTTCACGGTCACGAGCGCGACGACGTCGGCCAGGCTGACGCGACGATCGATCTCGTCTTCCCACGTGCGCAGCCACGCTCCGCCCAGCGCCTCCGGGTCGCGGACCATGTCGAGGCCGTTCTCGAACGCCGGCTCGTGCTCGGCGGTGAACGGGGTCACGTCGCGGACGATGGGCCCTCCGCCGCCGCACCCGGCGAACGCGGCGAGGCAGAGGCAGAGCGCGAGTCGGGACAGCGTGGATCGAAAGGGCGTCATCGGCGCCCGGACCTTAACAACCAGCGGGGCCATCCGCCACGCGGGAAGCGGCCCCGGTGAGGGACGCCCACAGCGAGGCCAGGTCGGGGGCGAGCGGCGCCTCGAGCTCGAGCGGCTGCCCCGTGCGCGGGTGGGCGATGCAGAGGCGGTGCGCGTGCAGCGCCTGGCGAGGGTGGCCGAGGCGCGCCTCGAGCTCCTCGTTCATGCCGCCCGCGTCGACGTAGTCGAGGAAGGGCTGCGGCCCCTCGGGTCCGTAGAGCTTGTCGCCGACGATCGGGTGGCCGAGCGCGGACACGTGAACCCGCAGCTGATGCTGTCGCCCCGTCTCCGGGTGGAGCGCGACCAGGGTGTGACCCGCGGCGCGCGCCTGCACCTCGAAGCGGGTCCGGGCCGGCGAGCCGTCCTCGCGCACCTCCATCAACAGATGCAGCCCCTCGTCCGGCCGCCCCATCGGCAGATCGATGCGGCCGCGGTCCTCGGACAATTCTCCTTCGAGGATCGCGAGGTAAGTCTTCGAGACCTCACGGTTTTCGAACTGCGCCTTCAGCGCGCGCTCATCATCGAGGGTCCGCGCGCAGACCAGCACGCCGCTCGTCTCACGGTCCAGCCGATGGGCCAGGTGCGGCGTGTCGTCGGGCCAGCGCTGCCGCATGAGGTACGTCAGCGTGTTCTTGTGGTACGTCGCGGACGGGTGCACGGGCAGCCCGGCCGGCTTGTCCACGACCACCATCGCCTCGTCCTCGTAGATCACCCCGAACTCCTGGGGCGTC
>SHBB01000530.1 GCA_004213565.1 Sandaracinaceae bacterium
CGTCGCGGTGGTCGACGGTGGCGGTGAGGTTGTTGGCCGCGTCCCAGACGAGCTCCTGGTCGACTACGGCGGTGACAGCCTCGAGCTCCTGGCCCACGCCACCCATGCCGGTCGTGTCGCGCGTGGTGCGCATGCGGACCGGGCGGCGGCGCACGTCGTACGTCGTGCTGCTCGTGGTCGGCGTGCGACCGCCCTCGTCGTCGCCGTAGGTGATGGAGCTGACGAGGCCGTCCCGCAGGTACTCGATGGACGCGACGACGGTGTGGTTCGAGGCGCCGACGCTCGCGGTCGCGCTCGCGGGCAGGCCGCGGCGGTTGTAGGTGAGGCTGCCCGAGACGAGCGGCGCGGTCTCCGTCGCGTGGTAGTCCGGGTCGAGCGGCAGCGTCATCGACGTCGGTCGGTTGGCGTGGTCGAACTCCGCCGTGCGCGTGTACGTGTGCGTCACGTCGTACTCGAGCGTGCCTGCTGAGACGGTCTGCTCGGTCTGGACGGGGCGGCCGTCGACGACGGCGATGGCGTTCAGGCCGATCGGCGCGGAGATCAGCGCGAGCTGGCGCGCGGTCCATGTGACGTTGCCGCGGTCGTCGTAGGCGAGCACGGCGCGCTGGGCCCGGTCGCTCACGCCGGTCGCGAGCCCCTGCGTGCCGCTCGCGCCCTGAGGGATGAACCCTGCGCCGCGATCGATGGCCCACTGCGGATACGCGTCGTAGTGGTAGACGACGTCGAGCGTGACCGCCGCGCTCGAGTACTCCATCGCCGTCAGGTGGCCGACGCTGTTGTCAGCCGGAGGCTGCTCGGCCGCGGCAGGCTGCGCTTCGGCGCAGCTTACGTACTGCTCGCCGCGCAGGCGGCCGCCGAGGTCGTAGAAGAAGTTCTGGCCGCACCCGCGCGGGTCGCGCACCGCCACGAGGTCGCCGACCTGGTTGAAGAGGTAGCGCCAGGAGTTCGTCGCCTCGGTCGGGTCGGCGCCGTTGTCGCTGTCGGGGTCGTCGCTCGACAGGCGCCGGCCGACGCTGTCGTACACGAAGGTCCGGACCACCTCGCTGGTGCTCGACGTCGGCGGCGGATCGGCCGGGCGGCTGGCGCCGCTCGAGCTGTTGGCGCGGACCAGCGCCTCGACCGCGCCGTCGGGGCGGTAGTAGCTCCACAGCCGATAGACCTCGCTGTCCCCGGTGTCGGGGTTTCGGTTGCGGAGGATCTGGTCGATCACCCGCCCGTGCCCGTCGGTGTATGCGGTGGTGCAGGTGCGGTAGTGCGGGCTGGAGGGGTCGTTGTCGAGCGGGTCGCAGACGTCGGTCGACAGCGAGTGGTAGCTGGTCCAGGTGACGGCGCCGTCTTCGGTGATCACGCCCTTGGCTCGGCCGAACGCGTCGTAGCGGGTCACGGCGTAGGGGATGTCGAGCGGCAGCGCGACGGCGGCGCGGTAGTCGGTGGGCGAGCCGCTGAAGACGTCGGGCTGGTAGGTGCGCCGGACGGTGCCCTTCTTGTCGAAGGTGGTGATGCCGCCGCGGATCCACTCGCTCGCGCTGTCGCCCGCGGCGAGCGAGGAGCGCGCGCGGCCGAGGCCGTCGACGTAGGCGATGGAGACGAGCGATTGGCCTTCTTCGCCGAGGGTGCCGTCGCAGTTCAGCTCCGTGGTGGAGACCACCCGGCTGATGGGCTGCGACGCCGGGCTCGACGTGAGCTCGTACTGGATGCGCGTGGTCGGGTCGGTGCAGCTCGGCTGGCTGGTGGGCGGGGTGACGCTGGTGAGCCGGCCCAGGCCGTCATAGGTGACGCTGGTCGAGAGGCTGTTGGGGTCGGTCGAGCTGGTGATCGCGCCGAGGCCGCGGTCCCAGGTGCCGACGTAGGCGAGGCGGGTGACGGTGGAGCCGCTCGTGCGGTCGATCGCGAGGTGCTCGGAGGCGGCGAGCTGCGCGAACTGGGTGTCGTAGACGACGTTGCCGAAGCGCAGGCACGCGGTGGGCGGGTTGGTGACGGAGGCCTCGGTGCCGCCCAGGTCGTGACCAGCGCAGCTCTGCAGCGCGTTGCCCCACGCGTCGTAGACGGTGGAGGCGACCATGTTCTGGTCCACCTGCGTGAATGCGAGCGCGCCGCCCTCCGCGGTGGTCTCGCCGCCGAAGCTGAAGCTCGCGGGGCTCGTGACGAACTGCGTGGCGCTCAGGAGATCGCCCGTGACCGGGTCGTACGTGCTGCTGCCGTCGCCGAAGTTCGGCTCGCCCGCGTCATCGCCGCGCATGTAGCTGCGCGCGGTGCGCCAGATCCACGCCGCGGGGTTGGTCAGCTCGGGCGTGGTGTAGCTGGTGAAGGTCTCGTCGATCGCGGCGCCGCTCGCCGGGTCGACGGACCCATACGCGGTCTGCTGCAGCACATGGCCGAGCGCGTCGACACTGTCGAAGGTGGTCTTGATGCGCGCCGCGTTGCCGTTGCGGACGGGGACGACGAGGGACTCTTCGGTGACGGTGCCGGTCACGACGCCGCTCGCGCTGAGACTCTGGCCGACGATGGCGGGCACGCTCATCGACGTGCCGGCGCTGAAGTTCGTGGTGTCGTAGCGGAGCTCGTTCGTCTCGTTGACGAATGCGTAGTAGACCGGGACGCCGTTCAGGCCCGAGTAGAGCAGGCGGTTCGTGATGGTCGCGAACGAGGTGCTCAGAAACACGCCCGCCTCGTCGAAGACCTCCGTGCGGACCTCGCGGCCCTTGAGCGCCTCGTAGGGGTTGTGGGCCAGGCGGTCGTCCGCGATGGAGTGCGGGCGGCGGCCCTGCAGGAAGTGCGTCCGGCTGTAGACGTCGGGGTTGTTCCAGTCGCCGACCGTCACCGCGTCCGCGGCGCCGAAGCCGCGGAACTCTTGCTCGATGCCTTCGTAGTAGCCGTCGTGGTAGGCGAAGCGGCTCTCGGTGACCTGCGCGGTCCGGCCGAGCACGTCGAAGCGGTCGGTGGTGCTCACGCCGCGCACGACGTTGCTGATCACCGGGCTGCCGCTCGCGCGCACCACCCACTGTTCCGAGTCCGCGCCGGTGCACGCCGCGCCGCCGAGGCCGCTGTTGTCGCACAAGCGCTGGTCGGGGCCGTCGGGGCGGTGGGTCCAGGTGAAGCGGTCCACGCCGGACGCGCTCGCGCCCGACGCCTCCTCGAGGTCGGCGAGGTAGTCCTCCGCGCTCGAGCCGTAGGTGATGGTGGTGTCGGCGCCGAGGCCGTTGTCGACGCCGATGAGCAGGCGCGGGCGCTGGCCGCCCGCCGGGTCGATGTACTGCCAGCCGCCGCCCGTGCCCCAGATGATGTCCGTGGTGCTCGAGCCGTCGATGTCGGCGAAGCGGATCCGCGGCGCGAACCCCGGCGCGGCCGGGGTGCCGCGCGCGATGGTGCGCCGCGTCCAGCCCTCGCCCGCGCGGTTGAACCACACGTCCACCTCGCGGAAGCGCACCTGCACGAGGTCGCTCGCGCCGTCCATGTTCACGTCGCTCAGGAATACGTTGTCGAGCTCGGGCGACAGCTCCGTCGGCGGGCTCGACATCTCGATGTATCGGCCCGCGCCTTCGCCCCGCGCGCAGCTGCGCGAGCCCGTGCCCCAGACGCCCTCGCCGCGGCCGGGCCAGTAGATCACGCGGCCCCGGCGCATCTGCACGATGTCCTGCAGCCCGTCGCCGTTCATGTCGCCGAGGCGCACCTCGGGGTCGTCGAAGTCGATGGGCGTGCCGCCCTGGAGCAGGCAGCTCTCGTACGGCACGGTCGACAGCTCGTACTCGGTGCCCGTCCAGCGGTAGCTGCCGAAGCGGCCGTCGCCGCCGGGGAGCCAGCCGAGGTTGAGCCAGGTCTGCATCACCGTGCCCGTGGTCCGCACGATGTCGACGAGGTGATCGTTGTTGACGTCGAGCACCTTGATGTGGCTCGCGTCGCGCCCGAGATCGATGCGCGGGTCGGTGTCGCCCGGCGGCAGCTGCACGCTCGAGTAGACCCAGCGCCACGCCTGGTCGGCCGGGGAGACGGGCTCGGCGCCGTCGGGGCCCGCCTCGCGCGCGGGGGACCACCATCCGTAGGTGCGGTAGCGCGGCATGTGGAGCAGATCGCTCCGCCCGTCGCCGTCGATGTCCATCGGGACGACGTTCGCGTTCGACAGGCTGAGCACCGTCGAGAGGTCGCCGCGCATCGGCACCGTGACCGCGTCGGAGAAGTGCGCCGCCTCGCCGGCCGGGGCCGCGTCGGCCCCCGTGAAGCCGTTGAAGAAGACGCCCACCGCCGGCTCGCCGCTGTCGGTGCGGAAGCGCGCGGGGTCGGTGACGATGAGGTCGGGCAGGCCGTCGCTGTTGACGTCGAAGAGATCGCTCCGCCCCTCGTCCACCGAATGCGGCGGGCTGTTCACCACCGCGCGCATGCTCGCGTCGATGCCGCCGAAGCCGGGGACCGCGTCGCTGCTGGACGGCATCTCCGAGTAGCGGAAGGTCATCGGCGGCAGGGTCTCGCCGACCATCGCGTCGCCCAGGCTCGACTCGGAGACGGTCGGATCGCCGACGCAGATGCCGTTGTCGCACCCGCTCATCCCCTCGTTGGGCCGGCCCTCGACCTGCACCTGGTGCAGCAGGCTGTGGAACGAGTCGGCGCGGTAGCGAAGATGGTAGCGGCGCACCAGCGTGCGCCCCGTTTCGTGCCACGCGGTGACCTCGATGCGCTTCACCCGCCACGCGGTGCCGATGCGCCAGCCGCTGACGTAGCCCGCGAAGACGTCGGCGCGCGTCTCGTAGACGATGTGCACGCGCGACGCGTAGGCGGACAGCGGCTCGGTGCACTCGCGCGTGGCGTCGGGCGTGCCGGCCGCGCAGTCGTTCGGCGAGACGTAGTAGAGGTCGCGCAGGTAGCTGCGGCCGTCGTCCTGGTCGTAGAGGTAGTAGACGGTCGAGCCGTGCGCGTCGCTCATGCGCGTCAGGCTCCAGCGGAAGACGCCGCCGCTCGCGCGCTCCGGATCCCGCTCGAGCGCGTTCGGCGCGGCGGCGATGGCCTCGGACGGCGCCTCGCCCGTGGGCAGCAGGCCGAAGTCGAAGCGCGTGCCGTCCTTGGACTGCACGATCCAGCGCGTCGAGTCGGGCGAGCGGAAGAACCGCATGAAGCCGCCTTCGACCCGCGCGCGGTACTGCTGCCAGCCGTCCACGTCCGCGTGCACGGCGGGCGCGCTGCCGGCCGCGCTCGCCTCGATGGCGGCCACGGCCGCGGTGTCGACCGGCACGAGCTCTTGACCGCCGTTGTACATGAAGCGGTCTTCTTCTTCGTGCCACGCCGGCTCGTGGATGTACCGCGGGAGCCCGCGGTCGGTCTGGCGGCTGATGAACGGCGCGCCCATGCCCCAGCCGAACCCGACCGGGCCGTTGCCGTTCGTCGAGCCGTAGCTCAGGCCCAGGCTCGGCTGCACACCCGCGCGACCGGGCGCCACCGCGATGGGCACGTTGAAGGTCGCCGTGCCGCTCGAGAGCACCGGGCTGAAGCTCTCGCCCATGCCTTCGATGGAGCCTTCGGCGTCCGGCAGGCTGATGGCCTGCGGTGTGGCCGCGCTCGCCTCGGTGCCGCCGGGGAGCGAGATCGGCGTGTGCTCGGGGTCGGTCTCGGTGGGCGGCGCCTCGGCCTCGGAGGGATCGACGCGGGCGTCGGAGAGCGCCTCGGGGTCGATGCGCTCGTCGACGTCGGGAGAGCGCGTGACCGCCTCGGCGACGTCTTCCGAGATCTGCGTGTCGGCCTCGAGGTAGACCGGCTCGGGCTCGCCGTCCTGGGCGTAGACCAGCGCGGGGGTCCACGCGGTGAGCACCGCGAGGGTGGCCGAGAGGACGCGGGAGACGAAGCGCGCGCGCTTCCTCGGGAGGGGACGAGTGTCGAATCGCACGGCAGCCTCAGTCGACGGGGAGGAGGAAGGCCAGGAAGGAGCGGTAGGCGTCGGTGGTCGTGTCGCCGGCGTCGCTCCAGGCGAACCAGAGACCGCGGGAGGTGCGCAGGAGGGTCACGTCGCCCTCGAGATCGCCGCTGAGGTAGGGCGTGAGGGTGCTCGTCTCGGGAGGCAGCGTGGACATGCCGACGTGCACCCAGGCGAGGCCGCGGCGGTGGCCGCGCGTCTCGTAGGCCACGGCGTATTCGACGCCAGCGAGGGGGGCGACGCTCGGGGCCATCTCGGAATACGTCCCGTCGGCGGCGACGATCTGCTCGACGCTCGGTGCGAGCGGGTCGGCGGAGACGGGGTCGATGACGCGGGTCAGGATGTTGCCGCGGTAGTCGCCCACTCTCGACGTCCAGGCCGCGGCGTACTCACCCGTGTCGAGCGCGGCGACGCTGGCCTCGGAGGCGTTGCTCGCGAGGGCGAAGGGGACCGCGTCTTCGACGGCGCCGAAGCGACGCGCGAGGAGCGCGGGCGGGCCGTACTCGGCGTCGGGCGTCTCCGTCCAGATGACGACGAAGTCGTCGCCCCAGGACGCCAGGGCGGGCTGCGTGGAGGTGGCCTCCGGGTCGGAGACGGGCCACTCGTCTTCCAGGGGGGCGCCAGAGTCCGTGAAGCGGCGCGCTTCGATGAGCGAGCGGCCGAGCGGCCCGTCGAAGCCACCTGCGTCGGTCCAGACGACGATGAAGCCGGTGCTCAGCGCGGCGATGCGCGGCTCGAGCTGCTCGCCGCGGGCGTCTTCGTTGGCGGTGTAGACGGGGCCCAGGCTGCCGTCGGCGGCGACTATGCGATAGGCGATGCCGGAGGCCCCGCCGTCGAGATCGGGATCGGTCCAGGCTACGACCCAGCCACCGGAGGCCAGGCCGGCGACGCTGGCCTGGGCGTCCCAGCCGACGCCGGGAAGCGTGGCGACGACCAGGGGCGCGGCGAGCTCCTGCTCCGGGACGCCGGCCGCCGAGTAGGTGCGAGCGAGGAGCTGACGCGTCTCGCCGTCGTCGTGCATGTACGCGAACAACACGTGATCGCGACCGTCGCCCGCCGCGCTTGGCGGGAGGCGGGAGGGTGAGTCCGCGGTGAGATCGCCCGAGGCGACCACCAGGAGTTGCGAGACACAGCTCGCGGAACATGCGTCACCGCTGAGGGTGTTGCCGTCGTCGCAGGACTCACGGCCCCATAGACCGTCGAGGACAGGTTGCCGATAGCCATCGCCGCAGCCCCGATTCACGCACTGGCGAGAGA
>SHBB01000531.1 GCA_004213565.1 Sandaracinaceae bacterium
CCGGCGGCGCAGCTCGCGATGTTCCAGACCGGGGCGCGCGGCGCGTCGGGGTACCGCCTGCTCGCGCGCGTGTCGCCGGAGGTCGCCTCGATCTTCGAGCAGACGTGCCTCCGGGCGACCGGCGGGAGATGTCGAGACGCGCTGGGCGTGGTCGCGCACGACGGCGAGGGTCAGGTGATCACGATCGCCTCGGGCCAGAGAGAGCCAGACGAGATCGCGCACGCACAGAGGTGGTCCTGCGTCGCGGCGCACCTCGGCGCGGGCTGGAGGCTGCGTCGGCGCCTCCGGAGCGTCCGACTCGAAGACCCCTCGGTGGCCGCGGTCCTGGAGCCCGACGGGCGCGTGGCGCATCTCGAAGACGGCGAAGCCAAGGACGCTCGCCACGTGCTGGCGAACGCCGTCCAGGCGATCGACCGGGCGCGTGGCCCCCTGCGCGCTCATGACGCCGACGGGGCCCTCCGCCTCTGGCGCGGGCTCGTCGAAGGTCGGTGGTCCCTCGTGGATCACCTCGACACGGACGGTCGCCGGTTCGTCGTCGCGCGGCGAAACTCTCCCCGTGTTCAGGATCCGCGCGGCCTGGAGCCGCGCGAGCTCGTGGTCGCCGAGGCGATCGGTCGCGGCGCGAGCCTGAAGGAGATCGCCTACGACCTCGGCCTGAGCGAGTCTCTCGTGAGCCGTCGAGCGAGCGCGGCGCGGCGGAAGCTCGGGCTTTCGTCGCTGGCCGAGCTCGCGCTCTTCTTCGCGCCCGATGGGCTGCGAGCGCGAATGTGTGTCGCGGAGCTCGCGGGCGAGGAGCTCGCGCTCGGCCGGCTCGGAGTGGCGGAGGACGCGCTCGGCGGTCTGACCGAAGCGGAGCGCGAGGTCACCCTGGGGCTGCTGCGCGGAGAGACCAATGGGGCGATCGCCGAGGCACGTGGCACATCCGCGCGCACCGTCGCCAACCAGATCGCGCGCGTCTATCGCAAGCTGGGCGTCGCGTCCCGCGCGGAGCTCGCGGTGGCGCTGACCGGGTCGGGTCGCAGGAATTGACCATGGAAACGTGGCGCCCGCGTGATCGACGCTCGAGGCATGCGCTCACTCATGTTCTCGTCGATCCTCGTCACGCTCACGCTCGCGCTCACGGTGCCCGCTCAGGCCCAGCGCGCCCCGACCCCGCAGCAGATCGAGCGTGACCTGCGACGCGCGTTCTCGTCCGCCGTGGAGGTCCGCCTGCGTCCGGACGCCGCGCAGTCGCGGCAGCTCGGCCCCTCGCGATGGGAGCACCAGCAGATGGTCGAGGTGGTCAGCCCCACGAGTGACTTCCCCGGTGTCCCGGGGGCCCGCTCGGTGCACTACGGGGGCGCGATCTTCCTCTCGAGCGACGGACGGCGGTGGACCTACGATCGTTTCACGAGCGGCGAGGTCACCTACGAGGGTGTCCCGACCCCTTCGGTGCAAGAGCTGACGCGCTTCTTCCGCAGCCGGCGCTACGCCGACTTCTTCCAGTACGAGGCGTACATCCTCGGGATGCCGGAGCTCACCCCGACCGAGTCGGGGTGTCGCTGGCATTCGCCGACGCAGCTCGAGTGCTCGTTCACGACGGTCATCGACATGCGGCGCGGCAACTCCATCGCGCGCATGCGGCGGCGCGTGCGGGTGACCCTCTGGCGCGCCGAGGGCCAGGAGAACTTCGATCGCTACTCGACGAGCTGGAGCGACGACGGTCGCCCGGAGCGCATCGACCCGTCACCGGAGGAGCTCGCGGCGCGTCAGCCGTTGTCGGCCCTCCTCGCCGGGATGTCGGACGCGGAGTAGCGCGCTCAGCAATCGCAGCGGGCGCTCCCGGGGCAAGCGCGCGTTCGACAGTGCGACGGCTGGCATACGCCGACGGGGAGCGGGGCTGGTTCGCCGGACGCCGACGAGCCGAAGGAGCGTCGGCAGAAGTAGTCCATCGCCTCCGAGCGACACCCGCCGTCGTCCTCGCAGGCGAGCAGGCAGACCCCGACGCCGCCCCCGGAGGGAACGCAGAGCGCGTCGAGCGGACAGCCGTCGCGGGCGAGGGACTCCCCTTCACCGGGCGAAGTCGAGGGCGTGCATTGCGCCGCGCAGTAGCCGTCCCGCCAGAGCGACGCGTTGCCCCACTCCGCGCCGGGCCCGATGCAGGCGGGCACGTCCACCACCTGGTCGGCGGAGAGGCAGTCCTCCGGGCCGTCGCATGGCTCGCCGATGTCACTCTCCGGGCCCGCGTCCGGCGACCCGGTGTCGAGGCGCCCCGCGTCCAGCGACGCGGCTGCATCCAGGGAGCCTGCGTCGACCGTGGCGTCACCAGGATCGATCCCGTCGAGCCCCCCTCGCGAGCCGCAGGCCAGCACGCCTGACAGGAGCGCCACGCAGCAGATCGTCCGGAGCCGGAGGGCAGAGCGAGGCGACGAGGTCATGACCTCCAGCCTGCGACGTGCTCGACGCGACGCGAAGCGCCGTTCACGACAGACTCGCGGCAGATCGCGCCAGCCAGCGCGCAAGCCGGACGGAACGACTACGGCCGGCGAAGCAACGCTTCAGCCGGCCGGAATCAGTAAGCAAACGGAGAGCGGGAGACGAGATTCGAACTCGCGACGTCAACCTTGGCAAGGTTGCACTCTACCACTGAGTTACTCCCGCGGAGGACGGGGTATCTACCGCTCGCCCCGGGGCCTGTCAAGGAATTCTGGAGCCAGGAGACAACCTGCGCGTAGGTGCGTCGATGTGGGACGCCAAAGGAGGATTTCCATGGCCCGCCACGACACCGATCCCAGCCTCGCTCCGCACCCCGTTCGGCTCGCGCAGCCGCTCATCGACGCCTTCGTGCGCTCCCCGACCTGCCCCGATCATCACCGCTGGCACGCGCGCTCGACGCTGCCCGTCCTCGCCCTCTTCGTGGCGATGATGAAGGACCCCGACGAGTCGGGGCTGCGCTGGGACGCGCTGGTGCCAGACGCCCTCGTCGCGGCGTCCATCGAGGCGGACCCCGCGGAGTACGGCTTCCTGCATGACCTGCTCGACGTGTCAGCGTCGTTCTATCGATTCCTCGGTGAGCGGGGCGTGATGTCGCGAGATGGGGCGAAGCGCATCCGCCTCCGGCTGACGCAGCTGGCGCTCGGGTTCACGCGAGCCGCGTGAGTGGGCAGTTCTCGCCCCCGTACCTACATCGGGGGTGATGTCCAAGCCTGACGCGCGAGTCCCAGGTGGGGTCTCTCTGGGTCGGTGGGCCGGGATCCCGGTCACCCTCGACTGGTCCCTCCTGATCATCTTCGCCCTCGTGCTGTTCAACCTCGGCGCGGGGGTGCTGCCCGAGTGGCACCCGGCCTGGGCGCCGTGGTTGACGTGGTCGGTGGCGTTCGGCGCCGCGGTCCTGTTCTTCCTGTCCGTGCTGCTGCACGAGCTGTCGCACGCGCTGGTCGGGCGCCTCTTCGGCATCCCGGTCTCGCGCATCACGCTCTTCCTGTTCGGCGGCATGGCGCACACCGACGAGGAGGCGCCCTCCCCCAAGGCGGAGTTCTGGATGGCCATCGCCGGGCCCATCGCGTCGATGGTGATCGGCGTGGGCGCGCTCCTGCTGGGCGTGGGGCTGATGAGCGTGTCAATGGCGCAGCTGGACGCGCCGACGGAGGTGATGAGCCACGTCGGGCCGCTCGCCACGCTGCTCCTGTGGCTCGGTCCGATCAACATCGTGCTGGCCGTGTTCAACATGATCCCCGGCTTCCCGCTCGACGGCGGACGCGTGCTGCGCGCGGCGATCTGGGCCGCGACGGGCGATCTCGGCAAGGCGACCAAGTGGGCCTCGTACTCGGGGCAGGGCTTCGCGGCGCTGATGATCGCCTACGGCCTCTTCAGCGCGTTCACGAGCGGCTTCTCCGGCATCTGGCTGGTCCTGATCGGGTGGTTCCTCTGGCGCGCGGCGCGCGGGAGCTATCAGCAGCTCCTCGTCATGCAGGCGCTCGAGGGCGCGAAGGTGCACGACGTGATGCGGCGCCACCTCGCGTGGGTGCGGCCGGAGATCTCGGTCGCGTCGCTCGTGAGCGAGCACTTCATGCGCTCGGATCAGCGCGCGTTCCCCGTGCTGGGCGAGGGCGGCGTGCTGGTCGGGCTGGTGACGGTGACGGACGTGCAGAGGCTGCCGCAGGAGCGCCGCGCCACCGCGACGGTGGCCGAGATCATGACGCCGGTGAGCGAGCTGGATCAGATCGGAGAGGACGCGCCCGCGAGCGACGCGCTCCAGAAGCTCGGCGCCCGCGACGTCGATCAGGTGCCGGTGGTCGACGGGCGCGGCACGCTGCTCGGGCTCGTGCGGCGGCAAGACATCCTGCGATGGCTCACCTTGCGCGACCCGCGCCAGCCAGCGTGACGGCCGCTCACTCGTAGCGGACGCCGTCGGCGGGCAGGAGGCGCGCGGCCCAGTAGCTCGGGATGATGGTCGCGCCGAGGCAGATCAGCAGCGCGATGCTCACCGTGACGAGGAACTCGGTGAGGCTCGCGCGCACGGGCAGGTGATCGATGAGGTAGACGGACGGGTCCAGCGGGAACTCGAACGCTTGCAGGTACCAGCACACGCCGCCGCCCACCAGGAGCCCGAGCGCGGTGCCGACGAAGCCGATCAAGAGCCCTTGCACCATGAAGATCAGCATCACCCCGCTGAAGCGCGCGCCCATCGCCTTGAGGATCGCGATCTCTCGCTTCTTCTCGAGCACGATCATGATCAGCGTCGCGATCACGCAGAAGGCGGCGACGAGGATGATCGAGGCGATGACGATGCTGAGGATCACCTTCTGGATCTCGAGCGCCGTGAAGAGGTTGTGGTTCAGCTCCTGCCAATCCATCGTGTGGTAGGGCCCGCCGCCGAGCACCCGCTCGAGGCGCCGCGCGACCTCGGGGGCGCGGTCGATGTCGTTGAGCGTGATCTCGACCCCGGTGACGCTGTCGCCGTGCTCGAAGAAGTGCTGCGCCTCGAACAGGTCCACGTAGACGAGGCGGCTGTCGTACTCCTGGAAGCCGGCCTCGAAGATGCCGATGACGCGGAACTCGCGGCTGCGAGGGGTGTTCTGCTCGCCGCTCCACATGGAGGTGTCGAGGCCGGCGAGCGGGCTGATCACCTGCACGCGATCGCCGACGCCGAGGCCGAGGTTCACCGCGAGGGCGGAGCCGACGACGACGCCCGGGAGCTCCTCGAGGGGGACCTGGCCGCCCTCTTCGCCCTCGAGCACGAGCGCGTCCTCCTCGAGGTACTGGTCGAGGAGCTGATCGTCCGGCAAGGCCGGAGTGGGGATGTCCTCGAGCGCGGCCTCGGCCTCCTCGGGCGTGGGCACGTCGACCTCGGGGAGCACGATGGGCGCGTCCGGATCGTCGGCGGTGTCGGCGCCGTCATCGCCCTCGGCCAGGATGGCGTCGAGGCCCTCGTCGGCCGCGTCCGGCCCATCCTCGAGCAGCGCGTCCTCGAGGAGCGCGGCCTCCTCTTCGGCGGCCTCGCCGTCTCCTGGTGCGGGCGCGGGGGCTTCGCCGAGCAGCTCGTCGAGCGCCTCCTCGCCCTCGTCGAGGCTCTCCTCGAGCGCCGCCTCGCCGTCGGCCGTCTCGCCGTCGTCGCCCTCGGGCTGGGCCAGGTCCTGGAGCCAGTTCCAGTCGCCTTCGACCGGGTCGAGCAGGTCCTCGGGCCGGGTCGGCGCGGCGGCGTTCGGGCCGCGGAGCCCACGCAGGCTGCCCTGCGTCATCTGGTTCGGGAGATCGAGCACGTCCGGCATGAGGTCCGGATCGACGCCCTTGACCAGCACGCCGCTGATGCGGTCGCCCTTGGCGAGCATCATCTCGTTGATGAGGAACGGCGCCGCGCCGGCCACCTCGGGCATCTCCCGCGCGCGGCTGATGACGTCGCGGTACTCCTCGAAGTCGAGGCCGTACTTCAGGACGAGCACGTGGGCGTTGACCCCGAGCACCTTGTTCCGGAACTCGTCCTGGAAGCCGCTGGTGATCGAGGTGACCGCGAGCAGGGCGCCCACCCCGAGCGCGACGCCGCCGATCGCGATGAAGGTCACGACGCTGACCGTCTGGCGCTTCTTGCCACGCAGGTACCGCCACCCGATGGACGCCGCGTAGGGGTGCACGAGCAGCGCGATGACCACCGCCCCGAGGACGATGGCAGCGGCGCTGACGGCGAGGATGGCGAACATGGGTGGGTCTGGCTACCACGCGCCGCGGGCCGCGGCTACGGCTCGGACACCCGAGGCGGACCATCGATTCGCCCCGAAGCTCACGCCTCGCTATTCTGCGTGTGGCGATGCTTCGCTCTCTTCTTGTCTTGATCACCTTCGCGGTGACGGTTGGCTGTGGTCCGACCGAGGTCACGCTCGACGGCGCGGTCTCCGACGCCGCGGTCGGGCCCACCGGTCTGCTCACCCTCGAGTCGGACCCCGTCGTCGCGCTCACGTTCGGCCAGGAGGCCGAGGTGAGCGTGCAGTACACCGAGGCCGGGCGGCCCGTGGCGGGCGTCGAGGTGCGCTTCGCGCTCGTCGGCCGCGCGCAGAGCTCCGGGGTCACCGACCTGTCCCTCGTCACCGACGCGGACGGGCGCGTGCACACCACCGTCGTCGCGGGCGAGACGGCCGTCGTCTTCCGCCTGCGCGTCGCCGCGGAGCGCTCGGCGCCGGTCTACGTCGACGTCTCCGTGGGAGACATGGGCTTCGGCGGGCTCGTCGTGCGCGCGGTCTACGAGGGCGGCCGAGAAGAGGCGGCGCGCCGCGTCGTGAGCGTCTACTCGGGGACCGAGTGCGACCCGGTCGACGGCTACCCGCGCGACGCCGATCGCGTCGCGGTGCTGAACGCCGACGACGAGACGCAGGCCCAGTGGTCGGCCCTCGCGGCGGGGCTTCGTTACACCGTGGTGGGCCGCGTCGAAGGGCCGGGGGGCGCGGAGCTGGCCAGCGCGTGCCGGGACGGCGTGGAGATCGTCGCCGACGAGGACACGCTCGTGGACCTGACGTTCAGCGACGCGCAGCTCCTCCCGGCCGGCCGCTACGAGACCGAGCTCGAGCTCCGGCCCGCGACGCTCGCGGCGGACGTGATCGAGGGGAGCCTCGACGCGGGGGTGGCCGCGGTGGGCGGCGCGGGCGCGTCGCTCTACTTGGACGCGCTCGAGGAGGA
>SHBB01000532.1 GCA_004213565.1 Sandaracinaceae bacterium
GCTCTGGCTGTCGGTGCTCGCGCGGGAGCGCTTCGAGATCGCGGGACGGCGCACGGTCCCGGTCCAGACTCGCCACGAGCTCGCGGCGGGGGCGGCGGCGGCGTTCCCCGAGATCTACCGCGCGCTGGCCACGCGCACGCTCGAGCGGAGCCCGGACGCCGTCGTCCTGGAGCACGCGCGCAGCCTCGGCCGATGCGAGCGATGCGTCCGAGCGAACGAGCTGGGCGCGCTGGGTGCCGACGCGCTCTATCCCGACGCGTCGAACCCGAGCTGGGCGCGCTGGAGCGGGCTCATGGGCGAGCTCGTCTCGACGCGGATGCGCCTGCGCACCGATGGATCCCCGCTTCAGTTGCAGCCGGGGACCCCGCTCGCAGGCGGTCGCGAGATGGAGGCGGCCAGCACGCACGGGGCCAGCCCATCGTCCGAGAACTGGTTCGTCGCGCGCTTCACGATCCGGCACCCGTGGGCTGGCCCCATCGATTGCGCGGCGCCCGCGCGCGGTGGATGGAGCCCCGTCCCGAGCCGCCTCGACGAACCGTCCGTCCCCCCGGTCACCACGCTGGACGAGGCCTTTCCGCGAGGCATCCCCGCGCTCGACATCCCGCCCGCGCCGCCCGCGCCGCTCGTGCGCCGTGAGCCCCCGGCCCCAGCGGCCGACCCGAGCCCCCCGTCCGCGCGCTCCGGGTGCCGATGCCACGCGGGCGCGACGGGTGGTACACCGATCCTCACCATGCTGGCGCTCCTGCTCCTCGCGACACGGGCACGACCCAGGCGATGACGTGGCGCATCCACAGCTTCTCGCGCGCGTCCGGCCGGGGCACCGTGGTCTCACCGCACCTCGGCCCGTGGGACTTCGGGCCGGCGGAGAACCCGTTCGATACGCGAGACTTCGAGGTGGGGGAGCGGGTGCTCGTGGAGCTCGACGGGCCGAAGCACGCCTACGTGGTCCGCGCGGTCGTCGCCGAGCGGCAGCGGCAACCGGAGGGTACGGAGTGCGAGGCGTTCGCGGAGCTGAACCGCGCGCAGCCTCCCGACGTCCGGGTCGAGGAGTCGAGCGAAGCCACGCTGCGTCTGTGGCTCGGCGACTGCTGCGAGGCCTGCGGCGACTGGTGGACGGTGCGCTTCACGAACCCGAGCGGCGCCGAGCTGGACGAGGACACGGACCTGGACAGCCCACTCCTCCGCTACGCGAGCGACGGCGAGGTCGCCGAGAGCGGGCTCTCGGTGCTCGATGGACGGCGCGCCTACTGCATCGTGACGGGGCACGGATCGGGGCGCGACGGGCCGCGCGTCTTCTTCACGGCGGAGCGCGTCGAGGTCGAGCACCACGCGCACGACCCAGCCGCGTGGAGCCGGTGAGGCGGGCCGGGTGGTACCCTCGCTCGCCATGGACTCACGGCTCCACGACGCGGTCTCGGATGGGGACCTCGCGATCGTCACCACGCTCCTGGAGGACGGCGCCTCGCCGCTCGCGGTGCGCGACTCGGGGGAGTCGGTGCTGCGCGCCGCGCACCGGCACCGCGAGGGCGAGCCGCATGGCGCGGAGGTGTTCCAGCTGATCCGGCGCGCGGCGCGCGAGGCCATCGAGAAGGTCGCGGACCGGGTGACCGGGCTCGGGAGCCAGGACGCGCCGGGCGGAAAGGGGGCGGAGGCGCTGCGGCGATCCGTCGAGGGCGAGCTCGACGTGCTGCTCGCGGAGTGCGACGTGAAGGTCGCCGCGCGCGCGCTGGCGGAGCTCGTTCAGGCGCCGCGCCGGGAGGCGGACGTGGCCGCGCGACCCGTGGCCGACGCCGCGCGGCTCGCCTTCGTCTATCGCAAGGAGAGCTCCGCGTGGACGGTGTTGCCGCTCCGGTTCGCGAGCGACTCGCCCTGGAACGTCGAGAACGTGCACGAGCTGGCCGCGCGCGGAGACGGCATCGCTCCGCTCGCGCGGGCGCTCGCTCAGGCGGCGGGATGCCGCGTCGCGCACGTGGAGGCCGACGCGCTCACGATGTACGCGCCCGACGGTCGCATCGAGACGCCGAGTCGGCTCGAGGATGGCTGGCTGCCGGAGGAGGCCGACCCGCCGGGCGGGGAGGCCGCGGCGCGGCGACGCGAGCAGATCCGGCGCGTGGACCACACGCTCGACGAGCTCGACGTGGACCTGCCCGCGATGCGCGTCGAGACCAACGGCTACGATGTGCAGCTCGTGCTTTGCGGCGTGGAGCCCGAGACCGTCGAGCGCGTCGACCTCGTAGTCCTCCAGGAGCTCGGGGACGCGCCCGCGTTGAGGGCGCTCGAGCCCGCGCCGACCGCACCTGCGTTCGTCGGCCCCGGCGGACAGCCCGCGCTCGCGCACGCGCCGCCGCCCGTGGTGCGACCGGCCGAGCCGGCGAAGAGCGAGGCCCCACCCCTCGAGCGTGAGCCTCCCCCGCTCGTCAGCGAGCCGCCCGCGCGTCCGTCCGCGAACGCCCCGCCGCCGATCGTGACCGAGCCGCCGATGGAGAACGAGCTGCCGCCGCCCGCGGAGCCCCCGCCCCCGGTCGGTAAACCGGAGCCTCCCCGCGTCGCGCCGCCGCTGGAGAGCGAGAGCGACTGACCCATCGCACGCTCCGCCATTGTATGCTTCAGTAGACATTGAACCAAGCTAACGTATGCTGAAGCATACGATGCCGACTCCTCACCGTGTGTCCCTCGCCGTAGAGCGCACGCTCCGCAAGCTTGGCGCGGACATTCGCGACGCGCGCCTCAGGCGACGGCTCTCCATGCAGCTCGTCGCGGACCGTGCGCGCACCACCCGACAGACGCTCACCCGGATCGAGCGCGGGGATCCGGCGGTGTCGATGGGCATCTACTGCTCGGTGCTGAACGCGCTGGGCTTGCTCGCAGGGGTGGGCATGCTCGCGGACGTCGCGACCGACCGGGTTGGCGTCGAGTTGGAGGCGGCACGTCTCCCGCGGCGGTCGCGAGGGGACGGATGAGCCCCGTCGGCGTATTCCTGGATCACGAGCCCGTCGGCGAGATCTTCCGGACGCGGCACCGCGGGAGGGAGCGGATCTCGTTTCGCTATCTCGACCCGTGGCTCGCCTCCGACGCGGCGTTCGAGATCGATCCCGACCTGCCCTTGGACCGGCGGACCTCCGCGCCTACCCCGGGACCCCTGTTCGGCGTTCTCACCGACGCCGCGCCCGACCGGTGGGGCCGGAGACTGATGCAGCGGCGCGAACGTCACGCGGCCGAGCTGGACGGTCGAGCGGTCAGGAGCCTCAGCGAGCTGGACTACGTGCTCGGAGTGTCGGACCGATCCCGGATGGGCGCGTTGCGGTTCGAGGTCGACGGCACCTTCGTGTCCACGTCAGAGGAGGTGCCGCCGCTCGTTCGTCTGCGCGAGCTGCTCCACGCCACCACTCGAGTCGTGGAGGGCGAGGAGACGGCGTCGGACCTCGCGCTCGTCCTCGCCCCGGGATCCTCGCTGGGAGGCGCACGCCCGAAGGCATCGGTCCTCGACGTCGATGGGGAACTCTGCATCGCCAAGTTCCCGAGGCCGGATGACGAGTACTCCGTCGAACGGTGGGAGATGATCTGCAACTCCCTCGCGAGAGCAGCAGGAATCCGCGCCGCGGAGATGAGGCTCGAGACGGTGGACGAGCGCCCGATCCTGGTCTCGCGCCGGTTCGATCGGCGCGAGACGCACCGTATCCACTACGCGTCGGCCATGACGATGCTGGGTCTCGCCGATGGCGACGAAGCCAGCTACCCCGAGATCGCGGAGGTTCTCAATCGTCACGGGAGCAGCCCCGGCGACGACCTCGTCGAGCTCTTTCGCAGGATGGTGTTCAACATCTGCGTCGCCGATGTCGACGACCACCTGCGGAACCATGGCTTCCTGAGGGATTCGCGCGGTCTCAGATTGAGCCCCGCGTTCGACGTCAACCCGGTGCCGATGGACATCCGCCCCAGGGTCATGTCCACCGCGGTCACGCCAGACGACTTCACGGGCTCTCTCGACGCCGCACGCAGCTCAGCGCCCTATTTCGACCTGACGCCCGCACGCGCCGAGGCGATCATCGAGGCCGTGATCGAAGCCATCGCGGGGTGGAGCGCGATGGCGCGTCGGCACGGTGCGTCGTCGGGCGAATGCGACCGGATGGAGAGCGCGTTCCTGACGTCGGCCGCGTGAGCCTGTCACTTCGGGAGCGGGACGACCTCGCAGCGCTCGGCGACCTCGCGGGAGCGGAGGCTGTCGCGTAGGGGGAGCACCGAGCCGTTGATGCGGGACTGCTCGACCAGACCGAGGTCGAGGTCGCCGATGACCATGGACTCCTGGTTCGCGACGCCCTCGGAGAGGATGCCGTCGCGCGCGAAGGGGTAGTCGCACGGCGTGAGGATCCCGGCCTGGCCGTAGTTGAGCGAGATGGCCGGGATCTGCGGCAGCGAGCCGACGGTGCCGGTGTGGATGACGTAGAGCTGGTTCTCGACACAGCGGGCGTGGGCGCAGTAGCGCACGCGGAGGAAGCCGTTGCGATCGTCGGTGCAGCTCGGGGCGACGATGATGTAGGCGCCGCGGCGCGCGGCCTCGCGGGCGAGCTCCGGGAACTCGACGTCGTAGCAGATCAAGACCGCGACCTTGCCGAACGCGGTGTCGAAGACCTTGAGGCTGTCGTGCGGGGTGACGCCCCACTCCTCGGTCTCCCAGCGCGTCATGTGCATCTTGCCTTGCACCGCGTGCTCACCGCTCGGGCTGAAGAAGAAGGACTCGTTGGTCAGCGTCTCGTCGTCGGCGGCGAGCACGGGCGTGGTCCCGGCGACGATGTAGATGCCGTGCTCCTTGGCGAGGCCGCCCATGGTCTCGATGAAGCGCGGCGCGTCGCGCGCGAGGTCGCGGACCTGCGCCGGCACCGGACGTCGGGTGTCCTTCAGCGTCAGGAGCTGCAGGGTGAAGTACTCGGGGAACACGACCATGTCGCAGCGATAGCCCGCGGCGGTCTCGACCAGGCCCGAGACCTGGTCGACGAAGTCCTGATAGCTCTGGACCTTGCGCATGAAGTACTGAACGGCGGCGACGCGGACGCGACTCATGGATCTCCTTGGTTTCTGTCGGGGGACTCCAGCGTAGCGAATCTCGGCACCACCGGGAGAGGGACGGTGTTTACTTGTTGACTTCTGGTCTGCAAACTTTGCGGTGTGCAGGTCTCGTGCGTATCAAGTCAACAAGTAAACACCGTCCCTGAGTCCCCAGGGTTGGATATCAGGCGGGCGGCACGGGACTTGATTCAGGCAGGGGCATGCTCTCGCCGACGCCTCATTCGCAGCGTTTTCATGCGTCGGGGCACGGACGGGGGAGCGGCGTTCGGCCTCACTGGCGCGTAGCCGCTCACTCCAGGCGGGGGCGAGGACCCACACACTGGAGTGAGAGAGAATGAAAGCTGCTTGGATCATCGCCGCCGCCTCGCTGGGCGTTACGCTCGCTGGATGCTCGTCCGAGGTCACGGTCGTCGACGACACGGGCTGCGTGAGCGACTCGGAGTGCCCGGTCGACACGCTCTGTGAGGCCGGCTTCTGCGTGGCCGACGACACGTACGAGGTCTGCACCTCCACGCCCGACTGCCTCGACAGCGCCGACGAGTGCTTCGAGGTCGACATCCCGCAGGCCGCGACGTTCGGGCGGTTCTGCACCAACGCCTGCGGGAGCGACGTGGACTGTCAGCCCGCGAACGGCTTCGGCGGGGTCTGCTACGCGCTCGGCGGGGACCCGACCGCGCTCTGCTACCAGCAGTGCGACTTCGACTCGGACTGCTACCCGGGCAGCGTCTGCATCGAGGTGGACCTCGGCGGGGGCGTGATCGACTTCATCTGCACGCCAGACAACTGACCCCGGCACACGCCGGCACAGGGTGAGCCGCGGTATGTGCCGATCGGCGACTGGCACGGGGAGTGATAGAAGCTCGCCGTGGAGGTCCCGACCATGACTCGCGCACGTAGCTTTCAGATCGTCTTCGCCCTCGCCCTGGGGAGCGCGCTGCTCACCGCCTGCATGAGCCACACCCGGAGCGAGAGCGCCCTCGAGGTGGACGCGTCGATCGCCGCGGTCACGCTGGGCGACGACTGTGCCGGCGCGGGTGAGGACTCGGGCCCGGGGCTGATCGGCGGCGACTGCGACGGCGACGGCTGCGGCTTCGGCTGCACCCAGACGGGCATGCGCCTCCGCGTGGTGGCGGCGGAGACGGGCGACCCGGTGCCCTTCGAGGTGCTGACCGTCCGCATGTACACGATGGAGGGCGCGCTCGCGGACGAGCTCTCCAGCCGCAACCCGCGGCAGTTCACCGAGGAGGGCTACGTCGCCTGGGAGCAGATGATCCGGGCGACGGACGACCTCGCGGTGTCGTACGATCTGGACGCGCCGGACTGGTCGAGCATCGGCTCGGGCGAGGCGCACCGGACCTACGGCATGAGCTTCCGCATCGAGGTCGACGTGCGCATCGACGGCATCGTCCAGACGCTCGAGTTCGAGCCGGCGAGCCGTGAAGCGGAGATCGTGACCTGAGGCCGAGGCTCCTCTCATTCGCTCTGTGTGCGCTCGTCCTCGCGGGATGCGACGACGAGCGCGCTGCGTCCGTCGAGCCCGAGGCTCCGCCCAGCGACCCACGCGAAGGCCTCGAGCCGTGGTCGGACGCGTGGATCCTCGCGCACCAGGACGCGTACCTCGAGGACGACGCGGCGCGGCGCGCGGGCATGGAGGCTTCGCTCACGAGCCGCCACAACCTCTACGCCGAGACGCGCCTCGGCTCCTACGGGCTGGCAGACCGCGGCTGGGACGCGCTGCCAGAGTGGAACCCGCGGACCGAGCGCGTGACGCGCGCGAGCGCGGCCCGGTTCGTCCAAACGGGGCGCGCCCCGCTGAGCGAAGACGCGACGCCCATCTGGAGCGGCGAGGCGCCCGGGAGCTGGGAGGCGTGGCGCGCGCTCGGCGAGCGGGTGTTCTTCGAGCTGCCGCTCCGACACGAGCCCTTCTGGGAGACGGCGCTGCGCGACCCCGAGCTCGCGGCCCGCCTCGGCGTGATCGTCGACGATGACGGCACGATGCCCGGGCTCGTGTGGATGCGCGACGTGGACGGCCGCGCGAAGATCGGGATCACGTGC
>SHBB01000533.1 GCA_004213565.1 Sandaracinaceae bacterium
CTTCCGCTACCGCGCCCGCTTCCGCGCCCGCTTCCGCTACCGCGCCCGCTTCCGCTACCGCGCCCGCTTCCGCTACCGCGCCCGCTACCGCGCCCGCTTCCGCTACCGCGCCCGCTTCCGCTACCGCGCCCGCTTCCGCCACCGCGGCTGCGTCCTGGCCCGATCCCGATCCCGATCCCGATCCCGATCCCGATCCCGATCCCGATCCCGATGGAGCGTCCGACACGATCCCCGACGCCCCGCCCGCGCAGTCCGACGCGCCCTCCCAGAGCAACTCAGAGCTCCTGACCCTCCTCGCCGCCCGCCCCAGTCACACCGTCAAGACTCTGTCCCCGCTGCTGCGCAAGAGCGAGAGCGCGACCCGCCGCGCGCTCGAGGGGCTGCTCGACGCGGGCGCGGTCCGGGCGTTCAAGGTCGGGCGCACGAAGCACTACTTCGATCCCGCCCTCGGGCTCCGCCCCGACCTCGGGCTGACGGCGCCCGTGCCGTGCCTCGTGGCCCACGTCGACATGCCATCGGCGGTGACGCTCGGCGAGCGCATGACGCGGAGCCGGGTGCTCGGGCTCATCGGGGAAGACGAGCGCTTCGCGCGCGCGGAGCCGCTGCACCGGCTCGTCTGGCAGCTCGACTTCGAGGAGCGGGTCGAGCGGCCGCTGCTGAAGCGGCTCTTCGGGGACGCGCACGACGAGAAGCTCGGGGCCGTCTACGTGCACCCACACAACCTCGGGGTGCTCTCGTTCACCCACGAGGAGGGGATCCGGTTCGACGACCGCCCGACCGGATCGGCGAGCGCGGTGCGGGACTTCGACGGCGTCACCGAGCGTCACGAGGTCGCGCCGGGCGAGCTCGCGCTCGAGGACGACGACTGGACGAAGAGGCGGAGCGAGGACGCCGTGCGGGAGAGCTTTCAGGCGCGCTTCGCGGCGCGCCCGCTCGACGTGAAGCCGCTCTTCGTGCCGCTGTGGAACCTGCTCTTCGAGACCCAGGCCGGCTCCCTCCGTCGGATCACCGTCGACGCGCTCATCGGCCGGCCGGTGCGGTGGCTGCCGCCCGGTGGAGGCGTATCTCACCCCTGAGGCGACGGGATGTGCTATCCCCGCACGCATGGGCGAGGCAGACCTCATCCAAGCGCTCACGCAGCACGGCTTCAGCTTGAACGAGAGTCGCGCGTACGCTGCGTTGATCTCGAGCGGGCCCTCCACCGGCTACGAGGTGGGGCAGAAGGCGCAGATCCCGCGCTCCGCGGTGTACGGCGCCCTGCGGAGGCTCGTCGCGGCCGGCGCCGCGCGCTCCATCGCCGGCCACCCCGAGCGCTTCGTCGCCGCGCCCAGCGAGTCGCTGCTGACCTTGCTCCGCGATCGCTTCGACACCTCGCTCGGCCAGCTCGAGCACGCCGTGAAGAGCCTCGACGTCGCGCCGCCCGTGCCCGACGCGTTCAGCGTGCACGGCTACGACCGGGTGCTCGAGGAGGCGCGGCAGCTCATCCAGAACGCGGAGGATCGCGTGGTGATCAGCGGCTGGCCGCGTGAGCTGAGCGAGCTGGCGGACGTGCTCGCGGGCGCGCAGAAGCGCAAGGTCAAGGCGTGGCTCTTCAGCCACTCGCAGATCCCCGAGCACGTGCCCGGCGTCCACTACAGCTACGGGCTGAACGAGGCCGACCTCGAGAGCTTCTGGAAGCACCGGCTCGTGATCGTGGCGGACGACCAGCGCACGCTCATCGGCGCGACCGAGAACGAAGACTCGGACAACGCGGTCATCAGCGAGACGGCGGCCATCGCCGAGATCGCCACCAGTCAGATCGCGCTCGATCTGACCTTGCTCGCGCAGCGCTCGGGCTACGACACGAGCGAGCTGATGGCCGGGATCCTCGGCGACCGCGTCGGCCGGCTCGACTCGCTGCTCGCCGGCTCGCCCGAGGCCACGCTCGGTGTCCGCGTGGTGGCCAAGCGGCAGGCGCCCACCGCGAAGAAGAAGCGCGCGGAGAAGGCAGCTCAGTAGGTCGGAGTCAGCGTCTCAACCGGTCTCTTCGCCCCGGCCCGCGCTCATCACGTCGTCGCGCGACAGCGTCCCCGAGATCTTCTGTCCGCGCACGAGCCGGCGGACCTCGCTCAGGAGCTGCTTCAGCGACACGGGCTTCTCGTAGGCCGCCTCGAAGAGCGCGCCCTCGTCACGCGACAGGTCCGACAGATCGCCGCTGATGAGGACCATGGGGGGCGCCGCCTCTCCGAGCTCCAGCAACAGCGCGCGGGCCAGCTCGACCCCGTTCAGCCCCGGCATCGCGAGGTCGAGCACGACCACCGCGGGTCGCTCCTTCGAGATCTGCGACGTCGCCTTCATGGGATCGCCGATCAGCAGGACGTGGTAGCCGTCGCGGCTCAGCATTCGGCCGGCCGTCGCCAACCACATCGGATCGTCGTCCACGACGGCGATCAAGGTCTGATCGTTCATGCGCTCACTCCCCAGATCGCGACGACCATGGCGGCCATCAGGATGACATCGCGGTCATTCTGACGCGAGACCCCGGGCGGGGACGTCAGTCATATACCCACGACGTCGCCGTGGCGCCGCAGGGTGTACCGCAGCCGGATCGCTTGGCGGCCCATGGGGTCCAGCTCCACGAGCCAGCGGACGAAGCCGTCCGCGTCGGGCAGCCGACCTTCGTGTGTCTCCTCGGCGTCGACCTCGATCTTCACCTTCTCGATCTCGGAGACCGGCACCCGCTCGACCAGCTCGATGTGCTTCACCTCGGGGCCGAGGTTGCTGAGCTTCAGATCGATCGTCTTGACCACGCCCACCCAGTTGCGGAGCAGGCTCTTGTCCGGCTTCCCCTCCTCGACCTCGCGATGCACGCGCAGCATCGGGTCGGGGCCCCAGCCGAGCTCGAAGCGCTCGTCGGGCGCGACATAGAGCACCTTCGTGCGACCCACCAACCCGCCGCTCTTCACGAGATCCACGGGGCCCGCCAGGATGGCGTGCGGCGACGCGTTGACGTGCGCCGTCTTGAGCAGGACCGCCGGCGCCAGCTCGGGCGCACACCAGAGCCACGCCTCGGCCGGCGCCTCGAACGCGAACAGCGCGACGCGATGCGGGCGCCCATCGGAGGGCACGATCGCGCGATGCGTCGCGCGCAGCTCCATCACGTCGCCCCCGTCGTCGATGCCCGGGAGCTCCGGGGCGACCTGCGACTGTCGCCCGAGCCCCGTGGTCTCGATGACCTGCTCGCGCTGGGACACCTCGAGGGTCTCGCTCTTGCGCTGCACCCGCAGCCGATCCGTCGACAGCGCGGGAGGCTCCGCGCCGAGCGAAGGGCGCTGGGTCGAGAAGCGGAGCTGGACGTCGGGCCAGTCCTCGCCGGTGTTCTGCCAGACCGCGCCCTCGCACTCGAAGCGCAGCGCGTCGTCGTCGAGGGCCGCGCGGTGATGCGGCCGCCAGCAGGCGTTCGGCACCAGGTACTCGATCTCGACCGTCGCCTCGCCCTTGTCCTCGCGCACCAGGTCGAGCAGCAGCGTCGCGCGCACCTCTCCGCTCGGCTGGCTGACGGTCTGCCGGCGCGCGCGGAGCCGACCCAGCTCGCGGCGTCGCTCCATCAGGGCGCGCTGCGCCCCGAGGCGCTCCTCGCGGAGCGAGCGCTCGCGCTGCCCCATCTCGTCGAAGCGCGCCTCCGCGTGCTCGAGGTCCAGCCGCGACCAGGCGGCGTCCTGCGCCAGCTCGTCGAGGGTGACCGATCCCGCCTCGTCGAGCAGCGACAAGGCCGACTCGATGCGCCCGGCGCGACGCTCCATGCGGCGGACCGCGTCCTCGGTCTCCTCGATCTGCTCGTCGAGGGCGCGCAGCGTCTCCTCGCGCTCGTGCGTCTGGTAGACCGCGCGCCGCGTGATGCGCACGTCGCGGACCTCCCCCTGGTCCACGCGCGCGGCGAGCGTCTTGTCGACGATGAGGGGCGAGACCCGCTCGATGCGCAGCCGGGTGACGCCGGCCCAGACGGGGATGGTCGCGCGGCGCACGACGCGCGCGCGGTCCTCGAGGAGCGTCACCTCGTCGGGATCGATCTTCACCGCGCGGCGCTCGCGATCGCGCGCGTCTTCGCTCGGTGGCGCCTCTTGCTCCTCGGGGGACGTGGCGACCTCGTTCACGGCTCCCTCCGGTTTCCGCCGACGAGCTCGTGCTTCGAGGCGATCTTCACGGTGTATCGGCTGCGCAGCTTCGCTTGCTCGCCTGCGGGGATGTCCAGCCGCCAGCGCCGGCCGCCCTTCAGCGCGGGCTGGTCCTTCGGCTCCCAGACCTCCCACGCGGGGCTCACCTCCCCGTCCACCACCGTCACGTCGTCGTCGTCCTCGCCGGTGATCGGGAGGCGCTCGCGCACCTCCACGCTCGCTGTCCGCTGGAGCTGATTGCTCACCTCGATCTCGACCTCGTGCTCCAGCTCGAGGCGCCCTCCCATGAGGCCCGCGCTCCTCTCCTCGAAGCGCGCGTTTCGCGAGACCTTCAGCCGCTGCTCCACCCCCAGCCCGAGGCGGACGATCCCCCCGGGGCCCACCTCGCGCAGCGGAGAGGTGAACAGGAAGTCTTCTCCGACGTAGACGTCGATGGGCCCGTCCAGGAGCGGCGCGTCGAGCGGGTTGTCCAGCTCCACGAAGCGGAACGCCTCGCGGCTCTCGCGCGGCACCACCACGAAGCGGGCGCGGGCGGAGGAGGTGTGCTCGCTCAGCGAGAGGTTGTGGAAGACGCCGTCCGCCGGCGCGTTGACGCGTCCGCTCGCGCGATAGGCGTAGTCGTAGCCGCTCGGGCTGGGCGCGACGTGGGCGCCGGGGAGCGGGCGAGACAGGCAGCGAGACGTGTCCTTGTCGACGCCGGCCAGCGCGCCGCTAAGGTCGATCTCGATCTGCTGCGTCTCGATGGCGTGCACGTAGAGCTCGCGCCGGCTCTGGAGCACGAGCCGCCCGCGCCCGCCCTCGTGCGGCGCGAGGAGGCGCAGCCGGCCGTAGTCCAAGAGCTCGTCGCTCGCCTCGAGGGGCGCCTCTTCTTCCTCGAGCGCATCCGCCACGCCGGCTCCGCCGGCAGGTCCGCCGCCACCCTCCGCGAACGCGTCCAGGACCGCGCCGAAGAGGCCGCCTTTCGCCTCCGACATCACCCCACCGGCCCGCGTCATCGAGCGCGCGACCAGCTCCTGGGGCGCCATCTGGGGCGCCGGCGCCGAGGCGGGCATCGGCGCGCGGGCCACCGGCGCGGCGGCGGGAGGCGGTCCGGCCGCGCGCTTCCGCTTCGGGCTCGGCTGGTCTTCGGCCGGCGTCTCGTCGATCGTCTCGAGGACCGAGGTCGACGTCGGCGCGATCACGGGCGGCTCGGGCGGGGCGGCGCGGTCGTAGTCGGTGAAGAGCGCGTCCGTGTCCTGCGGAGGCGGCCGCCAGCCTCGCTTCGGGGCGACGGGCTGGCGGCGACCGATGCGGATCGACGGCAGCTCCGGCAGCTCCGCCCAGCCGGTCGGCTCGGCGGTGGAGAGCATCAGCCTGACCCCGTCCCAGTCCTCACCCGTGCGCTGGCAGACCGCGGCCCGCACCTCGAGGGTGCCCTCGCGCAGCTCGCGGTCGAGCCGCAGCGTGTAGCTCGGCGCCCAGCGCGCGGCGTCGATCCGGTAGCTCACCGCCACGCGCGAGGCCCTCTCGCGGCTCCCGCCCCGGAGCGCGATCACCGCGGCCTTGCGCAGCTCGTGCGGCTCGGCGCGCCGCGCGTTCGTCGCGCTCCGCTCGCGGTCCCACAGATCGGCGAGCTTGCGCTCCGCGTCGCGCAGCTCCCGCTGGATCCGGTCGCGCCGGTCGTCGATCGCGGTCAGCCGCTTCTCTCGCAGCGACAACAGCGCCATGCGCGCCTCGGCCGGGCTCGCGGGAGGCTCGCGGCCGGCCTTCACCGTGGGGCGCGTGACGACGCCCAGCGTCTCGATGCGCTGGGCCTCGCGGGTCAGCTGCTGCAACTGATCGCGCAGCTTCGCCACCCGCTGCTCCGCCGTCTCCACGTCCTCGGGCCGCGCGGGCGGGCGGCTCGGGTCGAAGTCCGGGACCTCGAGGGTCACCCGCACCTCGGTCGCCGTGGGCGCGTCGTCTCCCGTCACCGAGACCCGCACCGAGCCGTCGTCGAGCCCGAGGGGCAGCGGCCCGAGCTTGAACAGCTCGCCCTCTCTCGGCACGTCCGCCACGCGCGTGATCACCGCGCCGGCGCGGAAGACGGTGACCGCGTCGATGCGGCTCTCGAGGTGAATCGGCGCGCCCATCGCTGCTGATGATGCCGGACAGCGCGTACGCATTGGAAGCGCCGCGCGATAGGCTTCCCGGATGGGATTCCGTGCGTCTTGGATCGCGCAGCGTCGCTGCGAAGAGCAGGCCATGCTGGAGGCCACCGGCTTCCACCTCGATGGCCGCCGCTACGACATGGCGGACATCGGGCTCTACCTGCTGTCGCTCTCGCCCAACGCTGCGCGCGACGCGCCGTGGACGCTGGTGTTCGCGCTCGGATCCGAGCACTACGAGTGTCTCCACGACGGGATGGCGACAAAGCTCTCCCGCCGCGGCGAGCCCGCGTACCATTTCTGGTGCACCGACACCGCGATGGTCACGGAGCTGACCTGCTACACGGACGGGAGGCCCGCGTGGTCGGTCGCGATCAGCCCTGACCACGACTCACGCCCTGGCGTCGC
The DNA here is from genome assembly GCA_004213565.1 of Sandaracinaceae bacterium. Classification (GTDB taxonomy): domain Bacteria; phylum Myxococcota_A; class Polyangia; order Polyangiales; family Sandaracinaceae; genus JAVJQK01. The sequence continues at coordinate 6,689 of SHBB01000533.1, forward strand.
GGGCACGCCTCCCGGGTGGGTGCGGGCCATCCTCGACGAGCGCGGGTTGCAGCAGTCAGAGGCCGACCTGGCGAAGGAGCGCGTCGACCACCTCTACGACGCGACCGCGGACATCGGCTACGCGCTGATGGGCTTCCGGCACGACCACGATCCCGTCACGGATCACCCGGAGCCGTTTCAACTCCTGCGGGCGTACTGAGCGCCTCAGCGGCCGACGTGGAAGACGTGGGCGCCGCTGGCGCGGTCGTAGACGTCGACGTGACCCCCGTGGCCGACGGCGACGCGCTGCCGGCCCGCGATGACGTAGCGCGGGTCGAAGCGTGACTCGCTCAGGGGCTGGTCCCACAGGCGGCGGCCGCCGTCGAGCGCGATGGCCGTCACGCGCGCGGGCGCGTCGCCCTCCATGGCATACGCGAGGAAGACCGCGTCG
>SHBB01000534.1 GCA_004213565.1 Sandaracinaceae bacterium
TGCTGACGCCCCACCTGGAGCCGACCCGCGCGTTCGCGGAGGCGCGGGCGGGCCACGACGGCGTCGACGTCGAGGGCTACCTCGACTACCGCGGCGTGCCCGTCGTCGGTGCGTGGCGCTGGCTCGACGACCTCGGCGCGGGCGTGATCACCGAGATGGACGTGGTCGAAGCGTACCGGCGCTGAGCCGACCCCTCAGCTCAGCTCAGCTCAGTGCGTGATGAACGCCACTCCGCCCGGGACGCGCACCGGGTGAGAGATGAGCCAGCGCCAGTCGCCCACGACCACCATCGGCGCGTGCTCGGGCCGCACCCAGCGGCGGCCCACCTCCGCGACGTCGGCCGGCGTGACGTGCTCCACGCGGCGGTAGGTCTGAAGAATGGACTCGGGCGGCGCATCGCTGCGGCCGGAGAGCGAGACCACCAGCCGCCGCCTCAGGTGCAGGTACCGGACGGCAGCCTCTCGCACCTCAGGCGCGGTCACGGCGCCGTACCGCTCCAGGTTGCTTCGGAGGTCGTAGCGCCCGCCCGGGAACGCAGGGAGCACGTACGCATGTCGCTGCGCGCGTGTCAGCGACGCGTCCATGCTGCGCAGCTCGCCGTGCCGCCACCGCCGGCGCAGCCCGCGGAGCGCGTCGTCGTCGACGCCGTCTCGCCGCAGCGCGCGCAGCTCCTCGTCGAGCGCCTGCAGGGGCTCGAGCGTGCCGCTCCGTCGCGGGACCGTGATCCACACGCTGAAGCGGTTCGCGAGCGCCGCGGCCCCCTGGCTCACGTCGACCGAGAGGGCGTCGCCGTCGCGGACCAGCCGCTCGGTGAGCCGGCGCTCGAGGTGACTCGAGACGAAGTCGAGCGCCGCGTCGGCCGAGGAGCCCCACGGGGGCGTGGGCCAGATCACGTAGAGCGCGTCGGTGGACCGGCTCGCCTCGGCGAGGACCCGCCGCTCCCCCTCGAGGTCCACCTCGGGCTGCACCGTCCACGCGGGCGGCGCGGCAAGCCCGCCCCGGCGCAGCGGCCCGAAGTAGCGCTCGATCCAGGGGCGCACTTCGGCCGGGCCGAAGCCTCCCGAGATCGAGAGCGTCAACCTGTCTGGCGCATAGTAGCGCTGAAAGAACCAGCGCACGTCGCGGAGCCGAGCCGCGTGCACGTCCGACGCCACCTCCGTCGCCCTCGAGTACGGGTGGCCTTCCGGGTAGAGGATCTCGTCCACGAGATCCCAGACCTCGGCGCGACCGTAGGTCCTGACGTCGCGCTCCCGGTCGAGGACCCGGCGCTGCGCGTTCACGCCCGCCTCGTCGAGCCCGTCGAGCCCGTGCGCGAAGCGCTCCGCCTCGAGCCACAGCGTCTCCTCGAGCCGCGCCGCGGGGACGACCTCGTAGTAGCGCGTGAAGTCGTTGCCGGTCTCTCCGTTGACCTGGGAGGCCCCGAGCCGCTCGAGGCGGGTGATCGTCTCCCCCGGCGCGGCGGGCGTCCCCTGGAACAGGAGGTGCTCGGTCAGGTGCGCGAGCCCGGTCCATCCATCGGGCTGGTCCCGTCGACCGCGTCGACGGCGACCACGACGGCGACCGTGGTGCGCCCCGGGATCGGGTCGAGCACCACGTCCAGGCCGTTCTCGAGCGAATAGCGTTCGGGCGCGCGCACCTCTCGCTCGGTGGCGTTCGCGGGTGACGTCGACGTCCCCACCCCGATCGCGGCCCCCACCGATGCGAGCGCGAGCGCCGCAATGAGTCGTCCCCTCCCCATGGGGCGGGCCTAGCACGAATCGCTGACCCACCAAGGCGAAGCGGCCGGGACCGACTCAGCGGCAGCGCAGGCTCATGTTCCAGCCCGTGAGGCGGCCGCTGTCCTGGTCGAGCTTGTCGGCGATGGCGAGGTTCCACTGGCCGCGCGCCTCGCGACCGGCCGCGCGGCGCACGGTGTAGGTCCGGAAGGGGTTGCGCGTGCTGCTGTTCTGCAGCGTGTACGTGCGCCCCTGCGGGTCGGTCAGCGTGATGCGCAGGTCGCGGTTGAACGTGTGGTTGCCGCGCAGCCGCACGCGGAGGCGATCGATGGTGCAGCTCTGCCCGACCACGGCCGCGCCGCGGGTGGTGTGGCGGTCGAAGATGGCGCCGCCGCCGCGACCGGCCACGCGGATCTCGTTCGCGTCGTCTTCGTCGTCGCCGTCCTCGTCTTCATCCGGGGTGGCGACCTCCTGCGGCGCGGTCGCGGGCGCGAGCGCGGCGGTGATGGTGATCGTGTTGTTGACCGGCGCCGCGTTGATCGTCGCAGGCTGATAGCCGGCCAGCTCGAAGTTGAACGCGAACGTCTGCACCTGCCCTGCGACCGGGGCGGGGATGGGGACCTGCGTCTGGAGCGGCGTCGTGCCGAGCTGCCGCCCTCCCCCGACCACGGTCGCGCCGGCCGGGGTCGAGTTCGCCACGACGGTCACCATCACCTGTCCGGGCGGCGCCTGGGGCGTGTTGGGCGCGACCGGACCGGTGGCCGTCTGCGGCGGCGGCGGCGGCGTGTCGTCTTCCTCGGAGCAGGCCCCGAGCAGGACGAGGCCGGCCAGCAGACACGGCCAGAGGAAAAACGGCCACACTGAAGATGGGAGGTTGAGTACGAGCGCGTTCTTCCGCATCGGATCCCTCGAGACGTGGCTTCGGGACGCGGGCCGTCCGCCCCACCCCTCGGGGTTGTCTAACACAAACCCCTCCGCGGTCCGAGCGTACGTGCGGCGCGACGCGAGCTTCCCCACCCGGCGCGCCGCTCCTGTATCCTCGCGGACCGTGCGTCCTCTCCCCATGGTCGGTGGCATGCTCGAGACGGTCGTCCGCGCCCTCGGGCGGAGTGATCTCTTCGGCTCCCTCACCCCGGAGCAGCTCCGCTCCGTGGCCCAGCGCGGCGAGCTGTTCCAGGTGGCCGAAGGCGAAGAGGTGATGCGCCAGGGCGAGCCCTCCGACGCGTTCCACCTCGTGCTGAGCGGCCAGGCGGTCGTGCGCCGCTCCCACACCACGGACGTCGCCTACCTCGGACCCGACGACGTCGTGGGCGAGATGGGCGTGCTGCTCGGTCGCCCGCGCACCGCCACGGTCGTCGCGAACGCGCCCACCGTGCTCCTGCGCTTCGAGGGCCCGGTGCTCGAGGCCATGTTCGAGCGCGTGCCAGGGTTCGGGCTCGAGGTGTGTCGCGCGCTGGCGCAGCGCCTCCAGGACGTGACCGATCTGATTCAGCCCTGATCGCGAGCGTCGACTCCGCGGCGGGTGTAATCTCGCAGTGGGAGGCAGGCGGCGTGAATCAGAAGATCTTGGTGGTCGAGGACGATCCCATCAGCGCACGCATGATGCGCGACTTCCTCGCAGCCAACGGCTACCACACGACCGTGGCCACCACGGGCACGGACGGCGTCGCGTCGTTCTTCCGCGAGGAGCCCGACCTGATGATCGTGGACGTCGCGCTCCCCAAGAAGAACGGCTTCGAGGTCTGCTTCGAGGTCAAGCGCACCGATCGCGGGCGCGGCATGCCGCTCCTCCTCATGAGCGCGGTCTACCGCGACGAAGACCACGCGATCCGCTACGCCTCGGCCGATCTCCGTGCGCAAGGGTACCTGCTGAAGCCCTTCGATCTTCGCGATCTGCTGGTCCGGGTGCGAGAGCTGCTCCCGGCCGCCTGAGCCATGCAGGTCCCGGGCTTCGTCGCGGAGGTCTTCGCGCCGGCGAACCGGCCGAAGCTCTGGTGGGGCATCTGGGCCGGCTACGCGGTCGCGGCCGGCTTCGTGCTGATCGCGACGATCGGCGTGGGCTTCTCGGTGGTGCCCTTCTCGTGGGCCTTCGTCGTGCTCGTGCTGCTGAAGGTCGCCACGAACACCGCGAGCGCGTGGGCCCTCCGCGTCGACCGCCTCGTGATGGAGACGAGCACCGCGAACCTGCTCGCGGACATCGCGGCGATGACCGGCGCCATCTACTGGACGGGCGGGGTCGTCAGCCCGCTGCTCCCGGTCTACGCGATCGAGATCACCGTGATCGCGCTGCTGACCAACCTGCAGGTCACGCTTCAGAGCGCGGCGCTCATGCTCTCGGCGTACGGCGCCATGGTCTTCGGCACGGTGATGGGCTGGCTCCCGCGCCACCCGCACCCGATGGTCACGGCGGGCGGCATCACCCCCGGCCTCATCGCGGCGTACTTCGCCCTCGCCGTCTTCGTCGTCGCGGTGCCCACCTACTTCGCGGCGAAGATCCTGGCCGAGCTGCGGCTGAAGCAGAGGGCGCTCGAGGAGACCAACGCGAAGCTGGTGGAGGCGGGCCGACAGAAGAGCCAGTTCATGGCGAACGTCACGCACGAGCTGCGCACGCCGATCCACGGCATCTGCGGGCTGAGCGACCTGGTGGAGACCGAGGTCTACGGGCCGGTGACCGAGGCCCAGCGCGAGGCGCAGCGGGACATCAGGCGCGGCGCGCAAAACCTCCTGCGCCTCATCGACGACCTGCTCGAGCTGACCCGCGCCGACGCCGGGCGTCTGACGCCGATGTTCGAGCGCGTGGCGGCGAAGGAGGTCGTGGAGAGCTGCGCCGAGGCGGTCCGCTGGATGCGCGGCACGAAGCCGCTCGACCTCGACGTGCGCACGCAGGACTCCATCCCTCCCTTCATCACGGATCCTCGCCGCTTGAAGCAGATGCTGCTCAACCTGCTCGCCAACGCGGTGAAATTCAGCCCGGAGGCGGGTCAGGTCCGGATCGGCGCGCGGGAGACGGAGGACGGCGTGGTCTTCGAGGTCGCCGACGACGGCCCGGGCATCGCGCCCGAGCAGCTCCCGCACATCTTCGAGCCCTTCCACCAGGTCGACGGCTCGCCCGAGCGCGAGTACGGCGGCGTCGGGCTGGGCCTGGCCGTGGTGCAGAAGCTCGCCGAGGCCCTGGGCGCGCGCGTCGGGGTCGACAGCGCGGTGGGCCGGGGAACCACGTTCCGCATCACGATCCCACGGCGCGAGCCGAGCTGAGAGACGGTCCGAAAACTTCGTCCCCCGGGTAGGCCCATGTAGGCTCGAGGAGCACCATGGTGAACGCCTCCTCGGCCAACGCGCTCGGCACCGTCGCGGTCCTCCCGGACGCGCGGGACTCGGGCATCTATCAGACCTCGCCCGGCCTGCTGCGCCGCCGCGCCCTCGGCCCCTGGGCGGAGGGCATCGCGCAGTACATGGCCATCCGCGTCGGTGACGCCGCGCGCGGTCGCGCCGCGTTCCAGTCGCTGTCCCGGCTGTTGAGCAGTCTCCCTCCCGAGGAGCTGCTGGTCGCCCCGGGCCCCCGCGCGCAGCTCTACCGGCTCGCCCGCTCCATCGCCGAGACCGAGCGGGCCATGCCGGGCCCGATCGCCGAGGATCTCCCCTGGCGCGACCACTCGGGGCGCCACGGCAAAGCCCTCGCGAAGCTGCGCGAGGCGCTCGACCCCGACGACGCGGAGCTGCTCGAGCTCCGGCACGCCCGGGAGCTCTCGGTCGAGGAGATCGCCTGCGTGCTCGAGCGGCCCGTGGACGCGGTGGAGCTCGCGCTCGACACCGCCGAGGCGCTCGCGCGCAAGGCGCTCGGCAAGGCGGCGCCCGATCCCGTGGCGGCGAACGCCACCGTGTACGTCGAGGCGTTCGCGCTCGCGCGCTCGTGGCAGGAGCTCGAGGGCGGCCTGCCTCCGATCGAGGTCGACGAGGAGGCGCTCGAGCCCGGCACCCTGATCGGGGGCCGCTACGCCGTCGTCGATCGCGTGGGCACGGGCGCGTTCGGCGACGTCTACCGCGCCGAGGACGTGGAGGTCCCGGGCCACCAGATCGCGCTCAAGCTCCTGCGCCAGCCCTCGCTCAGCGAGGCCGCGAGGCAGTCCGCGTTGCGGGAGCTCAAGCTCAACGCGGCCGTGTTCCATCCCTCGCTCGTGCAGTTCAAGGATCACGGCTGGTACGAGCAGCGTCTGTGGTTCGTGATGCCCTGGTACGAGGGCGAGACCCTCGAGGCGCGCATGAAGCGCGGGGCGCTGAGCCGCCGCGAGGCGCGACGGATCTTCGAGCCGCTCGCCCGCGCGCTGGCGGCTCTGCACGAGACCGGGATCCGACACCAGGACATCAAGCCCGAGAACATCCTGCTGACCCGCCTGCCCGGCACCGACCCGGAGTCCGACGACGGCATCCTGCCGGTCCTGATCGATCTCGGCGTGGCGGCGACCGAGCAGGAGACGATGCTGGGCGGCACCCCGCTGTACTTCGCTCCCGAGGTGGCCAAGCGCTTCGTCCGCGAGCGACACGGGGGCCCGGACGTCACCTCCGCCGCCGACGTCTTCGCGCTCGCGCTCTCGCTCCGCAACGCGCTCGAGCCCGGGACGCAGGAGGACGTCGCGGCCGGCGCCATCCAGGCGTTCGTCGAGCGACGCGCCGAGGAGATGCCGCCCCTGCCCGAGGCGCGGGACCTTCGCTACCTCGCGCCGAGCCTCCGCACGTGGCTGTCCCTGGACGCGCTCGAGCGGCCGAGCGCGCTCGAGCTGGCCGAAGAGCTGGCCATCCTCACCGCGCCGGAGGAGCGACGCGCGCGGCGCGGGCGCCTCCTGCGCTGGCTCGTGCCGCTGATGACCACCCTGGCCGCGATCTTCGTGCTCGTGGTGTGGGCGCTCGACCGCCGCGCCGCGCAGGAGGAGGTCGCCGCGCGACAGGCGCGCAGCGCCGCCGCGGAGGCGCGGGCGGACTACATCGTGGCCGACGCGCGCCGCCAGGCGCTCGAGGAGGGGCACGCCTCGCTCCTCGCGCAGTACGAGCGCAGCCGCATGAGCCGCGAGGAGCTCGCCGAGAGCCTCGCGACCCAGGGCGGACAGCTGCGCATCGTGCGCGGGGAGCTCGCCCGGACCCTGGAGCAGCTCGAGGGCGCGCAGCAGCAGGCCACTCGCCTCGGCGGCACGCTCGCGGACGCGCAGAGGGAGAGCGAGCGCCTCCGCGGTGAGCTCGACGCGAGCCGCAGCGAGGCCGGTCAGCGACTCCGCGAGCGGGACGCGGCGAGGGCCGAGGTCGAGCGCCTCGCCGCCGGGCTGCAGGGCGCGGAGGCCCGCGCGCGGCGCGAGAGCGACCGGGCCGACGCGGCCGAGACCGAGCTGACCGAGGCCCGCC
>SHBB01000535.1 GCA_004213565.1 Sandaracinaceae bacterium
CGACGTCCCTCTGGGGGCCTTGCTCTCGGGGGGAATCGACTCCTCGATGGTCGTCGCCCTCATGCAGGAGGCATCCACGCGCCCCGTCAGGACCTTCAGCATCGGCAACACGCGGGCGGACTACGATGAGTCCGGGGCGGCGGCTGCGGTGGCCGAACACCTCGGCTGCGACCACACCGCGTTGACGGTGGACGCTGACACGGCCTTGGCCTGGGTCCCCGAGCTGCCGCACATCCTGGACGAGCCGTTCGCCGACTCTTCGCTGCTCCCCACGTACCTCGTGTCCCGTCTGGCGCGTGAGCAGGTCACAGTCGCCCTCTCGGGAGACGGAGGCGACGAGCTGTTCGGTGGGTACAACCGGCACATCTGGGCCCCTCGAGTGTGGAGCGCGCTTCGACGTGTTCCACCTGGGGTTCGCCGTCACGGAGAGCGGCTCGCGGCGCTGACGCCGGCGGAGTGGATCAACCGCGCCTTCGCCAACCGCCTGCCGGTTCGGCTACCGGGGGACAAGCTCCGCAAGGCGCTCGGGCTGCTCCCAGCCCGGAGCCCCGAGCACCTCTACGAGCTCCTCCAAAGCCAGTGGCCACACCCCGCCCAGCTCCTCCAGCGCCCCCCGTCGACGTCTTGGTCGGGGCGTCCAGGGTTGCCCACGGCTTCCATCGTCGAGCGGATGATGCTCGGTGATCTGGTCGGCTACTTGCCGGACGACATCCTGACGAAAGTGGACCGGGCCTCGATGGCCGTGTCGCTCGAGGCCCGCGTGCCGCTCCTGGACCATCGCGTCGTCGAGTTGGCCATGCGGATCCCGGCGAGCGAAAAGATCCAGGGGGGGAGGGGGAAGCTCCCGCTCCGCCGGCTGCTCGCGAACCGCGTCCCGGCGGCGCTGTGGGACCGCCCCAAGATGGGGTTCGGCGTCCCGGTAGGCGACTGGCTGCGCGGGCCGCTTCGAGGGTGGGCCGAAGGGCTCCTGGACCCGGCGACGCTCCGGAGCGACGCCCTCTTCGACGTCTCTGCCGTTCGCGGCGCGTGGGCGAGCTTTCTCGCGGGGCGCTCGGGTCTCGACCAGGGCATCTGGGGATTGCTGATGTTTCGCGGGTGGCAGGACTCGATGAAGCAGACGCGCGTCGGGGGGGCCAGCGCCACGAGCCTCGTGGGGGGAGCATGAGGGTCATCCACGTGACCACCGTCCCGCAGTCGCTCGGGTTCCTGCGTGGGCAAACTGCCTTCATGCGAACGCGGGGCTTCGAACTGAGCTTCGTGTCGGCGCCTGGAGATGCGCTCGAGCGTTTCGCGGCGACCGAAGAGGCTCGGGTCTTCGCGGTGCCGATGGAGCGCCGCATCACACCGCTGAGAGATCTGGCGGCGCTGCGGCGCCTCTGGGCACACTTCCGTCGCGAGAGGCCGGACGTCGTTCACGCCCACACGCCGAAGGGCGGACTGCTGGGGACGATCGCCGCGGCACTCGCTGGCGTGCCCGTACGCATCTACCACATGCGAGGGCTGCCGCTGATGGGCGCATCTGGAGCGCGACGAACCTTGCTCACGCTGACCGAGATGGTGTCCTGCGGCCTGGCCACCGAAGTGCTCTGCGTCAGCCACTCGTTGAGGGGCGTCGCCTTGGACCTGGGGCTCACCGACCCGGACAAGATCCAGGTTCTTCTCCGCGGGAGCGGGCAGGGCGTGGACACCGAGGGGCGCTTCAACCCGGCCACCCACGCTGCGCAGCGGGAACGAGTCCGCCATTCGTGGGGGGTTCCTTCGAGCGGGCTCGTCTTCGGCTTCGTCGGGCGCATCGTGCGCGACAAGGGTGTCCATGAGCTCGCGAGAGCTTGGGCGCGAATACGGGACGCGCACCCTCATGCCCACCTCGTGATCGTCGGCCCTTTCGAGGATCAGGACCCCGTGGACGACGCCGTTCGCGAGGCGTTGCGGTCCGATGAGCGAGCTCACCTCGTCGGCTCCTCCGACGATCCCGCCAGGCTCTACGCCGCCATGGATGTAGTCGTCCTGCCGACCTATCGCGAGGGGTTTCCGAACGTCCCTCTCGAGGCCATGTCCATGGCTCTCCCGGTCATCGCCACTCGGATCCCCGGCTGCGTCGACGCCGTAGAAGATGGCGTCACGGGGATATTGGTTCCCCCAAAGACGGTCACACCGCTGTTCGAGGCGATGGATCGCTACGCGCGCAGTGAGGCGCTGCGCCGCGAACACGGCCACTCCGGTCGGATGAGAGCCCGAGAGTTCTTTCGGCGCGAGCGGATCTGGCAGGCGTTGTCCGAGGCCTACGAGGCTGCACTCCGCTTGCCGGTCCACCCCGGCGGCGAGCAGCGGCGCCGCGCGGAGGTGTCGCGTGGCTGACATCATCTCGCCGTTGTTGGCGCTCGTTCTCGGGCTGGTTCTCATCGGCGGCGTTCTGCGACAGTTTCGAACGGAGGAGCGCGGGCTTCTGTTGGCGGCGTTCCTCTTCCACGTGCTCGCGGCGTTCGCGCAGGTCTGGATCACGCAGGGCATCTACGGCGGGGGCGACATGATGGTCTACTTCGTCACCGGAGCGACCATCGCCGACGTCGTCAGCTACGATCCCGGTCGCTTCTTCCCCGAGCTGGTAGCGCTGCTCGTCCATCAGGAGTCCATCTGGCCCTTCTACGTCATGGGAGCTGGCGGCTCGACTGGCACGATGAGCGCCGTGTCCGGCCTCCTGCAGCTCGTCTTGGGCGAGTCGATCTATGGCGTCTGCGTCGCGCTCAGCATCGCCGCGTTCTTCGGCCAACTCGCCCTCTACAGGGTCTTTCGCGAGGTCTTCCAGACTCACCTCTGGCGCCGACACCTCGTCGCGACGATGCTCGTCCCCTCCGTCGTGTTCTGGTCGTCCGCCATTCTCAAGGAGACGGTCGCGATGGCGGCGTTCGGGTGGGTGGTCCTGGGGCTACATCGGTTCGTCCAGCGGCGCCGAGCCGTAGGCGTCGCGCTGGTGCTCTTCGCGGGCTTCTGGGTGGCCATGGTGAAGGCGTACGTGCTGTTCGCCCTGGCTCTCGCCGGGGCCGTCTGGTGGTACTGGCGCCGCGCCAACGACGCGTCAGGAGGGAGAGGCGTAGACCTCCGTCCCGGCTACGTCCTGATCGGCGTCGGGGCCGTCGTGCTGATGATCGTGGTCCTGGGCGAGCTCTTCCCGCGCTACGCCGTCGAGAAAGTGGGGGAAGAGACGGCGCGCCTCCAGCACGTCGGGACCTCGGTCCAGGGCGGTTCCTACTACGAGGTCGCCGAGCAAGAGGAGCGATCCCTCCTGGGTCAGCTCGCCTTCGCTCCCCTCGCGTTGGCCACGTCGCTCTTCCGCCCCGCCTTCTTCGAGGTCCGCAACGTCACGATGGCTGTCAACGCGATCGAGACGACGACGCTCACGGTGTTGCTCCTCATGGCCTTCGCACGCCGCTCGCCGAAGGGCCTCTGGAACGAGATCAAGCGCTCGCCCACGTTGGCGTTCGCGATCGTCTTCGTCGTCGGCTTCGGTGTCGCGGTTGGACTCGCGTCCACGAATCTTGGAACATTGTCGAGATATCGAATACCGATGATGCCCTTCTTCGCCGCGCTCGTGCTGACCTGGACGGCGCGGGTGCCTCACGGGTCGCACGCGCACCCGCGGCTGCCTCCTGCAAGGCACGTTTCCCTCTGATGCGCATCGGCGTCTACTTCCCGACCTTCGACCCCCAACCGGCTGGCCTGGGACGGTACACGGTGGAGGTGGTGGGACGGCTCCTCCAAGACTTCGATGTCGTTCTCTATACGGAGACCCCGGAACACGTGCCGCCGGATTGGTCGGTGACGACCCATGCCATGCCCAAGAGAAGCGGCGGCGGCCTGGGGCATCTGATGATGCGGCAATCCTGGCTGCAGCTTCGCTTGCCATACCATCTCCAGAGGTCGGCAGCCGAGGCGCTCTTCGTGCCGTTCCACGAGGGACTGCTCCGTCCGCCGGTTCCCCAGGTAGTGGTGGTCCACGACTTGACCCCGCTGGTGGTGCCTTCCGCGTACTTCCATCCTCTCGCGAAACTGCACCTCAGGGGCGTGCTGCCCTGGATCCTTCGTCGCTCGATGGCTGTCGCAGTGTCGAACAACACGCGCCGCGACATGATTGAGCGATTGCGTGCCCATCCTGATCGAATCAGCGTAGTGGGCGAGGGCTTCGAGCAGGAGATCTTCAGGCCTTCTGACGAAGCCACGATCGGCAGCGTCCGCCGCAGGCACTCGCTCTCGAAGCCCTATCTCTTCTATAGCGGGACCTACGCGTCCCACAAGAACGTGGCCTTCTTGGTCGACGTGCTGAGTGGCTGCCGGCGGCGGGGGATGGACATCACCCTGGCGCTGGCAGGCCGCCAAGATACCGGAGAGTTCGAGGCCGTGCGGGCATCAGCGCAGCGCCAAGGCGTCGCCGAGAGCGTCGTCTCGCTCGGCTATGTGCCACGGGCGCACTTGTCCCCCTTGATGCAGGGCGCGACCGCATTCGTGTTTCCGTCCCTGTACGAGGGATACGGACTCGCACCTCTCGAGGCGATGGCGTCGGGGGCAGTCGTGCTCTCCTCCGACCGTGCGTCGCTCTCGGAGGTCGTGGGCGACGGTGGCATACTGCTGGACCCGCAAACACCGAAGGACTGGGTGGACCGCGTAGGGGAGATGCTCGACGATGAGCGCTCAGCTTCACAACTCCGCAGCCGAGCGCTCCGGAGAGCGAGTCTGTTCGACTGGAACCGCACCGCCAACGAGATCGGCGCGCTGCTGCGAGGCGCGCGCGCCTCGGGGTGAGAGCTATCGCGCTCGACGTGCGGTCACTGTGTAGCTGGCCGTCTCCGCGGGCTGAGGGTCGAGTCGGTCGAGGACGGGAGCCAGGATCTGATTCGACCGCCAGAAGGCCCGTAGCGGAAGGCTGAGCGGGCCGCGGGCGAAGCGCACCGTTTGGTAGTTGAGCTTCAAGAACCAAGTTTGCCAGAAACCCGTGTTCGGTACGATATCGATCCCAGTGAAGCCGGCTCCTTCAAGGATGTGCCTGAGACCGTACTCGGTGTATCGGAAGTAGTCGTGCGGGGCTTCATGAATGTGCCACATGAAAGGCACTGTCACGTGGAGCGCGCCGCCGGGTTTGAGGATGCGATGGGCTTCCGATAGCAGCAGAGTCGGGTTCGCGATATGCTCGAGCACCTGAAACGAAACGACCGTGTCCGCGAACTCCGACGCGAAGGGGAGCGGCTGGTTGAGGTCGGCGTTCACGTCCACGTGCGAACGGTCGTGGAGTGACTCCACCCAGTCGACACCGATGTACTCATCCGCCGTCTGCAAGATGAGGTCTCTGTAGGGTGCGGTCCCGCATCCGAGATCGACAACGCGCCCACGGTAGGTGAGACCTTCAGCGATCTTCTGGTTCAGCTCGTGGATGAGCCAGTTGTGCGAACCACGAGTCATTCGTACCACCCTTCGGACAGTTCCTTGCACGGCACGCCGCCGTAGATCCGGTTCGACGCAAGCGTCCCTCGCACGACTGCCCCCGCGGCGACCACCACGTTGTCCTCGATGATCGTGTTCGGCAGGACGGTGCAGGCCGCACCAAGGAAGACGTTGTTACCGATGACGATGTCGCCAGTCTTGTACGTCTCGCTGACGGCCTTCGCGTACTCGAAGTGGTTCGAGTTGCACACGAATACGCATTTTGGGCCGACGACGACATCATCGCCCAGGATCAGGCGGCCGCGCGATGCGTTGACGTAGCAACCGGCGCCCAGATGGCTGCGGCGGCCCAGTGTCACCGTGCCGCGCGTGTTGAGGATGTAGGTGCCATGGAAGACGGCCGCACCGGCCGGCGCTGAGAACTGTCTCGGGTGCGTGATCCTCACATCGGTGTCGATGTGGGCGCGCGTGTGAAAGAGTGTCGCTCGAGCGAAGCGTCCCAGGTCCGAGTTGGTGGAGCGAGCCGCGGCAAGAACGAGCTCGCGGGCGAACTCCCCCGCGAGCGTCGGGAGCTGTCTCGCGTGTCGAAGAAGGGTCATTCTGGCACCAGGCATGGCAGGTTCACGCACGTCTCAACGGCGGTGTAGGCGTTGGGACAACCCTCCACTCGCTCGGGCGAGGGGTGAAGCGGTGAGGTGAACCAGACACCACACTCCACGCCGAGCTCCTCCTCGATGACGCGAGGTCTGCGCTTCACCGCGGCGGGGACGGTCAGTGGATAGCGGAGGAACACCGGCTCCGACTCCGGGGCGATCCATGGGGCCCCGTACCCCCGCTCCTCCGCCCATTCACGCCACTTGGCGGCTTGGCGCCGGCGCCGGGCGTTCAGGCTGTCCAGCTTCGAGAGCTGCGATAGCCCGAGTTCGGCGAGAGGGGCCGCGAGCGAAAGCCTGTAGTTGTCTGGCCGGTTCCCTCGCACCTCGTCTGCCGTCGTGGAAGCGACCGCGCTCGAGCTCATGCACAGCGCCGCCGGGTGTCGAATGAGGGCGCGATGGGGGTGGGCATTCGTGAGGTAGTCCTTTCGGCACGTGCGAAGCAGGCGTGACAGGGTGCCCGGGTCGAGAGGAGAGGACGACCTCTGGAATTCTGCGAGCCCACGAGCGAGCTCGGGATCGTTCGTAGTCGCCATCCCCCCTTGAACGGTGGAGAACACCTTGGAGTGTTCCGAGCTGTAGAACGCTGCGTCGCCGAAGTGCCCGATTCGCTGCCCTCGGTACCGCGCGCCAGTCGCGTGGGCGCAATCCTCGATGACCCTGATTCTGCGGGTGTGGCAAAGATCCAAGATCCTGTCGTAATCGAGGCAGACTAGGCCGAACAGGTGATGGACCAGCACAGCTTTGGTCCGCGCGCTGACCAGCCGGCGGATGGCGTCGACAGATGGGCCGTAGGTGTCCAGCTCGATGTCGGCGAAGCGAACGGTGACGCCTGCGAACCGAAACGCGTTGGGCACGACCACGCAGGTGAACCCCGGGATGATGACCTCGTCACCGGGGCCGAGACCCATCGCGCTGATGATCCCACTGAGGGCGACCCTTCCCTTGCCGAACGCGAAGGCATGACGAGACGCATTCCATCGGGCGAACGCGCGCTCATACGCCCGCACCGGCTCGG
>SHBB01000536.1 GCA_004213565.1 Sandaracinaceae bacterium
CTCGATCGTGATCTGATGCACGATCACCCCCGTCTTCGCCGCCGCCTCCGAGAGGAAGTACAGGATCCACGCGTGCAGCTGCGGCGCGAACGGCGTCAGAAAGAGCTTCCGACACACGCAACGAATGGTGACCGCATACGTGGCGGCGGCCTGGATCTTCGCGCGGGGCACATCGCCTACACGAATCAAGATTCGATCCAGTTATCGCACAAGGGAGAATCGACGCTCGAACACCCTCCGAGCCCCGCGATCCGCCGGCGGATGGGTGGCGGAGGGGTGGCGGCCGCCACCCGAGGCGGGGGTCCACCGCCAACGCGTCGCCAAAACGGCGCGCATCTTTGCCATACTCGCGTCCATGCATCGGGGAATCTGGGGTGCGATCATCGCGCTGGCGCTCGTGTTCGTGGCCAACGACGCGCTGGCGCAGCGGCGCGGAGGGAGCTTCGGAGGGAGCCGCTTCGGCAGCCGGAGCCGCAGCTCGAGCTCCGGCTCGCGCAGCTCGGGCTCGCGAAGCTACGGTTCCTCGAGCTCGAGCCGACGCAGCTACGGATCGGGAACCACGTCTTCCCCGTCCTCCCCGTCCTACGGCTCGGGCTCGACGACCCCCTCGACCCGGCCCTCGTACGGCACGCCGCCCAGGACCACCGGCGCGGGTGGGCTCGGCACACGGAGCCGCGCGTCGCGACGCGGCGGAGGCTGCGGCTGGGGCCTCGGGGGCGGGCTCTGCTGCTTCCTGCTGGTCGCCGGGGGGCTCGGGCTGCTCGTCTTCAGCCGCGTGCGAAAGGGCGCTCCGCCCTCGGTGAGCTCCCACGCGGGGCAAGACGCGATGCACGTGCACAGGTTGAGTCTCGGCATCGACTGGCGCGCGCGCCGCGAGATGCAGGAGACATTGAAACGCCTCGCGGAGACGGGAGACACGCAGTCTGAGCAGGGGCTCGCCCACTTGCTGCGAGAGACGGTGCTCGCGCTCCGGCGGGCGGAGCTGTCGTGGCTCTACGTCTCACAGGAGAGCTTCGGCCCGCTCTCACCCCAGCAGGCGGAGCAGCGGTTCCAGCAGATCGCGACCCGCGCGCGCGCCGCCTACCAGACGGAGCGGGTGCGCGGCGCGGGGGGCGAGGTCGTCACCCAGGACGCGCCCGAGATGCGGGCGCACCCGAACGACGGCGAGGGCACGGTCGTGGTGCACCTGGTGGTGGCGGCGGAGCGGCCGCTCCAGGCGCTCCAGAGCCCGGACGCGGCGCAGATCCGGATGGCGCTCGACAACCGGTCGGCGGTGACCGCGCAGCAGCTCGTCGCGCTCGAGGTGGTGTGGTCGCCGGCCGACGAGAACGACCGGATGAGCACGGCCGAGCTCGAGCAGTTCTACCCGGAGATGAAGCTGATCGACCCGAACAGCATCGCAGGGCGCCTCTTCTGCACGTACTGCAAGGGCCCGTTCGCGATGGAGCTGTTGACGTGCCCGCACTGCGGCGCGCCCGCGGAGGAGAGCCAGCACAACCGCACGCCGCCCGGGGCCTCGGGGTGACAGCGCTGGTGACCGGCGCCACCGGCCTGGTGGGGCACTCCATCGCCGCCGCCTTGCGGAGGCGCGGGACCGACGTCCGCGCCCTCGTCCGCACTCCGGGCAAGCCGCTCCCCGAGGGCTGCGAGGAGGTGCAGGGCGATCTCCGCGACGCCGCCTCGCTCCGTGACGCCGCGGAGGGCTGCGAGCTGGTCTTCCACGCCGCCGGTCTCCCCGAGCAGTGGCTCCCGGACGCGGGCACCTTTCGCGAGGTCAACGTCGAGGGAACCCGCGCCATGCTCGCCGCGGCGCGCGCGGCCGGCGCCGAGCGCTTCGTGTTCACCAGCACCATCGACGTCTTCGAGGCCGACGCGGCGGGCGTGCTCGAGGAGTCGCGGCTCGATCCGAACCCGAAGGGCACCGCCTACGAACGCTCCAAGCAGGCGGCGGACGCGCTCGTCGCGGCGGCGCAGGCCGGCGGGCTCGACGCCGTGTTTCTCCACCCCGCGGCGGTGTACGGCCCGGGGCCCGCGGGCTCGCCCGGCATCAACGAGCTCATGCGCAAGCTCCGAGACGGAGAGGTGCCCGCGATTCCTCCCGGCGGGATGCCGGTGGTCTTCTCGGAGGACGTGGGGGAAGGGCACGTGCGCGCGGCCGAGCGGGCGAACGCGGGCGACCGCTTCATCCTCTGCGACCGCTACGTCGACAACCGCGCGCTGGCCTCCGCCGTGCTCGCCGCGCTCGGGAGGGAGAGGGTCCCTCCGAGCCTGCCGCTCTGGTTCTCGCGGGCGCTGGCCTCCGCCAGCGAGGCGGTCTCCCGCCTGACCGGCAAGCCGCCGCTCGTCGCGAAGGGCCAGCTGCACTTCCTGCAGTGGCAGCCCCGCCCCGACGCGAGCCGCGCGCGCGCCGCGCTCGACCTCGATTTCACGCCGCTCGAGGAGGGGATCGCGCGCACCCTGGCTTTTCTGGAGGCCTGACCCTTCAGCGGACCTTCATCCGTCCGTTGGTCTTCACGGAAGCCCCCCGAACAGCCATGCCCGCCCGACCCCTCACCGACGCGTCAGCGCCGCCGGCCACGACGACGTCCGCGCCCGTAGTGCGGATGCGGGCGAGCCTCGCGCGCCAGGCAGCGGATGCCGGAGGGGCGGTGCTCGCTGTCCCAGGCCAGCTCCGGCTCGTCGACCTCGGCCCCGTCGGCGCGGGCGATCCGCGGGCGGAACAAGGGCACCGGGTCGCAGTGTTGCCCTTCGTGGACCAAGATGAAGTGAAGATGTGGTCCGCGCGCGAAGCCCGTCTGTCCCACGCGAGCGATGACCTCGCCGCGCTCCACCAGCTGACCCTCCACCACGAGGTTGCGGCGGTTGTGGCCGTAGGCGGTGACCCATCCGTTCGGATGAACGAGGATCACGAAATTGCCGTAGCCACGGATTCCGCGGCCAGCGTAGGCCACGAGCCCACCCTCCGCGGCGTGGATCTCGGTGGTCGAGGCGGCGCCGATGTCGACCGCGAGGTGGTAGCCGTCCGCGCCGGAGCCCCAGCCCCGCAGGAAGCGCCCTTCGTCCACGGGCAGCCGCAGGGTGCCGTCCATGTCGTCGGTCGAGCCGGCGGCCTGGACCCAGTCGGGGTTGGTCGCGCCTTCGCGCAGGAGCTGCTGGCCGATGTGAGCGCCCCCGAGCCCGAGCGTCGCGACCCGGGCCTGGATCGCCTCGGCCTCGTCTTCCTCGAGCTCGGGGGCGATGTCGGGCACGACGGGCGCGTTGCCCTCGCGGAGCGACGCCCGGAGCGAAGCGCCGCTTTGACCCGGTCGGGGCACCAGGAGCGTCTGACCCTGGCGAATGCTCTCCGAACGAAGCGCGTTGGCGGCCTGGAGATCCGCGACCGAGACGTGGAAGCGCCGCGCGATCCGGTTGAGTGTGTCGCCGGCCCGCACGGTGTATCGGCGGCCGCGGCCACGGGCCCGGCGCCAGCCGTCGCGTCCCGGGATCTGCAGGCGCTCTCCCGGACGCACGACCGTGCCGCGCATGCGGTTGGCCCGCTGCAGCTCGGTGATGGTCACGTGATGGCGCCGCGCGATCGCGGCGAGCGTGTCGCCCTCTCTCACGGTGTACGCGCGCTGGGCCTCGGCGGTGAGGGGCCAGAGCACCAGCGCCGCGGCCAAGAACGCCATGGTCGTCCCACGCATCGGCCTGACGCTGACGGGCGAGGCGCGATCGTGCAACCCTCGCCCGCCGTGAACGCTCTCCCGAACGCGAGGCCCGCGTGAGCGACATCTTGCTCGATACCCTCTTGAAGGAGGGGCGAGAGCTGGTGCTCGTGCTCGGGCCCGACGGCCAGATCCGCGAGATCTCCGAGAGCTTCGCCACGCTGCTCGGGCAGCCTCGCGGCGCGCTGCTCGGGCAGCCGCTCGAGCGCCTGCTCGACCCGGACCGTCGGCCCGCGGAGGGCGTGCTGGACCTGCTGCGCACGCGGCAGGGGCAGCGGGCGGAGGTGTGCGTGCGGGGCCAGCGCCCGGGCCTCCGGTGGGTGGATCTGCGCACGGCGCGGGTCTCGGCCGATGGGGTCGTGCTCCTCGGGCGCGACACGACGGGGGCGCGGGTCGCCCGGACGAGTCAGGTGCAGCTCTCGGCCCTCGCGCAGCAGCTCCCCGGCGTGCTCTGGACGGTGGACCGCTCGATGACCGTGACCTCGGTGACGGGCGGCGGCCTCGTGGTGCGCAATCGCTCGGCGGAGAGCCTGCTCGGCACCACGCTCTACGAGTACGTGGGGAGCGAGGACCCGGCCGTCCCCCCCGTGGCGGCCCACCTCCGCGCGCTCGAGGGCCACTCGGGTCACTACGAGTTCGAGCGGGAGGGCCGCACTTTCCACGCGCGCGTCGATCCCCTCCGGGCTTCGGACGGATCCATCCAGGGGGCGGTCGGGCTCGCGCTCGAGGTGACGGAGTCGCGCGACCTGGAGGAGCGGCTGCGCCTCGCCCAGCGCGAGCAGACCCTCGGGCGGCTCGCCGGCTCGATGGCGCACGAGTTCAACAACCTCCTGACGATCATCGCGGCGCACGCGGCGCTGCTCGAGGACCAGCTCGCGACCGAAGGCGCGGCCGAG
Source organism: Sandaracinaceae bacterium (assembly GCA_004213565.1). Classification (GTDB taxonomy): domain Bacteria; phylum Myxococcota_A; class Polyangia; order Polyangiales; family Sandaracinaceae; genus JAVJQK01. The sequence continues at coordinate 4,601 of SHBB01000536.1, forward strand.
GATCTCGGGGCGGTGGTGGAGGCGGCGAGCAAGGGCCGGCTCCTGACGTCGCGCCTGCTGTCGTTCACGAGCCGCCAGATCCAGACGCCCGAGCGCGTCCGCGTGGACCGCCTCCTCGGGGAGCTCGAGCCCATGCTCGCGGCGATCGTCGGCGAGCGGCGGCGCCTCGCGCTGGAGCTCGACCCCGGCGTCGGCTGGATCCGCATCGACCCTGCGCTCCTCGAGCAGGTGGTGCTCAACCTGGTCGACAACGCGCGCCAGGCCACCGACGAGGGGGCCCGGATCACGGTGCGGGCGAGCGCCCGGGCCAGCGAGCGAGAGCCCGGTGGGTGGGTGGAGATCTCCGTGCGCGACGAGGGCTATGGCATGACGGAGTCGGTCCGCAGCCGCGCCTGCGAGCCGTTCTTCACGACCAAGCCGCAGGGGCAGGGCAGCGGGCTCGGGCTGACCACGGCGCTCGCGGTGGTGAGTGAAGCCGAGGGGTCGCTCACGATCGACAGCGCGCTCGGCGGGGGCACCACGGTGCGCATCCGCTTCCCTCGCTCCAAGGCGCCGAGCGGCAGCTTCGTCAAGCCGAAGGTCGGGGCGGCGATCAGCGAGACGATCTTGCTCGTCGAGGACCAGCTCGGCGTGCGGCGCGCGGCGCGACGCATCCTCCGGCGCGCCGGCTACCAGGTGTTCGAGGCCGCGCACGCTGAGGACGCCCTCGCGCTCGCGACCGCGTATCCGGGCCGCCTCGACGTGCTGCTGACCGACGTGGTCATGCCGGGCATGAGCGGGCCGCAGCTCGCCGAGAAGATCCTCGAGCACCGTCCGGACACGAAGGTGCTCTACATGTCGGGCTACGCCGAGGACGTCGACGAGGTGCGCGCCGCGATCGAGCGCGGGCAAACTTTCTTGCCCAAGCCGTTCACCCCCGAGCGGCTCCTCACGCGCCTCCGCGAGGCGCTCGGAGAGGGCGTCGACCTCGAGGACGGCGTCGCGGAAGAGCGCTGAGCCTCGCCCTCACCAGGGCCACAGACGCACGCTCGCCTGGGCCATGACGCCGACGCCGGGCGCGTTGATGCTGGAGCCGTGCACGCGGTAAGCGACGTCGAAGAGGTTCTCGCCCACGAGCGAGAGCACGACCTGATCGTCCAGGCGCCAGCCCGCGCGCACGTCGACCGTGGCCCAGCCGGGCGTGCCGCCGAGCGGGATCCGTGCGTCGGCGGTGTCGGACGGGGCGAGGCGATCCTGGGTGGCCGCCCAGCGGAAGACCGCGGCGGCGTAGAAGCCGCTCTCGCGGTGACGCCAGCGCCCCTCGACCGAGCCGTGCAGGGGCGGCACGCGGGAGAGCGGCACGCGGCCCCCGCTCGGGTCCGGGCCCTCGCCCCAGGCCCAGGTCACGGTGGCGCGCACGGTCACGTCCTCGGGGAGGGTGAGCGTCGCGCCCCCTTCGGCGCCGAAGATCGTGCCCAGCCCGCGCGCGTTCACGAGCTGCAGATGCACGCGCGACGCCTGGCACTGCGGCGTGTTCGGCGGGCACGCGTCGGCGCCGCGCAGCGCCCGCTCGATGCCGTCCTCGAGCAAGAGCGCGAAGGCCCACGCGTCGAGGCGCAGGAACGGCAAGCGCAGCTGGACCCCGAGGTCGAAGCTGGTGCTCCGCTCCGGGCGGAGCGCGGGGTTCTCGAACTGGAAGCCAGGCCCGGTCTGCTGGCGCGAGGTGAGGTCGTCCAGGTTGGGCGCGCGGAAGCCCTGGTCGACCGAGACCAGGATGGACAGCTCGCGCGTCGGCGCGATCTCGGCGCCGACCCGTCCGACCGCGAGCCCGAAGTCGTCCCGCACGCCCGCCGTGCCCGACGCGCGATCCTCCGGCGCGCGCACGCCCACCATCCCCACGCGCCCCCCGCTCCGGAGCGTCAGCCAGCGCGCCGGCTTCAGCTCGAGCGTCAGCCAGGCGCCGAGGGTCACGTAGAGCGAGCGGTCCAGGTACTGACCGCGCGAGAGCGGGAGCGTCAGATCGAGGTCGGTCAGGGTCTGCTGCGCCGAGGACGAGACCCGGTCGTCGTAGACGTCGAAGCCGTAGCGGGCCCGCATGGACGCGTCCTCGCCGAGGCGGATGCGGGGCGTGGCCGCCGCGAGCGCGAGGCCGAGGGTGTCGACGTCGTCCGTCCAGTCGAAGCGCACCGCGGAGCGCGGCCGCACGTTCTCGCGCGCCTCGTGATGGCGCTGGTAGCTCAGGGTCAGCGCCAGGTCGCGCAGGTGCTCGCCCGCGTCACCGCGCAGCGAGACGTACGCGAGCGTCCGGAACTGCTCTCGCACCCGCAGGCACTCGTCGGCCGGCGCCTCGGGGGCCGGGCAACGATCCGTGCGAGGTGCGTTGGACTGCCGGTAGCCGTACGCCGCCGCCACCACGGAGAGGCGCGAGGTGAGGCGATGCACGAGCCGTCCATCGAAGGTCAGCTCGGTGAACCCCGTGCCGGCCTGCGTGTGCCACGCCT
>SHBB01000537.1 GCA_004213565.1 Sandaracinaceae bacterium
GACCGACTGCTCGCGCCCGCCCTCGCCGGACTGATGCTCTGCTTCCTGCCGAGCTGCGGCGCGAGCGCACCGACCGCGCGGACCGCGCGCGGAAAGGCGAGCCAGCGCAACATGCCGACCGTCGAGGTCGGCGGCGCGCGGCTCGTCCTGGACTTCCGGGGACGCACCGTCGACCGACGGCAGCGCGCGCGCCTCGTCCGATGGGTCGAGCGCTCGGCCGAGATGGTGAGCGAGTACTACGGCCGCTTCCCGGTGCCGAGCCTGCGCGTGGAGCTGATGCTCAACGGCGGCGCGAGCGTCGGCTTCGGCCAGCACTTCGACGGGCGGCTCGTCCGGGTGCGCGTGGGCCGCGAGGTCCCCGACGCCACGCTCGAGCGCGACTGGGTGATGGTGCACGAGATGTTGCACGCCGCCTTCCCCGACGTGCCCGACCGCCATCGCTGGGCGAAGGAGGGGCTGTCGACCTACCTCCAGGGCGTGTGCCGGGTCCGCGCGGGCATCTTCCGGGAGGAGGAGGTCTGGCGGAACTGGACCGAGGCGATGCGCTGGGGCCTGCCCGGCCGACGGGATCGCGGGCTGGACCGGACCCGGAGCTGGGGCCGCACCTACTGGGGGGGCGCCATCTTCTGGCTGAGCGTCGACGTGGAGCTGCGGCGGCGCACGGGGGGCCGACACACCCTGCAGACCGCCCTGCGCGGCGTGCTCGAGGCGGGCGGGAACGCGCGCGCCGAGTGGAGCATGGACCGGGTGGTGCGCGAGGCGGATCGCGCGACCGGCACCCGGGTGGTCAGTCAGCGCTACCGCGCGATGGCGCTCGCGCCGGGGGCGCCGGATCTCGACGCGCTCTTCGGCTCGCTCGGCGTCGAGCGCGTGGGCCGTCAGGTCCGGCTGCGCGACGACGCGCCCGAGGCCGCGATCCGCCGGGCGCTCATGCGCTGAGCAGGCCGGTCATCGACGCGACGCAGGGCGCGAGGAAGCCGAGCGTGATGAGCGCGCTCCCCGCCCCCGTCACGCGCCGCAGCTTCGGAACGCGCTCGAGGCCGAGGGTGCGGAACATGCTCCAGGTGCCGTGGTGCAGATGCAGCCCGAAGACCAGCGTCGCGAGCACGTAGAGGCTCCCCGCGAGCGGGTCGGAGAGGCCGACGACGAGGTTGTGGTGCACGTCGCCCGGGACGTAGGCCGCGTGGAGCGGGCCGTAGATGTGCACGAGGTGGTAGACGAGGAAGATCAGGATGAAGAGCCCGCCCCAGCGCATGGTGCGCGAGGCGAGGGTCGAGTCCCGGGCCGCGAGGCGACGCTGGTAGCGACCCTTCGCCTCGCGGGCGCGCCGCGTGAGCAGGGCCGCGCTCGTGACGTGCACGGCGAGGAGCGCGAGCAGCCCGGCGCGCATCACCCAGAGCAGCGGGCTGCCCTGGAGCACCGCGCCGTACCCGTTGATCGTCTCGGGCCCCGCGAACACGAGCAGGTTGCCGGCCATGTGCAGCACCACCCAGCCCGTCCAGAGCAGGCCGCTGGCTGCCATGAGCAGCTTCAATCCCACCGACGTCCCGAGCAGCTCCCAGCGCATCTTCGCCATGTCGTGTCTCCTGCCTCCAGCATGGCGACCGCGGCGAGAACGACGATGGACGTTTTCTCAGCCATGGATTAGGTTTCCTCATGTGACAGGACTGCCCACCCTGCCGGGTCTGGAGGCCTTCGAGGCGGCGGCGCGGCACGGGAGCTTCACCCGCGCGGCCGACGAGCTGCACGTCAGCCAGAGCGCCATCAGCCACCGCATCAAGGCGCTCGAGACCCAGCTCGGCTGTGCTCTCTTCACGCGCGGCGCCAGGCGCGTGAGCCTGACCGAGGAGGGCCGCGCGCTCTTCGCCTCGGCCCGCGAGGCCTTCGCCCTGCTCCACGAGGGCGTCGAGCGGATCCACGCGACCCAGCAGGCGCTGACCCTGAGCTGCTCCCCCTCGTTCGCGATCCGCTGGCTCGTCCCGAACCTGCCCGACTTCGCGCGGAGCTGTCCCGAGATCTCGGTGCGCCTCGCCGCGGACGACCGGCTCACGCAGCCCGGGCGCGAGGGCATCGACGCGTGCCTCCGCTACGGCGCGGGCGGCTACCCCGACGTCTCCCACACCCGCCTGCGCGTCGAGCGCATCGGCCCCGTGTGCAGCCCGACCCTGGTGGATCCGACCGATCTACGAAAGCATACGTTGTTGCACGACGAGGTCCTGCGCGCGCACCCCGGACGCGTGGGCTGGGGGCGCTGGCTCGAGGCGGCGGGCATCGAGGGCGTCGACGCGCACCGAGGGCCGCGCTTCAGCCACGCGCACATGGCGCTCGACGCGGCGCAGGCGGGGCAAGGCCTGGCCCTGGGGAGGACGAGCCTCGTGGAGCGCGACCTCGCCGACGGGCGGCTGGTGCGGCCGTTCTCGCTCGAGCTCGAGTCGGGGCTGTCGTACTGGCTGCTCACGCCGCGCGGCGAGCCGCCCCCGCGCGTCGCGCGCTTCTGCGACTGGTTGCTGCGCCGCATGGGTGCGTGATAGGTCGCCCGCATGCTTCAGAAAGAAGACCTCGTGGTGGGTGACGGCGCGGAGGCCAAGCCCGGCCAGCAGGTGTCGGTGCACTACACCGGGACCCTCACCGACGGCACCAAGTTCGACAGCTCGCACGACCGCAACCAGCCTTTCGGGTTTCAGCTCGGCGGCGGCCAGGTCATCAAGGGCTGGGACGAGGGCGTGGCCGGCATGAAGGTGGGCGGCAAGCGCAAGCTCACCATCCCGCCGGACATGGCCTACGGCGCGCGCGGCTTCCCGCCCGTGATCCCGCCGAACTCGACCCTCGTCTTCGAGGTCGAGCTGCTCGACGTCCGCTGAGGCGCTCTCCCGCTCAGATCATCAGGAAGAGCCCGACCGCGGTCGCGGCCACGCCGAGCGCGGCGCCGATGCCGAGCATGAGGTTCATCGCCTTCAGGTCGGCGCTCTCCCGCTGCTGGAGCACGGGCAGCTCGTCCGGGGTCACGTAGAGCGGGCCCGCGCTGGGCGTGAACCGGGGCAGGCTCTTCTTGCCGTCCTTCTCTCGCACCCGCGGGACACCGACCACGGTCAGATCGGTCCCGATCCGGATGGCGCGGTGCATCAGCGCGTAGCGCGCCGCGTTCGACTCGGTCGGCACGCGGATGTCGAAGCGCTCGAGCAGCGCGGCCATCTTCGGCGACGGCGTCCGCTCGGCGGTCTCGAGCTCTCGAAGCTCCAGGCCCGCGATCTCGGCCCCGGCCAGCATGACCTCCGCGCGGCCGTGCCCGTCCGCGAGCGTCACCAGCCCCGCCTCGCGATGATGCAGGAGCGTCTCACCCTGATCGGTGCGCTCGACCCGCAGCTCGTAGAACACGGTGGGCTCGTCGGTCACCGGGTCGTCGATGGCCGGCACCTTGCCCACGCGCGCGCGCACGGCGTTCATGTTGTGGAGCGCGATCTCGTCGAGCGGGACCGTGTCGAGACCCGCGATCTGCTGCGCGAGCGCCATCGTGTCGCGGCGCGCGACCCAGATGAACCCGCAGATCACGAGCAGGAGCGAGCCGACGATGAGGGGAAGTGCCACCCACATGTCCCGACCATAGCTCCCTTCGCCACCGGCAAAAGACCTACGGCGCAGAGGCGTCGCGGTCGCGCGTCCGCAGAAGGAAGCGAGCGAGCACGCGATCGGCGGCGGCGGCGGTCACGACGTGGGCCCGGTAGGCGCCGCCGCGCCAGGCGTACTGGGTGAGCTCGGGCGGCGCGGCCTCGAGCTGGCCCACGAAGCGGTCGAGCTTCGCGCGCCACAGCGAGCCCTCGGGCCCGGCGCCTGCGCGGGCACGCCAGGTGCGGAGGAGCGAGTCGCGCTTCACCGGCGCCGACGATCCGCTCGAGAGCACGCCCGCGTCGAGGAGCTCGAGGATGGCGCGGTCGGTGGGATCGGGCGAGCCGCGCAGCAGCTCCACCGCGCGGGCCTGCGCGGCGGGGTCCATCGGGGAGGCGTGGGGCGCGGGGCCCGGGACGCGGTGGGTGGGGACGGGCGCCGGGGGTGAGAAGCAGCGCAGCGCCTCGAAGGTCGCGACGGCGTCGGGGTCGTGCCGGGCCACGTCCCGAACGAGGGCCTCGAGCGCGGCCGGGGGGAGCTCGACGCGGGCGTTGAGGACCCACGTCGCCTCCGCGCCGACCGCGCGCCCGGTGACGCGCACCTCGTCGCGGCGGGAGGTGCAGGCCGCGAACGCCTCGTCGCCGCCGACGCGCGCCATCGCCTTCAGGTGACCGACGGGCGCGTCCGTCTCCGCGCATCGATCCCGGAGCCCCGCCATGAACGCGCCGAGCCAAACGCCCCAGTCGCGCTCCGCCCCGCGCAGGGACCCCGTCGCGTTGAGCCAGCCCAGCGCGGCCTCGCCCATCGCGTAGAGGTCGTAGTCGAGGTCGAGGGCGATCGGCCGGCGCAGAGAGACGTCTTCGAGCAAGCGGAGCCACGCGTCCACGCCCTCCCCGGCCGAGGCGTCGGTGCAGACCACGGGGACGCCGAAGCGCGCCTCGAGGCGGTCGACCAGGCGACGGCGCGTGGCCTCGTCGACGGTGTCGATCTTGTTGAGCGCGATGACGTCCGCCTCCTCGATCTGCTTGGCGTAGATGTACGCGGCGCCGCGATGGAGCCCGCTCGGGCGGCCATCGTCAGCGAACACGACGCGCCGCAGTCGCTTCGGGTCGACGACGACGGTCAGCGGCGCCACGTCGAAGTCCCCCGCGCGGCCGTCTTCGAAGGGGCGGATCACCGTGGCGACGAGGTCGGTGCAGCTGCCCACGGCCTCCGCGAGCACGTGCCGCGCGCCCTCGTCGGCGAGCTCGCGGGCGTTGCGTGCGAGCGCCTCGAAGTCGCAGCAGAAGCAGCTGCCCGCGACCTCGCGCACCGCGCCCAGCCGAGCGACGGCGGCGGTGTCGACGAGATCCTTCGCCTGGTCGTTGGTCACGCACGCCGCGCCGCTCAGCCGCCGCATCGCGGCGGAGACGAGCGTGGTCTTGCCGGCGCCGAGGAAGCCCCCGAGGACCACGAGGCGAGTCACGCGAGCACGCCGATGGCGTGGAGGATCACGAGCACGATCGCGACGGGGACGACGACGCGCAGGGTCCAGAGCCAGCCCGCGTAGGCGGCGGCGACGCGTCCGAGGGGGCTGCCCGCTTTCAGCGCCGCGAGGCGACGGACCGGGTCCATGCGCCAGGCGACGAAGAGGCTGATGCCGAGGCCGCCGAGCGGCAGCATCCAGTTGCTCGCGAGGTAGTCGAGGAAGTCGAACCAGTTCTTCCCCTCGCCGCCGAGCAGCGGCGCGGTGATGGCCTCGAAGCCCTCTCCGAACAGCTCCGTGCCGCCGCTGAGCGCCGAGGGGATGCCGGCCGCGAAGATGATGGCGCCGATCGAGAGCACCGCGCGCGGACGCGACCAGCCGCGCTCGTCGATGAAGTAGCTCGCGGCCACCTCGAGCAGGCTGATCGAGCTGGTGAGGGCGGCGAAGGTCAGGAGCACGAAGAAGACCACCGCCATCACGCCGCCGCCGGGCAGCTGGGCCATCGCGGTCGGCATGTTGACGAAGACGAGGCCCGGGCCCGCGCTCGGCTCCATGCCGTAGGTGAAGGTGATCGGGAAGAGCGCGAGGCACGCCATCAGCGCGACCAGCGTGTCGAGCCCGCTGATCCACATGCTCGCGCTGACGACGTCGTCGCCCTTCTTCATGTAACTGCCGTAGGTGAGCATCGCGCCCATGCCGACGCTCAGCGTGAAGAAGCTGTGCCCGAGCGCCTCGAGCACGCCGGCCCCCGTGAGGCTCTCGGTGTGGAAACCGAAGACGAAGTCGAAGGCCCGCGCGAAGCCGGGCAGCGTGCTGCCGTAGGCGACGATGCCGCCGAGCATCAGCAGAAGGGACGGCATCAGCACGCGCGCGGCCCGCTCGACGCCCTTCTGGACGCCCGCGATGACCACGCCGACGGTCAGCGCCATGAACACCGTGTGCCACAGCACGTTGAGCTGCGGGTCCGCGTAGAGCGCGCCGAAGCGACCTTCGATGGCCGAGATCTGATCGGCCGGCACGTCGGTGAAGGCGCCGCCGAGCGCGAGCCCGACGTAGTGCATCGCCCAGCCCGCGACCACGCTGTAGTAGCTGAGGATCACGAAGCTGCCCGCGACCCCGAGCCAGCCGACGGCGCGCCACGCGGAGTGGGGGGCGTGAGACGCGATGGCGCCGACGGGGCTCTTCTGCGTCTCTTTCCCGAGCAGCACCTCGGCGACCATGATCGGCAGGCCGACCACGACGATGCACACCAAGTAGATGAGGACGAAGGCGCCGCCGCCGTTCTCCCCCGTGATGTAGGGGAACTTCCAGAGGTTGCCGAGGCCGACCGCGGACCCGGCGGCGGCGAGCACGAAGCCCACCTTGGATCCCCACTGGCTGCGCGTCTGCGGCGTCTCGCTCATCACCCGCGCGATTAGATCGCGAGCCGAGAGGCTGTCAACTCGCGGGCGCGCTCGCCGGGCCGACGTCGAAGCGCGCCGAGTGCAGCTCCGAGCCGCCCTCACGCACGACGACGCGCCAGCTCCCCGGCTGACCGTGGACGCGTGAGGTGGTCGCCCAGGTGCGCCAGCGCGACGCGACGGGGACGCGCAGCGCGATCGCCTCGCCGACCGTGCCATCCGGCCCGATCCACTCGACGTCGAGCGAGGTCTCCGCGTCGCCGTCGTTTCGGGCCTCGACGAAGAGGTAGGCGCGCTCGGCGTCGGCCGGGATGGGCGCGGCGCCGCTGGGCTCGCGATCTTCGATGGCGCGCGCGACGACCACGCGCGTGAGGGTGATCGAGGAGGACGCCCTCACCTCCGCAGCGGGCACCTCCGCAGCGGGCACCTCCGCCGCGGGCGCGGCCGCCTCTTCGGTCGAGGTCTCCAGGTCCGCGAGCGGCTCACGCGTGACCACGACCTCTTCGATCCGCGTCTCCGGCTCGACTCGCTCGCGCGGGGCGGGCGCGGCCGCGCGCGGCTGCCAGACATCCTCCGAGTCGCCGCGATCGGGGGTGGGCGCCAGCTCCCG
>SHBB01000538.1 GCA_004213565.1 Sandaracinaceae bacterium
ACGACGACCACGAGGTCATCACCGACCGCGCGCGTCGTGACGTCGCGCTGCGGAGCGAGGCGCGCGCGCGTCGACGCGGGCGCGGGGCGGGTGAGGGCGACCACCTCGGCGAGCGTCGCCGGCTCGGGCCGCGCGCCGCGCACCAGGATCGCGGGTCGGCGCCTGAGGCATCGCCGGGCGACCGCGCGCAGATCGGATCGCGAGGTGGCGGCGAGCCGCTCGAGCGCCGCGTCCGGATCGACGTTCGACGCCTCGCTCGCGCGCGCGGCGCGACCGAGCGCCCGCGCGCGGCCGGCGTGGGCCTCTCCCTCGAGGCACGCCCGAACCCAGGCCCGCTCGCGCAGCGCACGGGTCAGGCCCGCTGCGGGGCCGCGCTCGCGCAGATCGTCGAGCAGCATCAGCGCCGCGCCGAGCAACGGCGCGGCGCGCCCGGGCGCGGTCGCGACCGTGATCGTCAGCAGCCCGAAGCGGCGGGAGGCCTCGTAGCGCACCCCGAGATCGAGCGCGCCGGCCTGGAGCAGCCCCGCGAGGGGAGAGGCCCCTCGGTCGGCGAGCGCGTCGCGGAGCAGACCGCAGCGGAGGTGGTCCGCGTCGCTCGCGCCCGGCACCGACCACGCGAGCGAGAAGCCCTCCCCGACCCCCGCGAGGCACGCGACCTCGGGCTCGGGCGTCGGCGCGGGGGGCGTGGGCAGGTCGAGCGCGAGGGTCGGGCGGCGCCAGCCGCCGAAGGCGCGCGCCGCGCCCTCTTGGGCTTCGTCGAGATCGAGGCCGCCGACCATCACGACCGTCGTGTTGTCGGGCCGCGACGCGCGGCGATAGAAGCGCTCCAGCGCACCCACGTCGAGCGCCTCGACCGCCTCGACCGTGCCGCGGACACCCTCCGCCAGCCTCGAGCCGCGGAAGAGCGCCCCGACCAGCGCCGCCCGCGCGACGGATCCCGGGCTGGCCTCCGCGCCGCGGATCTCGTGCGCGACGACGTCCTTCTCGACCTCGAGCAGGGCCGGGTCGAAGCGCGCGTCGCGGAGCAACTCCGCCATCCACCCGAGCGCCGCGCCCGCGGACGCGCGTGGGACCAGCAGCTCGACCACGGTGTCGTCGAAGGTCGTCCACGCGTTCACGCGGCCGCCCGCGTCGGCGACCCGGCGCTGCACCTCTCCGTCGTCGAGGCGGCGCGTCCCGCGGAAGAGCATGTGCTCGAGCATGTGCGCGCAACCGAGCTCGCCCACCGACTCGGCGCCGGCGCCCGCGTGCACCCAGCCCTGGATGGCGACCACCTCGGAGCCCGGGTGAGGCTCGGCGACGAGGGTGAGCCCGCTGGGCAGCGTCTCTCGCCGGGCGCGCATCAGCCGAAGAGCGCGTCGACCGCGCGGCGGGCCCGGGCCTCCGACGAGGGGAGGACGAAGTGGATCAAGTACATCTTCCACTCGACCCCGCCGTCGGCGGTCACCGAGACCTTCAGGTGGTTGATCCCGAAGGTCTGCACGGAGCCGTCGTCGAGCTGGAGGTCGCGGCCCCCCGCGTCCATCAGGTCGAGCAGCTCCGCGTCGAGCCACCGCGTAAGCGGGGTGCCCTCCACCCCGGGGCGGATGGAGCGCGTGCCCCCCTCGAAGCGCAGGCTCAGCTCGAGGCCCATGCGCCGCATCTCGCCGTCGCGCCAGTCCTCGGGCCGCATCGCGGTCAGGCCGTCGGCCGAGAGCAGGTGCTCGACCAGGCGCGGAGGCAGCGGGTTGGCGCCCGCGAAGGCGGCGAGGCGCCGGATCTGATCGCCGATGGCGCCGCGGGTGTAGCTCTTGAGCACGCGCGCCCCGCCCCGCACCGCCGCGCCCAGGTACACGGGCGGCGGCTGGTCGGCGTGGGCGGCGGACCACGCCTCGAGCTGCGGCTGGAAGGCGTCGTGATCATCACCCAGCAAGAGGCGCCACCGCTCCGCGGCCGGCCACGCGTCGTCCTCCCGAAAGCCGAGCACCGGGCCCGCGAGCGCGAGCGCGCCGTCCGATGGCTCGAACGCGAGGTAGACGTTCCGCAGCCGCCCGTCGCGGCCGTCCTGGTGCGCGCGTGCGCGCTCGAGCAGCGCGGACACGCGCCTCGCCACCGGCCCGGTCGTGTTGATGGACGCCACCCAGCTTTCGAGCGTGGACAGCGGCGGGTAGCACTCCAGAGGCGAGGCGTTGAGCGGGAAGCCGACGGTGAGGCCGACGCGCGGCTCCTCGGCGACCACGACCTCGAGCCCCTGCGGGCACATCGCGAGCTCGCTCGGCACCTGGTCGAGCAGCCGGAGCGCGCCGGCGAGCGCGGGCGACTCCCGCAGCCACGACGGGAGCGGCGCGCATCGGGGCCGCAGCGCGCCGCCGACGCCTCCGGCGGCCGCGATCGAGGCGCTCACGCCTCCACCTCGGCCACGAGTAGGTGGATGTGGGTCGGCGAGCCGCCGTGCGCGAGGATGCCGCGGCAGAGCCCGGCGAGCCGCGCGAGCTGCCCCTCCGGCGCGCCGTCCGGGAACCGCCGCTCGACGTTGCCGAGCCAGTGGCGCGCCGCGGGGACCCAGGGGACCTGCGTGCGCTCGTCGTGGACGATCGCATAGCCGGCGTCGCGGACGAGCGCACGGAACGCCTCGTGCGAGGGGAATCGCATCCGCCAGCGCGTGTCCACGTAGCTGTCTCCAGGCGAGACGTGGTCGAGCAGCACGAGCCGCGGGGCCAGCCGCCGCAGAATCCGAAGCGCGCGCTCGGGTCGGTCCACGTGGCAGAAGGACTCGAGCATCATCGCGACGTCGAAGCGCTCGTCGAGCTCCAGCTCGGCCACGTCCGCCAGCGTGCAGCCCGCCTCGGGGAGCGAGCGGCGGTAGTGCTCCGCCTGGGCGGGCGACACCGTGACGCCGTGGAGCCGGGCGTCTCGCTCCCGCCGGAGGACGCGCGCCGCGCCGCCCCAGCCGCAGCCCACGTCGAGCACTCGCGCTCCCTGGGGGATCCAGTCCGCCACCCGCCGCACCGCGTGGTCGAAGTGCGCCTCGGCGTCGTCCGGCGCCGCCTCCGGATCGACCACGCCGAAGTGGTAGTGGAGCGTCGGGCCGAGGATCGCCTTCCAGGTCTCGAGCTCCTCGTCGTAGAAGCGCGCCACCGTCGACGCGTCCCAGCCAGGCGTCTCGTCGCCAGGGGGCTCGCTGGATCGGTCGGCGTCCGTGGGCAAACTGCTCTCCCGCGCGCGTGCGCGCAGGCGAGCGTGCGATGGGAGTGGTGAACGTGTCAACCGATAGCCGCGCTCAACCCTCGAGCTGCTCCGCGAACAGCCGGGCGTAGAGACCTCCCCGCGCGAGGAGCTCGGCGTGCGGCCCCTCCTCGACGACGCGACCCTCGTCCAGCACCACGACGCGGTCGGCGCGTATCACGGTGGAGAGGCGGTGCGCGATCACGATCGCGGTGCGCCCCCGACAGAAGCGCCGCATGCCTTCGACCACGGCCGCCTCGCTCTCGGCATCCAGGCTGCTCGTCGCCTCGTCGAGGATCACGATGGACGGCTCGCGGTAGAAGCACCGCGCGATGCAGAGCCGCTGTCGCTCACCGCCCGAGAGCCCCTCGCCCCCCTCGCCCAGCGGCGTCGCGTAGCCCTCCGGCAACCGACGGATGAATGCGTCAGCGTCGGCCGCGCGGGCCGCGGCCTCGGCCCGCGCCGCGTCGGGGTGCTCTTGACCGTACGTGATGTTGTCGAGCACGGTGCCGCGGAAGAGGTGCGTGTCCTGCAACACGACGCCCACCCGCCGCCGGAGCTCCGCCGCGTCCCAATCTCCGACCGGGCGATCCTCGACGCGGATCTCGCCGCGCGTCGGGGCGTGGAGGAAGGCGAGGAGGTGAGCCAGCGTGGACTTGCCGGAGCCGCTGCGGCCGACCAGCGCCACGGTCTCGCCGTCCGCCACCTCCAGATCGACGCCCCGGAGCGCCCACGGGGAGGCGTCGGAGCCGTATTGAAACCAGAGATCCCGGACCTCGAGCCGACCGCCCGAGGATTCACCGTGCTCGCCGGCGGCGGGCGCCGCGCCCTGCCGAAGCACGGGTCGACGCGGGCTCGTGATGACGTCCTCGATCCGACCGAAGGCGACTCCCACGCCCTGCAGCTCGCTCCAGAGGGCGACCAGCCGGCGCACCGGGAGAAAGGCGAGCGCCGCGATCTGGCCGCACGCGATCGCCTCGCCCACGGACAGCGCCCCCGTCGCCGCGAGGTGGGCCGCCCAGCCGAACACCGCCGTCGTGAGCAGGGGCGTGGTCCCGCTGGCCACCGCCGAGAGCAACAGGCGCCGCAAGACCAGATCGAGCTGCGCGTCGATCTGCCCGCGGTACTCGGACTCGATGCGCCACCGCGCCGCCAGCTCGGCGTCGAGGGACTTCACGGTCGTCCGCCCGCGGAGGATGTCGACGACCCGGTTGAGCAGGCCGGTCCGGCGCACGAAGACGCTCCGGTGGGCCTCGCGGACGCGCTTCGAGAGGGCGATCGAGGCGGCGACCAAGGCCGCGAGCCCGAAGATCGCCACACCGCCCAGCTCGGCGCGGTAGACGGACAGGAGGGCCAGGTAGAAGACGATCGAGAGGGCGTCGACGAGCGCAGAGAGCACGTCGCGCGTGAGCAGGGTCCGGATCCGATCGATCTCCGAGAACCGCGAGAGCACGTCGCCCGTGCGTCGGACGGCGAAGAAGTTGAGCGGGAGCGAGAGCGCCGTCCGATAGAACTGCGTCGAGAAGACGACCCCGAAGCGCGTGGCCGCGTGGCCGAGCAGGTACGTCTTGACGGTCGAGGCTCCCACCAGCGCGAGCCCGACCGCCACCATGGCGCCCACCAGCACTTCCAGCTCGGAGGCGTGGCCGCGCAGGATGACGCGGTCGAAGAGGAGCTGCGTCAAGACGGGGAGCGCCAGGGAGAACGCGAGGGCGAGGGTCGAGGCGAGCGTGGCCTCGCACAGCACGCGGCCCGAGCCCGCGAGGAGCGCGCCGTACTTGAGGAACGCGCGGCGCGTCTCCGGGTGCGTGAACAGCGCGGGCGTCGGCCGGAGGAGTAGCGCCGTCCCCGACCAGTCCGCGAGAAACGCGGCGCGCTCCATTCGCACCAGGCCCACCGCGGGATCGCCGATGAGCACGTGCTCTTCGTCGGCCTCGAAGAGGACGACGAAGTGGTACTTCATCAAGACGACGGCCGGCAGCCGCATCTGCTGTAGACGGCGCAGCCCGAGCCGCACCCCGGTAGCCTCGAAGCCGGTGGAGCGCGCCGCCTGGCGCAGTGACCACATCGACGCGCCGTCGCGGGTGACGTGGACGAGCGAACGATAGGTGGCGGTCCCGATCCGTCGCCCGTGGGCGTGCGCCACCATCGCGAGGCAGGCGGCGCCGCAGTCCATCGCGTCGTGTTGCGCGATCCACACCGGGCGGACCGCCTGGGCCCCCGGGTCGGCGCGGAAGGCGGTGAGCGGCGGCCCGTCCGCGGGAGCGCGCGGGGCCTCGCTCACGGGAGCGCGCTCCATGCGTCGGGCGCGGCCGTCGTGAAGGGGTGCATCACCTTCGGGGCCCGTATATCATCCGGCGCCGACGCGGTACATGTCCGAGCAGCCTCAGGATCCAGGCCGAGACGCCCTCCAGTTCGATCCGGGCTCGGCCGCGTGGGTGACGTCGGAGCTCGTCGCGCGCCCGCCCTCGCGCTGGAGCCGGCTCGTCCTCTACGGGATGGCGCTCGCGGTAGCGGGGGGCGTCGTGGCCGCCGCGCGGATCGAGGTGCCGCGTCGGGTGAGCATGACCGGCCGCGTGTCGCTCGAGCCCGCAGCCGTCGAGGCGCGCGCGCTGAGCGGCGGGCGGGTGCAGGAGGTCGTCGTGAGCCGCGGGCGGCGCGTCGCGCGGGGGGAGGCGCTCGTGAGGCTCGAGCGCGACGTCGGCGAGGAGGCGCGCGCGCGGATCCAGCGCCTCGTGCGGCGTCCCCGCCCAGGCGCCCACGAGCTCGAAGCCGACCTCGCGGCGCTGGAGGGGCGCCGCGACGACCTCGCCCGCGCCGGCCTCCTCTCGGCCGTCGAGCGGGTCGCGGCCGCGGCACGCGACCGCGAAGAGGCGGACCTCCAGGTGGCGCTCGCGCGGCTGGCGGAGGAGGCCGACCGGAACCGTCAGCGGTTCGTGGTGCCGGCCCCGATCGACGGACTCGTGCGCCGCGTCGACGTGCGCGCGGGCGCGATCGTCCCGGCGGGCGCCCCATGCGCCACCGTCGCGCCGCCAGAGAGCGCGTGGACCGCGCGGGTGATGTCCTCGGAGCACGCGGCGCGCGTCCGAGAGGGGTCCGCGGTCCGGCTGACGTCGGACGGGCTGACCGCGCCGGTCGAGGGGCGCGTCCGCGCGTGCGCGCGCGAGGCGTCGAGCGCCGACCTGGAGTGCGTGGTGACGATCCCGTCCCCACCCGAAGGGCTCCCCGATGGAGCGGAGGTGATGGCCGAAGTGGACGCCGGGCGCGCGACGCTGCTGAGCGTGATCTCGAGCCGCCTCGCCGGGCCGCGATGAGCGCCGTGCGCGAGGAGTCCGGAGCTCGGGCCATGATGGCGCTCCTCGATGCGCACGGCGTCCCCTTCGACCCCGACGACGTGCGCGCGCGGCTCACGCTCCCGGGCGGCCTGCCCAACCTCCACGCGCTGGGCCGGGCGGCCGAGGCGCGCGGCCTCGTCGCGAGCGCGGGCACCCTGCGCGACCCCTCGGAGCTGGACGCGCTGCCCCTGCCCGCGATCGTCGCCCTGTCCGATCGCTACGTCGTCGTGCGCGGACGACGCGGTGGCCGCGTGGACCTCTTCGACCCGCTAGAGGGCGCGCGAATCATGGACGACGACGCGCTCCGCGCCGCCTGGACGGGCCAGGCGCTGTTCGTGCGCGACGAGCGCCCCCTGCTCACCACGCGCGCGTCCGACGGCGGCGCGCTCCGCCGCTACGCCCGCTACGCCACCCTCCTCACGGGCTCGCGGCGGCTGCTCGTGCGCACCGCGCTCATCGCGGTGGTCGCCGTCACGCTCGGCCTCGCCACACCGGTCCTCAACGGCGCCATCGTCGACCTCGCGGTGCACGATC
>SHBB01000539.1 GCA_004213565.1 Sandaracinaceae bacterium
GACCGGCTGGCCGACGAGATCGAGCGAGCGATCGGGACCCGTGCCGGCGACGTCGCCGAGCTCGCCCGGACCTGGAACGGGCTGGTGGAGGAGGCCGAGGCGGCGCTCGAGCGCCCCATCGAGACGGTGCGAGAGCTGCGGACGCTCGCCCGTCGGGTCCAGATCGACGGCGAACACCGCGCCCGCCTGCTCACGCAGATCCTCGCGGACGCCCCGCTGGACGACGTATTGGATGGGCTGCACGTGGAAGACCTCCCCTTGGACCGGGTCTGGCGTCGATACCGCGAGCTGGAGGCGACAGGCGATGACGCGGTTCGGACGCTGGCCACCCAGGCGACCGACCACCTGATCGACGCCATCGTCCCGCCCGCCGTGGACGAAGCGGTTCGTTCGACCTGGGCCGAGCTCCACCACGGTCTGGAGGGCGCGGGCCGGGCGAGCGGCCTGCGCGACGTCTACGCCCTGCTCGAAGGGCTCGCCGAGGCCGAGCTCGACGACGAAGCGGTACACCAGGTGTGGGAGGGCGTCCGACGCTCCCTCGCGCTTGGGGCCGAGTTGGAAGCGCTGTTCGAGCTTCCGGCGACCCGCCTGCTCCACGCCGACATCGCGCCGCTGCTCGACCGCCCGCTGCTCGAGAGCTTCCCCGCGCTCGAGGATCTCCGAAGCGCAGAGAGCACCGTCGCGCTGAGAGACGCGCTCTCGTTGCTGGAGCGAGCGGTCGAGACCATCGCCAACGACCGGGACATCCCCCTCGCCGACCGAGCGAAGCGGCTGCGCTCGCTGGCGCGCATCGCGGCGCGCGTCTGCCGGGCGGCCCTCCCGCAGGCGGAGGCCGTCGGCCGATTGCCCGAGGAGCTGGAGCGGCGCCTCGGCGAGCACATCGCCACCTCTTTCTCGGCGTTGTGGCCTTCCGATGGCTCGAGCCGACGGACGTTGGGGCGGGCGTTCCTGGACCGCGACGCCACGCTCGAGCGCCTGATGCGAGAGATGGAGGCGCCGCGAGGGCGGCGAGCGCTGGACGACGTCGGCCACGCGGTTCGGTCGGTCGGCGCGCTCGAACCCAAGAAGCTCCTCAAAGGCTTCGCGGGTGACGCACAGTTCGTGCAATCGATATTGCCGGATCTCGAGCGCTCTCTGGGCGACGGTCACGCGCGGCGCAACGGCATCCTGGAGGCAGTCCTGGACGCCGGGCTGCAAGGCGTCGCCGATCCGCTCGCAGCGGCCGGCTCGAATCAGCCCGACGGGGCGCTCGGCGTGAAGCTCGGCGTCTCGGTGGTCGTGGGGCGCGAACGGGTTCGGGATCCGGGGCGCTACGCGCGGACCCTCGCGGCGACCGAGCTCATGCGCGGAGCGACGCCCACCGCCGACCCCGATCGGCGGGAGGCGGTGGCGGGGGGCCTGGCCGGCGCGACCGCGCCCTCCGGTGTGGGGGCGACCGAGAGCTCGGGGCCCGACATCGTCACCGTGGAGACGACCGAGCTCCCCGCCGGGCGAGACGAGCTCCAAGAGCTGATGGGCAATCCGGGCATCCAAGCCATGGTCGCCGGGATCGGCGCGGCCGTGCCGGCGGTCGGCATCGCCGTCAAGGCAGTGAGCATCGTCAGCAACTGGTTGAAGGGTCACAAGGAGCAGGAGCTCGGCTTCGACCGGGTCAGAGAGGCGACGACGCGGGCCCGAGAGCTGGACCGCGAGATCCAGGAGACCCGCCATCAGCGTGACCTCGCGGAGCTCGAGCTCCTCGAGGCGCGTGACGAAGCGCGGCACCAGGAGCGGCGCATGCGGGGGCTGCTCGCCCTCTCGAACCACGACGCGCACGCGGAGAACCGCGAGGTCGTGCTCCAGCGAATGACCTATCAGCGTGTCTGGGCGCAGCTCGGGCTGCTCTCTCATCAGCTCTACCTGGTGCAGCGCGCGTTCGAGTACGAGCTCGACGTCCCCCTGGAGCAAGCCTTCGAGCGATGGCCCCAGCTCGACGCCCTTCGTCCTCTCCTCGAGCTCTCCCCCGGCGTGCTGCGCGGCGAGTTCGATCGCACGAGCGTTCACCGCGACCTCACGGAGCACCTGTCCAGCGTCGAGAGGATCCCGGACGTCATCCGCGTCATCGACGACATCGCGCGGGGGGCGCGCCTCCGCGACACCATCACGCTGTCACTCCGACACGACCACCCCATCGCCTGGAACGATCTGGTCGTGAGCGGGGCGGCGCGCTTCCGCACCGAAATCGGCGCGTTCGGCGGCGCGTCGGTCGACGGCCGCCCGCTACGCTTCGGGATCAAGATCGAGAGCGTTCGCGTCGAGCCGCGGCTCGGAGAGCCCACGTCGCTGGAGCCGAGCGAGCAGGAACGAGATACCTCTCGGCCGCCCCGCCCGCAGGAGATGCGTCGGCCGCGCGAGGAGGCGCAGCGTCGACGGGCCGCCACCGCGCTCGAGCTCGCGCGGGCCCACGAGAACCGGTTCAAGTTCAGCCTGTGGCACTCGGGCGAGGGGTATCAGCTCGACGATCAGGGCCGCCTTCGCTGGCTGGAGTGGGCGCCGCAGGTCACCGACAGCAACTTCGGCGTCCAGAACCCCGAGGTCCACTACCACCCCCTCGAGGGCCTGACGCCGGGCGCCGACTGGGTCCTCCGGCTCGACCCCCGCGGCGAGCTCCGCCCCGGCCAGGAGATCCAGGACGTCCTCGTGCACGTGAGCGTCACGTTCTCCCGCGCCACCACCGCTCCGGACCCGCTGCTCGGGGTGAGTCACGCACGATAGAGGGCCGCGCGACGAGGGCTCGAGCCCGCCCACCACTGCCCGTCCGCGCACGGGGTCCGAATCTGACGCGCTGTACTGGGGCCGAACAGCCCCTCGTTCCCAGGTCTATCGGCTGCTTCGAGACTCATCCTTCGCGCTGTGGACATTCTCAAATCTTGTCGGATAGTTTCTGTGAGATGACACTCCGTCCAACCATGTTTATCGGATCTGCTTCCGCAAGCCTTCCAGCTGCACATGCCCTGCAGGCCCGCCTCGAACATGTGGTCGAGATCACGGTCTGGGATCAAGGCTTCCCACCCGGTACCCACTTCCTCGAGGCGCTCGTCGACTCGGCCCAGCGTTTCGACTTCGCCACGATGATCGCGGATGGAGTCGACACCCTCCAGCTGGAGGAAAGCGTGGGAACGCTCGCGGCGGTGCCACGAGACAACGTTGTTTTCGAATTAGGCCTGTTCATCGGCGCGCTCGGCAGAGATCGAACCTTCCTCGTGACGAACCGAAACAAGCCGCCCAAGCTGCCCTCCGATCTCGCCGGGGTCGTGCGCTTGGAGTACAGGGAGCATATCGACGGCAATCTCGAGGCCGCACTGCAGCCCACCGCCAGCAAGTTGCAGCGGCGGATCGAGGAGCTAGGCCGCCGCGAGACGCACCGCATCGAGAAGATGGAAGCTCAGGTGGAGCACATGGTCAGGCTACTGGCGAGATCACGGCGCTTGGAGCTGGAGGTCGTAGCCAAGCAGTTCGGCTCCCTGATCCGCCCCGCGCTTCTGGACCAACTCCTCCAAGACTTGAAGGACCTTGGCGACTCGCTTGGCGACGGCGATTGGGAGTCCCGGTGACGCTGTGGGAGTAGACCTGAGGGCCGTTCGTGCGGCCCAACAAGCGCCCCCGAAGGCCCCGACTTCAAAGCCCTGCGCAGTCCCACTCCCCTGGTGCCGCGCCCGGCGTAAGAGGGAACTCCCGACGGCCGCGCTGAGAGACATCTGAGGCACCGCGCCTGCCCGGCCCGCTTCCATTCTCAACCTATTCGTGCTTCACCAGCTTCTTGACGGCGGTCTCACGTCGCTGTCGGTCCTGCCCGGGCACGTGCAGGTCGTCGCCTCTCAGTCCAGGGCAACAGACCTCCTCCTCCAAGAGCACGCCCAGCACCCGCCGGCCGGTCGCATTGGGCTGTTCAGACCCGCGACCGCCGTCCTGCAGCTCGTAGGCGTACGCCAACTCAGCAGCCACATACTCGCTCAACGCAGAACGGCTGCTGTCCATCACGAGTACATCGTCAGCGGCCGAGATCCACTGACGAGCCTCTTCCGTCAGTCCGTTGCCGGGCCGAAAGGTAGTTTCGTCCCGAAGCACCCCCCGGCCTTCGCGCCGCAAGAACATCTCGACTTCGTCCGTCTGACCGCAATCCTCATGGGCATAGGACAGGAAGTAGCTTCGTCGTCGCTCGGGCTTCGAACGCACGATTTCTCGAAAGACCCTGCCGATGGACGGAGCGGGTACCGCAAGCTCTCGGATGACGGTTGCATCATGCGGCCGCCAGTCCTCACGGCTTGCCCTGTCGACCAGCGCCGCTAGCATCTTGGCCGCAGCGCCTCCGAATCTCGGAACGGGCCAGACCGGGACGCCTCGCGCATCGGCGGCCCGCAGCGCCCGTCTGGTGTTCGCACGTCCCCCCAACGCGACCACCGCGTGAGCGCCTAGCGCCGCGCTGAGATGAGGGAACTCCCAACGCCCATCCCCCCGACCGAATCGCACGCGCTCCGACGGTCGGGGCCCGTCGTAGCTCGTGTACCTATGCCGACCGTCGTTCGGTTCGAACAGCTCCCACTCGACGCCGGGGACAGCTTCCCAGGCACCCTCGATCACGGCACGGTCGAGCGTCCCCTTGGTCTCGCTTCCGACGACAATTCGGAGCCCGGCGTAGGCGGCTGCCCGGCCCAGCTCCCTGCCCATCTCCACAAATGGGGACGAATCTCCGCTGCCAACCCAACTTCCGATAAAGAACACGCGCTTCATCGTCGTCACACCGCCCCTGACTCGACCTCCTCCGGCGGAACACAGACGCAACGATAGCATGCGCCGGAGTAGACCCGCGTGGTGGGAATGCGACCGGACCACCCAACGGCTACTTCACCTGCTCGCCCCGCCACATCCTCGCGACAGGTATCACCAGCCGACATCAGCGGGGGGCGTGGCACTTGGGAGTGAGGTCCAGGCCCAGTCTGACCCCCGGCGCAGCGCCTCTTGAGGTGAGAGCGGCAGACTGGAAGGAACTCGTCTACACACCAACCGCACCTCGGTTCATGCCCGCTCCGCACGCTTGGATAGGTCGCCCGTTCCACCCTATTGCGCCGACGCTACCGACTCCAGCTGGGGCGAGCAGAGCTACCGCCCGCTCCGCACAGACGTGTCGAATCCGACGCTCAAGCGCCTCCGAGAGGCGCGCGAGCCCCGGTGAGTTCTGCTCGTAGCGAATGCAAGGGCAATGGCGCCAGTCGAACGGGAGCGTCTCTGGCGGGTCGCGCGAGATCAGGATCACGGGCTTCCCGATGGCGCGCGCGTGCGCTGCCTCCGTGACCACGTTGGCGTTCGGGTCGGTGCCGCCCGTCCGACTCATGTCCGCGACGACGCACGAAGCACACTCGATCTCCCGGGCGATCTGTTGCCAGATGTCCTCGAGGTGCACCACTCGATCCATGGGCTGAGCTCGCAAGCCGAGGCTGGCTCCCGTCTGCTCGATGACACGTGACACCCGAGAGAAGCCGTCGTTGAACGGGATCGCGACGAACACCGTCCCGGCGATGGGGCCGGTCACCGCGTCTCCGCGGTAGCGGTGGCGCTGGATGTCCGAGAGGAAATTGCGCGCGGACTCGTAGCGCTCACGGGGGTTCACGGCGGTGAGCCCCTGCAGGATGCGGGCGAGGTCGGGATGCACGTCGGGCCTGGCTTCCCGAATATCCGGGACCCCCTCCAGCGCCTTGGTGAGCGCTTCCCAAACCGTTCCCCCCGCTCCGAGGAAGGGATGTCGACCCGCCAGGGCCTGCCACGCCGTGATCCCGAGCCCGTACATGTCGGAGCGATGGTCGGGAGAGTTTCCGGCGACGCAGTGCGGATCGAGGTAGCCCGGTGTGCCCATCAGGACGCCCGACGCGCCGGTGACGGGACGACCCTCGAGTTGAAAACCGAGCGCGCCGAGTGGGCGCTCGTCCGAGTCGGTGGAGCCGGCGATGCCGTAGTCGAGGAGCGCGAAGACGCCGGAGCCCTGCACGAACAGGTTCGACGGCTTGATGTCGCGATGAACGATGCCGAGCCGCTCGTGACTCACGAGAAGCCCTGCGATGTCCTCCAGCAGGTCCAGTACGCGGCGCTGGCTGAGCCGCCCCTCTCGATCATTCGGTCTAGGAACGTGTCGACGAGGTCCATGACGAAGTACGGGCTGCCTTTGAACAGCCCGGCGTCGTAGATGCTGACGACGGAGGGCCCCGCCAGCGCGACCAGCGCCCTTGCCTCGCGCATGAACCGCTCGGCGACGACGGGGTCGGGGGACTCGGCCGACAGCGTCTTGATCGCCAACCTCTTGTGCAGGAAGTGGTGCCGCGCCGCGAAGACCCGCCCCATCCCTCCGGAGCCGAGCGCCTCTTGCACTTCGTACTGGTGAATCCGGACGCCGGTGGTGATCCGACCGAGCGAGTACGCCCCCGTGTCCAGCGCCGCCGCCATCGTCGCGAAGCGACCGCCCATGTCTCGAAGCGTGGTCACCCACGTCCCCCCCTCCGACCGTCCCCCGCGCGACCGACGGAAGACTCCACCTTTGCTGTATACGTCAGCTAGCTGAGTGTGTATACAACACCCAGCGGCTGGGGGAGGGGAATGGGGAACGCGAGGGTTCGGCTGCGGGTGCCGGGGAGCCCGGTGAGGGCTGAGCAGGAGTCGCGGCGAGTGCAGGTGCGCCGGCGGGTCGTGCTCGCGATCGGCGTGCGCGCGGCGGAGACCGTCGAGCGGGCAAGGATCCGCTCCGCGCCGTCATGGGGACCTACGGCGAGGATCTGATCGGCCTCGCGTTCCAGGACGTCGACAGCGACAGCTTCTTCGGGGGCCAGCTCGAGGGCGTCGTGAAGGGCGCCGTCGGGGAGTACGCCCGCACCGGCCGCGTCGATCTCGACCAGCTCGGCCAGCGGAGCCTGCGCCGGGCGGGCGAGCGGCTCTTCGATCAGTCCGTCGACCGGCTGGCCGACGAGATCGAGCGAGCGATCGGGACCCGTGCCGGCGACGTCGCCGAGCTCGCCCGGACCTGGAACGGGCTGGTGGAGGAGGCC
>SHBB01000054.1 GCA_004213565.1 Sandaracinaceae bacterium
ACCGCGATCGGATCGAGGCCCGGGCGCTCAACCTCCTCCAGCGTGAGGTGACCGTGCTCGAGCGTCTCGTCGGCCGGACCCGCGCCGGCGACCCGCGCGGCGCCGACTACCTGCTCCGGCTCGCCGAGACGCAGTTCGAGCTGCAGCAGTACTACAACACCCAGGCGCGCTCGATGGATCAGCCGATCTTCGAGGCGCGCCAGTCGAAGAACGCGTCTCAGGTCCGCCAGCTGCAGCAGCGTCAGCGGCAGATGGAGGAGCAGCTCCAGAACTTCCGGCAGGAGGCGATCCGCACCTACGCGCGCCTCGTTCGCGACTACCCGAACTACCGGAACATGGACCAGGTCCTCTTCTCGCTGGCCTTCGGCCTCGAGGAGATGCGGCAGTTCCAGCGGGCGCGTCAGGTCTACCACCGCCTGATCAAGGGCTTCCCGCAGTCGCGCTTCATTCCGCACGCCTACTTGTCGTTCGCCGAGTACTACTTCGGCGAGGGAGACATGCGCGCGGCGCAGCAGTTCTACTCGAAGGTCACCGAGATCCCAGCCGACCGGAACCCGGTCTACGGCTATGCGCTCTACAAGCAAGCGTGGGCGCTCTACAACCTCGAGGACTTCCGCGGCGCGCTGACGCAGTTCGTGCGCACGGTCGAGTTCGCCCAGCAGAACCCCGACGCGCGTGACGCGGCCAACCTCGCGCGGCAGTCGCGGCGGGAGCTGGTGCTGCCTTACTCGCGGGTGGGCACACCCAGACGCGCGCTCGAATTCTTCCGAAGATACGCGACCGACGACGATCAAGCGCTCGAGATGCTCGAGAGCCTGGCCGAGCTCTACTACGACACCGGTAACTGGCCCGAGACGATCGAGGTCTATCACCGGCTCATGGCGGAGCGGACCGAGGGGCCACGGCTCTGTTACTGGCAGAGCCGCGTGACCAACGCGGTCATCTCGTCCAGACCGAAGGACGAGCAGGTGACCGAGGTCCGTCGACTCGTCGACGTCCAGGAGAACTTCGCGAGCGCCGGCCACCCGGCCGAGGCGGTCACGGAGTGCAAGCAGGCGACCGCGGCGGTGCTCGTCGAGCTCGCCACCGCCTGGCACCGCGAGGCGATCGGCACCGACGATCAGCCGGGCACCAACGACGTGGCCACGATGCGCGGCGCCGCGGCGCTCTACCGCGTCGTGCTGGATCGCTTCCCGAACATGGACGAGATGCAGTTCCCGGACATCGACCGGCGCGACTGGCCGACCGAGTACCGGGTCTCGTACTTCTTCGCGGAGCTCCTCTGGCGCATGGAGGACTGGGCCACCTGTGGTCCGGCCTTCGACCGCGTCGTGGAGCTGAACCCCCAGGGCGAGTTCACCCAGGACGCCGCCTACGCGGCGGTGCTCTGTTACAACAACCTCTACCAGCAGCAGTACCAGGGCCGAGAGCGCGAAGTGCGCGGCGGCGCGGTCGGCGACGACAACCCCTGTGAGGGCATGCGTGGCCGGCGGCTGAGGCGCTGCGAGGCGGAGCAAGCGGAGCGGAACGAGGCCACGCGCTACGTACCGCGCGAGCTGAACGAGACCGAGAACGGCATGCTCAATGCGTTCAACCGGTTCGTCTGCTTCGTCAACGACAGCGACGAGCTGCCGCAAATCAAGTACCGGCGCGCTCGCATCTACTACGAGTCGAACCAGTACGAAGAGGCGGCCGTCATCTTCCGCGACATCGCGCTGAACCACCAGGACAGCGACCTGAGCGAGTACGCGGCGAACCTCTACCTCGACTCGCTGAACATCATGGGCACGCAGTGGCAGCGCACGAGCTGCATCGGCGAGATCCGCGAGAACATCGAGCCGCTCGCCGGGGCCTACTGCGCCAACAGCGGGCAGCGCGACGAGCACGCCGACCTCTGCCAGGTCCTCGACCAGCTGCGCTGCGACACCTTGCGGCTGCAGGCCGAGGCGGCCACCCGCGAGGAGCGCTTCCGCGACGCCGCGCAGACCTACGTGACGATCGCGCGCGAGCACCGCGAGTGCGGCCGGCTCGACGAGGTCCTCTACAACGCGTCGATCAACTACGAGGCGGCGCGCCTCCTCGGTCGCGCCATCCGCGTCCGCACGGTGCTCATCCGGAACTTCCCGGAGAGCCAGCTCGCGCGGCGCGCCATCTTCCTCGTCGGCGCCAACTACCACGCGCTCGCCATCTACAACCAGGCGGCGGAGTGGTACGAGCGCTTCGCGCGGGAGTACCCGGGCGAGGACGGCAGCGACTGCACCGACGAGCAGCGAGAGGCCGGCACCTGCGCCATCGCCCACGAAGCGTTGCAGAACGCGGTGTTCTTCCGGCTGGGTCTCGGCCAGGAGGAGCAAGCGGTCGACGACGCGGAGCTGTTCGAACGCAACTACCGCCAACGCATGCCGCGCGAGACCTCCCAGGTCATGTTCTCGCTGGGCTCGATCTACGAGCGGCAGGACAACTGGCAGCGCGTGTTCCAGCACTACCGCGGCTGGCTGCGCAGCTACGGGCGACGGGCCCTGCCGCACGAGGTCATCCGGGCGAACGTCCAGATGGGCCGCTCGCAGTGGGAGCTCGAGCAGCGAGACGACGCGAAGCGCTACTTCGAGTCGGCGGTGCGCGAGTGGACGCGCAACGCCGGGGAGCGCATCGCGGGCCTCGACGACGTCAGCGACGAGGACAAGCAGCTCTACCTGGCCCGCGCGAAGGACGCGACCAGCGAGGCGCTGTTCTACCTCGCCGAGTACGAGTACGCGGCCTTCCGCTTGATCCGCTTCCCGCGCTTCCGCGGCGGCCGCAGCCTCCAGCGCGTGCAGCGCTGGGCGGAGCGCGACTTCGCCGAGTGGCTGAACGAGAAGCGCGAGGCGCTCGTGCAGGCGGAGGCGGCCTACAACCGCATCGCCGAGCTCGAGATTCCGGAGTGGCAGATCGCCGCCGCCGCGCGGGTCGGTGAGATGTACCGGAGCTTCATGGACCAGATCCGCGGCGCTCCCATCCCCGAAGAGATCGAGAACGACGACGAGCTGTACGGCATCTACGTCGACGCGCTCGAGGGCGCGGCCCGGCCGCTCAACGCGCAGGCGATGGACAAGTTCGAGTTCTGCCTGACCACCGCCACACGCGTCCGCTGGTTCAACGAGTTCTCGCAGCAGTGCGAGCAGGAGCTGAACCAGCTCGACCGAGCCCGCTACCCGATGGCGGCGGAGCTCCGGGGCGAGGCCAACTACATCCAGCGGCAGGTCGCTCGTCCGGGCGCGGTCCGACTCCAGACGGAGGAAGACGCCGAGGACGAGGACAGCTCCATCCCCGACGGGGCGACGGAGAACTGATGATGAGCACGACGATGACCCACGTACGCACTCTCTCTCTGCTCTCCCTCGCCTTCGCGCTCTCCGCGTCCGCCATCGGCTGCGGTGGCGGAGGCGCCGAAGGAAACGCCGCCACGAACGAGAGCGGCAACGTCATCCGCACCGCGGGTGGCTCGGCCGTGACCGAGGAGGCGCACAACCACTGGCGCGAGGCGATCGCGATGTTCGAGCGTCACGACGCGGCGGACGCCGAGGTCGGCTGGACGACGGAGTCGTGCCAGCAGGTGCAGGCCAAGTTCGAGCAGGCCAACGGCGCGCAGGGCGGCAGCTTCACCGAGGCCATCTACATGCTGGGCGTCGTCAGCGGCCGCTGCGGCAACGACGAGCAGGCGCTCTCGTTCTACCAGCAGGCGATGTCGACGAACGAGAACTACTGCGGCGCGCGCGTCGGTGTCGGCCTCGCCGACATGCGGGCGGGGCGCACGCAGCAGGCGCGTCAGCACTTCGAGCGCGCGATCGCGAACGACAACCAGTGCACCGCGGCGTACGTCAACCTGGCCATCATCCAGCGCTCGAACCCCGCCGAGGTGCGCGAGGGTCTGAACAACCTCCGCCGCGCCCTGGCGATCGAGTCGGACTACCTGCCGGCCTTCAACCAGATGGCGCTCCTCTACCTGGGTCAGGCGGAGGAGAACCGGCAGATGCTCGACCTCGCGGAGGTCGTCTGCCGTCAGGCGCAGCTCATCAACCCGCGGTACGCGCCGATCTACAACACCTGGGGCCTGATCAACGTGCGCCAGGGGAACATCATCGCGGCGCTCGCCAAGTTCGAGCGGGCGTTCGGTTTCGACGACGAGCTGTTCGAGGCCTACATGAACTTCGGCCAGCTGACGATCAGCTTCCGCGGTTACGAGGACGCGGCGCGGGCCTTCTCGCGTGCCCGCGAGCTGCAGCCCGACAACTACGACGCCATCATCGGGCTCGGGGCAGCGCAGCGCGGCCTCAGCCAGTTCGACGAGGCGGAGGCGACCTACCGGGCCGCCATCCAGCTCGAGGCGGCGCGGCCCGAGGCGTACTTCAACCTCGGCCTGCTGTACCAGGACTTCAAGGGCGGCCAGATCCCCGATCTGCGCCAGGCCCGTGAGTTCTACCAGCAGTTCACGCAGCGCGCGGGCAGCGAGGCGGCCTACGCGTCGACCGTGGAGACGGTGACCCGGAGCTGCCGCCGCCGGCCGACCACTGGCCGCCGGCGTCGCCGTGAAGGCCAGAGCGAGTGGGTCGGCGACTGTCGGCCCGGCCGGATCCAGCAGATCGAGGAGAACATCCGGATCCAGACCGAGCTGCAGGAGATGCAGCAGCAGATGCAGCAGCAGCAGCAACAGCAGGCCCCCGCCGAGGGTGGGGGAGAGTCCGCGGGCGGGGAGGGCTGAGCCCCCACCGCTCGCGGTCTAGACTTCGGTACACTTCACTTCGAACCGAACACTTTCGAAAACCCGGCCCGGTGAACTTTGTGGGAACCGAGCCAGGTCGGCGCTGTCGGACGGGCGAGGACGCTTTGGAGACAGGGTCGCCGTTGACCCCCCCGTTGACCGGATGGGTGGGTCGCAAGTAGGATTCGCGCGGTTCGCCACGCCATGAGGCGGCGAGCCCTGACTCGGAGAGCCGACATGAAGAAGTTTCTCATCGCACTCGGATTGGGAGTTGGCCTGGTCGCCGCGGGCGCCTTCGCGTCACCGGCGGTCTCGTTCGCACAGGACGGGGCAGACACCACGTACGACTTCGAGGACGACCTGGTCACGGGTGACCTGGTTCGGCCGGATGGAGAGATGCTCAACGTCCGTCGCCGAGGCCGCCGCGCCTCGCTGATCCGGGTCCGGGAGCACTTCATCCCCGAGATGCTCAAGTCGGTCGAGAATCTCTGAGCTCCGCTGAGAAGCGCCCTCGAGCTAGTCGACAAGTACAGGCGTTCAGGCCAGCGAGAGCTGGGATTCGGGAGAGATACAGTGTCTAAGGTCCCCCTCACATTCAGCATCTACAAGGGCGACGAGCTCGAGCGCACCGAGACGCTGACCCAGGACATCATCAAGGTCGGCAAGCTGCCGTCGAGCCACCTGCGGATCGAGGACGACAACGTCTCCCGGATGCACGCGGTGATCGAGGTCACCGGGCCCGACGAGATCTTCATCATCGATCTCGGGTCGGCGGCCGGCACGATCGTCAACGGCAAGAAGGTCAACAAGACCCAGCTGCAGAGCGGTGACGAGGTCGTGCTCGGCGACACCCGCGTGGTGGTCGAGATCGGCGGCGCTCCGGCCCAGGAGGCGGCGCCCGTCGCGGCGCCTGCGCCCGCTGCGTCGGCGGCTCCGGTGGCCTCCGCCCCGGCGCCCACGGCCGCCAACCCGTTCGCGACCAACGCGGGCGCGGGCGGCGGCGCGCTCCCGAACCCGTTCGCGGCCCCCGCCCAGGCGGCCCCGGCCCCGCAGCAGTCGACCGGTGGCGCGGGCGGCGACGTCCGCTACGGCATCGCGGCGAGCGGCCCGCCGGTGAACCCGTCCGAGGTCGAGAGCAGCGAGAGCGCGGCCGAGGTCGTGATCATGTGGGGCGACATGAGCGTGCTCCACGTCGAGCACCTCTCTCCCCCGCGGAACTTCTACGTAGGGGAGGGCGCCGGCACCGACTACCTCCTCGAGTCCTCCGTGCTGGGTACGCAGCGCATGCCGGTGGTCGTCCAGACGGGCGGCGGCGCGGCGGTCGTGGTCCCCGAGGGCGCGGAGGGTGAGGTCACCGTCGGCGACCAGACGATGAGCTGGGCCGATCTCAAGGCCGGCGGCAAGCTCCAGCCGGCCAGCGAGATGCAGGGCGCGATGATGTATCCGCTCCCCGCCGGCGCGGTCGCGAAGGTCCGCTACAAGGGCTTCACCTTCATGACCAAGAGCACGTCGGCGGGCCGCAAGGTCGGCGCCGGCATGGACATCGAGTGGAAGCGCTACATCTGGACGGCGGTCTCGGTCGCCGTGCACGGCGCGATGCTCCTGATGTTCTACTTCCTGCCGCCGCGGCCGGCTTCGCTCTCGCTCGATCTGCTCAGCGCGGACTCCCGCCTCGTGGAGTACCTGATGGAGCCCCCGGAGACCCAGGAGGAGGAGACTCCCGAGTGGCTCCAGGAGGACCAGCTGGACGACAACGAGGGCGGCACCGGCAAGCGCCATCGCGACGAAGAGGGCGCGATGGGCGAAGAGGCGTCCGAGAAGACGAACAACCGCTACGCCATCGAGGGCCCGCAGGACAACCAGGACCCGCAGATGGCGCGTGAGCAGGCCCGCGAGCAGGCCGCGACGGTCGGCGCGATCGGCGTCCTCGCCGCGATGACCGGCTCGTGGAACTCGCCCACCTCGCCCTACGGCGCCGACCAGGCGATGGGCAACGACCCGATGAGCGCGATCGGCGCGCTCATGGGTGACCAGATCGGCAGCAACTTCGGCTTCGGCGGCCTCGGCCTGCGTGGCACCGGCCGCGGCGGCGGCGGCACCGGCGAGGGCACGATCGGCCTCGGCAACCTGGGCACGATCGGCCACGGCGGCGGCGGCGGCACGGGCAGCGGCTACGGTCGCGGTGCGGGCGGCCTGCGCGGTCGCTCGGCGCGGGTGCCCACCATCCGCACCGGCAACGCGGACGTTCGCGGCTCGCTGAGCCGTGAGGTCATCCGGCGCGTCATCCGGCGCCACATCAACGAGGTCCGGTTCTGCTACGAGCAGGAGCTCAACCAGCGCCCCGACCTCGAGGGTCGCGTGATGGTCAGCTTCATCATCTCGCCCACCGGCGCGGTGCAGTCGGCCTCGGTCGGCAACTCGACCATCAACAACCAGCGGGTGGAGAGCTGCATCGCCGGCGCGGTGCGTCGCTGGACCTTCCCGGCGCCCGACGGCGGCGGCGTGGTCGGCGTGAACTACCCGTTCGTGCTCAGCTCGCAGGGCTAGCCCGAGGCGACTCGACATCGACGAGAGGCGGGTCCTTCGGGGCTCGCCTTTCTTCGTCCGTCCCGCGCGCTCTCCATCGGCGGTTCATCGTTTGTGGGGCGTTCCCCCCACAGGGGCGAACTCCGCGTAATTACGCTTGAGCCGCGGCCCTCGGCTCCCTTAGTATCGCCCGGCGCTGCGCACTGAAACGCGCGCGCACCGTACCTCGTGAGGAGACAGTCGATGAAGCGTGTCAGGGCCCTCTCCGTCGGCCTCTTTACGTTCGTCTTCTTGATTGGCGGCAACTGCTCGCGCACGCGGGTGGAGTCGATCAACGCGATGAACGAAGGCGTCGTGCTCGCCGCGCAGAAGCAGTACGTGGAGGCCGCCTCGAAGCTCGAGCGAGCCTCGCAGATCGATCCGACGAACGACCAAGCGTTCTGGAACCTGGCCATCGTCCACATGGAGATGAACAAGTTCGAGCGCGCCAAGGACGACCTGCAGCGCGCGATCGACGTCAACCCCGACATCGCCGGCTACCACGAGAAGCTCGGCACCGTGCTGATGGAGCTCGAGGACTGGGACGGCGCCCAGGGCGCGTTCGCGCGGGCCATCGAGCTCGACGAGCAGCTCTTCAAGGCGCACTACAAGCTCGGTCAGGTCCACGAGCGCATGGACAGTCCGCAGGACGCGTTGCGTGAATACACGGCGGCCGTCACGAGCGGGCCGCGCTTCATCGAGGCCTACCGCGCGCTGGGCCGGCTCTACGCCGACCTCGGCTACCTCGACGAGTCGATCCAGGTGCTCCAGTCGGGGCTCCAGGTCGTGGTCTCGGGGACCGAGGACGAGGCGCACCTGCACCACCTGCTGGGCACCGTCTACCAGCAGCAGCAGAACTACGACGCGGCCGTGCAGGAGTTCCGCAGCGCCCTCGGCCTGATGCCGAGCCTGCGCGAGGCGCTCTTCGCGCTGGGCTGGACCTACTCGCTCCAGGACAACCGCGAGGAGGCGCGCCGCTACCTGCAGCGCTACGTGGACAGCGCCGGCGGCGACGCCCCCGCTCACTACCTGAAGGCGGCCCGCGATCGCCTCGTCGACCTCGGGGGGCCGTGACGCTGGTCACGTCGCCCGTCGAGACGGCCACTCGGCCGATCTTCTTCTTCGCGCCGCTCGCGCCCACGCTCGCGCTCCGTTCATCACGGAGCCGCGAGCCTTCTGGGGCTGCGAGTGACGGCGCATCTATGAGACTATTCGGGCGCGCCGGGAAGGCGTGACCAGGGAGGCCTCCGTGTCGGATCAGGAGAACGAGAGCCCCGAGATCGAGATGGACGAGAGCGTCGAGGAGACGGCAGGCCCGGCTCCGGGCCGCGAGCCGACCGAGGAGGAGCTCGCGCAGCTCGCCGAGCTCGACGAGACCATCGCGAAGTACACCGAGCAGAAGCGCTGGTCCGACGTCATCAAGGCGATCGTGGCCAAGGCGGAGCTGCATCCGGACCCCGCGCAGAAGGTCGAGCTCCACGCCGAGGCGGGGCGCATGTACCTGGACAAGTCGTCCAACCAGGCCGAGGCCATCAAGTGCTTCGAGGCGGTCCTGGAGCACGACCCCTACAACCTCGAGGCGATCGGGCAGCTCAAGGAGAGCTACGAGAAGCGTCGGGACTGGGAGTCGCTCGTCCGCATCCGTCAGCGCGCGGCCAAGCTCATGGACGAGGCAGATCGTCTGTTCGAGTACGTCGAGATCGCGCAGCTGGCGACGCAGCGCCTCCGCAAGCCCGACATCTGCATCGAGCTCTGGCAGTCCGTCCTCGAGGAGGACCCGGACAACCACGAGGCGCTCGAGTCCCTCTCGCAGCTCTACGAGCGGGCGCGGGACTGGGAGCCGCTGGCGAAGGTGCTCGACAAGCGGGTCGAGCAGATCGCCGACGAGAACGAGCTGAAGCAGGCGCTGCAGAAGCTCGGGATGATCTACGCCGACAAGATCGGCGACGACGAGGGCGCGGTGCGCGCGTTCCAGCGCCTGCTCACCCTCGATCCCGACGACCGTCGGGCGCAGGAGCAGCTCAAGCGGCGCTACGTGTCGCTGAAGGCCTGGGACGAGCTCGAGAGCTTCTACGCGTCGACGGAGAAGTGGGACGAGCTGATCCGCACCCTCGAGCGCGAGGCCGAGGGCAAGGACACCACCGACGAGGAGCGCACGGAGCTCCTCTTCCGCGCCGCGAAGCTCTGGATCGAGCAGAAGGACAAGCCCGAGCGGGCGGCGCGCGCGTACGAGAAGATCCTCTCGAAGGACGAGAACAACCTCGACGCCGCGCTCGCGCTCTCGCCCATCTACGAAGAGGCGGGCGACGCGCGCAAGCTCGTCAGTGTCTACGAGGTGCGCCTCAAGCACGCGCAGGAGCCGACCGAGCGGGTCCACCTCCTGCGCGAGAGCGGGCTGCTCTACGAGGAGAAGCTCCGCAAGCCGAAGGAGGCGTTCGACGCGTTCCTCGAGGCGTTCAAGACCGATCCCACGCAGGAGATCATCCGCGAGGACGTCGCGCGCCTCGCCGAGGCCACCAACGGCTGGGACGAGGGCATCGCGGCCTACCGCGAGGCGATCGAGGGCGCGACCGATCCGGACGTCGCCACCGATCTCCGGCTCCAGCTCGGCCGCCTGCTCGCCCAGGTCGAGAAGATCGATGAGGCGATCGAGCAGTACCGCGCCGTCTACGACGCGCGGGGCGACAACCTCGAGGCGATCGAGGCGCTCGAGACGCTCTACCGCCAGACCGAGAAGTACCGCGAGCTGCTCGACATCTACGAGCGCCGCATGGAGCTCGAGGAGGACCCGGAGGTGCGCCGTCAGCTCGCCTACGGGCGGGCCTCGCTCTGGGAGTCGGAGCTCGCGGACGCGAACAACGCGATCGACGCCTACCAGCGCATCCTCGACGAGTGGGGCGACGACGAGTCCGACGCGTACGCCGCGCTCGACCGCCTGTACGAGGCGGAGGAGCGCTGGGCGGACCTCGCCTCGACGCTCGAGCGCCGCATCGACCTCGGGCCGGAGAGCACCGAGGAGCTCGCGGCGCTGAAGTTCCGGCTCGCGAACGTGGCCGCCGACCACCTCACGGAGGCCGAGCGGGCGCTCGAGCTCTACCGCGAGGTGCTCATGCTCGTGCCCGAGCACGACGGGGCGCGTCAGCGCCTCGAGAGCTTCCTCGACACCGAGGGCCTCGGCACCCACGCGGCGACGATCCTCGAGCCCATCTACGAGATGCAGGGCCAGTGGCAGCCGCTGATCCGCGCGCTCGAGGTGCTCGCGGCCGGGGCGAGCGACCCACACCGACGTCTCGAGCTGCTCGAGAAGGTCGGCACCGTGCAGTCGACCCAGCTCGACGATCAGGACGCCGCGTTCGACGCCTTCGGGCGTGCCCTCGGCGTCATGCCCGACAGCCAGCAGACCCTGGAGCGGCTCGAACTGCTCGCGGGCGAGCAGAACCGCTTCGCCGACCTCGTGAAGCTGCTCGAGAGGCTCGCGGGCGAGACCACCGAGCCGATGCTGTCGCGCGCGCTCTATCTCCGCGCGGCGCAGATCCATGACGGCCAGATCGGCGACGTCGACGCGGCGGTGCGCGACTACAACCAGATCCTGGAGTCGGACCCGGGCGACGCGGAGGTGCTCGACGCCCTCGACGCGCTCTACCGTCGCACGGAGCGTTGGCGAGATCTCCTCGGCGTGATGCGCCGCAAGGCGGAGCTCGCGGACGACCCGACGCTCCAGGAGGAGCTCCTCGCGCAGAACGCGATGATCTACGAGGAGATGCTGGAGGAGCCCGACAGCGCCATCCGCGTTTACAGCGACATCCTCGAGCTCGACCCGACCAGCCAGCGCGCGCTCGTCGCGCTCGACCGCCTCTACGAGAAGCTCGAGCGCTGGAGCGACCTCGCCGACAACATCGGTCGGCAGCTCTCGATCGCCGACGACCCGGAGGCGCAGACCTCCCTGATGCTCCGGCTCGCGGCGCTGCGCGAGACGCAGATGGGCGCGGTCGACGCGGCCATCGAGATCTACCGCGAGGTGCTCGAGCGTGATCCGTCCAACGAGGCGGCGCTCGAGGCGCTCGAGCGGCTGATCCAGAGCGAGGAGCACCAGCGGCTGATCGCCGGGATCCTCGAGCCGATCTACCGCGACTCGAGTCAGTACGAGAAGCTGATCCAGGTCCACGAGATCCAGGCCGCGCACGCCGACAGCGCCGACATGAAGGTCGAGCTGCTGCATCAGATCGCGGAGCTCTACGAGGTCGCGCTCGAGGACTACGGCAACGCGTTCCACTCGTTCGCGCGCGCGCTCGGCGAGGACCCCGCCGACCTGAACACGCAGGAGCAGCTCGAGCGCATCGCGCGCGCCACCGGCGCCTTCGAGCAGCTCGCGCAGGTCTATGAGCAGCGCGTGGAGGGCCTCGAGGACGTCTCGCTGGCGACCCAGCTGCACGTCAAGGCGGCGACCATCCGCGAGGAGCAGCTCGGCGACGCCGAGACGGCCATCGCGCACTACCAGCAGGTGCTCAGCCTCGACGCCGATCACATCGAAGCGGCGACGGCGCTCGAGCGGCTCTTCCACATGACGGAGCGCTACCCGGATCTCGCGGCCATCCTCCTCGAGAAGGCCAAGATCCTCGACATCCCGGAGGACCAGAAGGACCACCTCTTCCGCGCGGCGGCGATCCACGAGGAGATCCTCGAGAAGCCCGAAGACGCCATCGCGGTCTACAAGAAGGTCCTCGAGGTCGACTCCGAGGAGGTGCGCGCCCTCGACAAGCTCATCGAGCTGCACCTGCGCCTCGAGAAGTGGCAGCCGCTGCTGGGCTTCTACGAGCGCAAGGCCGACATCGTCTTCGACCCCGACGAGAAGAAGTCGCTCTACCTCGAGGTGGGCGCGGTCTACGAGCGCGAGATCGGCGACGTCGACAAGGCGATCGACACGTATCAGCGCATCCTCGAGATCGACCCGGACGACCTGACCGCCATCCAGCGCCTCGACGCGCTCTACCAGGCGAGCGGGAACTGGGAGGAGCTGCGCGCCATCCTCGAGCGCTCGGCGGATCTCGCCGGCGACCCGAACGAGGTCATCAGCTACCGCTACCGCATCGCGGATCTCTGGGATCACAAGCTCGGTGACTCGACCCGCGCGGTCGACGGCTACCGGGAGATCCTCGCGCTGGTCCCCGACCACCAACCGACCCTCGACGCGCTCGAGCGCATGATCCAGGAGGGCAAGGAGCCCAACCAGGCTGCGCTCGTGCTCGAGCCGATCTACCGCCAGTACGGCGAGTCGGCGCGCCTCGTCGCCGTCCTCGAGGTGCAGATCGCGCACGAAGAGGACCCCATCCGCCGCGTGGAGCTGCTCCATCAGGTGGCGGAGCTCCACGAGGTGCAGCTCGACCAGACGCAGGAGGCCTTCCAGGCCTACGCGCGCGCGCTGCCCTTCGACAACGCGAACGAGCACACGATGGGCAGCCTCGAGCGGCTCGCCGATCAGCTCGGCGGCTGGAACGAGGTGACCCGGCTCTACGACGTGGAGATCGAGAAGCTCCGCGAGAGCGAGCCCGATCTGCTCGTCGACATGGCCCTGCGCGTCGCGCAGATCTACTTCATCCAGGTCGAGGACGTGGACAGCGCCATCGCGCGCTACCGCATCGTGCTCGAGGCGGACGAGCACCACATCCAGGCCATCGAGGCGCTCGACCAGCTCTACGAGCAGACGGAGCGCTGGGCCGAGCTCGCGGGGATCCTCCAGAAGGAGGTGCAGCTCGCGCCGAGCCCGGAGGACGTGCTCGCCTTCCAGTTCCGGCTGGGTCAGGTCTACCAGCACTACCTCAACCGGATCGACGACGCGATCGAGCAGTACCGCGAGATCCTCGCGGCGGAGCCGGAGCACAGCCAGGCGCTCGGCGCGCTCGAGATGCTCTTCGCGGAGGGCGTGCAGCCCCTGAAGATCGGCGAGATCCTCGAGCCGCTCTACCGCATGAGCGAGTCCTGGGACCGCCTCATCGGCGTGCAGCAGATCCAGCTGCGTTACCAGGAGGATCCCGAGGAGCGGGTCTCCATGATGCACCGCCTCGCGGAGATCGCCGAGGATCGGGCGTCGGATCATCAGCTGGCGCTCGAGTGGATGCAGCGCGCCTTGCTGGAGAACCCCACGCACGACCACAGCGCGAGCGAGGTCGAGCGCCTCGCGGCGATGCTGGACCGCTGGGACCAGCTCGCCAACACCTACGCGGACGTGCTCGCCACCCACGAGGCGCCCGAGGTGGTCGTCGAGGTCGGCAAGCGCCAGGCGCGCATCTACGAGCTCGAGCTGGGCGACGTGCAGCGCGCGGTGGAGTCCTACCTCTTCGTGCTCAAGGCGAACGACCGCGAGCGCGAGACGCTGGAGAACCTCGACCGCATCTACACCGAGCACGGCGCGCACGAGGCGCTCGCGGAGACGCTCAAGAAGCGCGTCGCCGCGGCGGAGGACGAGCTGTCCAAGGTCGAGCTGAGCTACCGGCTCGGCTGGGTCCTCGAGAACGATCTCGGCCGCATCGACGAGGCGGTCGGCGTCTACCAGGGCATCCTCGCCAACCTCGACCCCGAGCACGAGAACGCCATCAAGGCGCTCCAGAACATCTACACCGAGAAGCAGGACTGGCAGAGCCTGTACGCGAGCTTCCAGAAGGAGCTCGACGTGGTGCTCGGCGACACCGCGCGCAGCGACGTCACCGCGAAGATGGCGCGCATCGCGTCGGACGCGCTCCAGGACTACGACAAGGCGATCGAGCTCTGGAAGGAGGTCCTGGACCTCCGAGGCGAGGACCCCGAGGCGCTCAACGCGCTCGGCAACCTCTACGCCGGGCTCGAGCGCTGGGCCGAGCTGGTCGAGATCCTCGACCGCGAGGTGACGGTCGCGGAGGACGACGAGACCCGCATCCGCATCTTCGCGGACATGGCGCGCATCTTCTACATGCGCCTCCAGAAGGAGCGGAGCGCGATCGACAGCTGGGAGCGCGTCTTCGACATCGACCCGACGAACGCCGAGGCGCTCTTCGGGCTGGCGGAGATCTACGAGCGCGCCGGTCAGCATCACGAGCGGGTCGACACCCTCAACCGGCTGATCGACGTCGGCGCGGCCACGCTGGACGACGCCACGCTCGAGACCGTCTACATGCAGCTGGGCACGCTCTACGAGCACACGCTCGAGCAGCCCATCGACGCCATCGAGAGCTACCGTCGAGGGCTCGAGATCAACCCGCGCAACTTCGCCGCGATGGACGCGCTCGAGCGCATCCATCGGCGCGAGGGCGAGTGGATCGACGCCATCCAGGTGATGGAGACCCGCGCCGCCGGGCTCGACGATCCCGGCCAGAAGGTCCAGGTCCTGCTCGCCCTCGCCGAGGCGTGGGCGGTGCACGTCCAGGACGCCGACCAGGGCACCAGCGCCTACGAGCGCGTGCTCGAGCACGACCCGAACCACCAGCTGGCGTTCGACAACCTCGAGCAGCTTCACAGCGCCGCCGGCCGCTGGGAGCCGCTCGTCGAGATGTACCTCAACCGGGTCGAGTCGACGGAGGACACCGCGGAGGCGGTGGAGCTCCTGCGGCGCGTGGCGCGGGTCTACGAGGAGCACATCGACGACAAGGACGAGGCGTTCAACGCGCTCCAGGTCGCCTGGGAGATGGACTTCACGGACCGCGCGACCTCGAACGAGCTCGAGCGGCTCGCGGGGCTCACCCAGCAGTGGAACGAGCTGCTGAACCTCGCGAACACCGCGCTGTCGCAGGTGCCCGACGACGACGCCGAGACCAAGATCGCCATCTGCCTCAGCTGCGCGAAGTGGTACGGCACCGAGCTGGGTCACCCCGAGTACGCGATCCCGTACTACCAGCAGATCCTCGCGCTCGATCCGGCCAACGCGGCGGCGATGCGCCAGATGGCCGACCTCTACCGCAGCACGCAGCAGTGGCAGACCCTGGGGCAGGTCCTCGAGCGCCTCGTCGACGTGACGGAGGAGCCGAAGGACAAGGCGACGGTGCTCGTCGAGATGGGCGCGCTCTGCGAGGACCAGCTCGCGACGCCCGACCAGGCGGGCCGCTACTACCAGCAGGCGCTCGACGTCGCGCCCGATCACGTGGGCGCGCTCGAGGCGCTCGAGCGGACCTTCCGGCGCGAGGGTCGCTGGAACGAGCTGCTCGACGTGCTCCAGCGCAAGGCGGACGCCCTCGAGGACCCGGACAAGATCCTCGAGACGCGCCTCCTCATCGCGGAGAACTACGAGGATCGGATCAACGATCCCGAGCAGGCCATCGACGTCTACCAGAAGGTGCTCGAGGTCGATGCGACGAACCTGAACGCGCTCAAGGGGCTCGAGCGGCTCTACGCGCAGCGCGAGCAGTGGCGTGAGCTCCTCCAGGTGCTCGAGCGGCAGTACGAGGTCGTCACCACCGAGCGCGATCGCATCTCCATCCTCACGCGCCTGGCGTCGATGTGGGAGGAGGAGTTCGTCAAGCCCGAGAAGGCGGCCGAGCGGCTCGAGCAGGTGCTCGACATCGACCCGAACAACGAGACCGCGCTCCGCGGCCTCGAGCGGCTCTACCGCAGCATGCAGCGGTGGGACGACCTCATCGCGACCTACGAGCGGCACGTCAGCGCCACGCCCGACCGCACCGAGAAGGTCGAGTGCTACGCGGCCATCGGCCAGGTCTACTCGGTCGAGATCGACGACGCGGACCGCGCCATCGACAGCTACCTGAACCTGCTCGCGATCGACGAGGACAACGCGGGCGCGCTCGACGCGCTCACGCGGCTCTACGAGAAGCGTGAGGACTACAGTCAGGCGCTCGACATGATGCAGCAGCTGTCGCGGCAGATCAGCGAGCCGAAGCAGGTGGTGGATCTGCGCTTCCGCATGGGCCGGATCCTCGACCAGCAGCTCGCGGATCGCGACGCGGCGGTCGACAGCTACCGCGCCGCGCTCGACGTCGAGCCGGGGCACCTCCCGTCGCTCGCCGCGATGCGGAAGATCTACATCGACTCCGGCGACTGGCTGGCGGCGGCGCGCACGCTCGAGCAGGAGACGCAGTACCAGCAGAACCCGCGGCAGACGAGCGCGCTGCTGGTGGAGCTCGGGCGGCTCTACGACGAGCGCCTCGACGAGCACGACCGGGCCATCCAGTGCTACGAGGCCGCGGCCAAGCAGGACGAGGACAACGAGGAAGCGGCCTTGCCCCTCGCCGAGGAGTACGTCAAGGCGGGGCGCCACGAGGAGGCCTACCCGCTCCTCGACGTGCTCGTGAAGCGGGCCGGCAAGCGTGAGGAGCACGAGCAGCACCGGCTCTCGCTCATGCTCGGTGAGACGGCGCTGAAGCTCGAGAAGAGCGAGGCGGCCATCAAGGCGCTCACCAAGGCCTACCAGCTCGACCAGCAGCACCTCCCGACGCTGCTGAAGCTGGCCGACGCCTACTACCAGGCGAAGGACTGGGAGAAGGCGTTCAAGTACTACCAGATGCTCCTCGTGCACCACCGGGACTCGCTCGGGCGCGACGAGATCACGGACGTCTTCTTCAAGCTGGGCATCGTCAAGCGCGAGCAGGGGGACCGCCGCAAGGCGCTCAACATGTTCGACAAGGCCCTCGAGGAGGACCCGCATCACCGCCCCACGCTCGAGGCGATGGTGAGCGTCTACGAGGCGGCGAACGACTTCGAGCAGGTCATCCACTACAAGAAGCAGGTCCTCGACATCGCGGACATCGAGGAGCGCTTCGGCCTCCTCGACGAGATCGGCGACCTCTGGCACGAGAAGGTCAAGAACTCGCAGAAGGCGATCGAGGCCTACGTGGAGGCGGCGGCCCTCGAGCCGGACAACCACCGCCTGCTGCACAAGCTGCTGATGCTCTACCAGACGACGCGGCAGTGGGACGAGGCCATCGAGATCATCCAGCGCGTCAGCGACCTCGACGATCGCAAGGCCGCCAAGGCGAAGTACGCCTACACGGTGGCGGTCATCTTGCGCGACGAGGTCAAGGACACCGACCGCGCGGTCGAGAAGTTCAACGAGGCGCTCGACCTCGACGAGAAGCAGCTGAAGGCCTTCGAGGCGATCAACAAGATCCTCAACCAGAAGAAGGACTGGAAGCAGCTCGAGCGCGCCTTCCGCAAGATGCTCCACCGCATCAGCGGCAAGGACGATCGGGACCAGGACCTCGAGTACAACCTCTGGCACAACCTCGGCGTCATCTACCGAGACCGCCTGAAGCAGTACGAGAACGCGGCCGAGGCCTTCCGGGTCGCGAGCACCATCCGGGAGCAGGACACCGAGCACGTCATCCTGGCGGAGCTCTACACGCTGCTCGGCAAGCTCGACGAGGCCATCAGCGAGCACCAGTGGCTGCTCCGGCGCGATCCCTACCGCGTCGACAGCTACCAGAAGCTCTACAAGCTCTACTTCGACGCGCGCGCGTACGACAAGGCGTGGTGCTTGGCGCGGACGCTCACGTTCCTCAACAAGGCGGACGCCGAGCAGCAGCAGTTCTTCGCGGACAACCGGCCGAGCGGGCCCATCCGCCCGACGAACCGGCTCAACGACGAGCGCTGGCTGAAGGATCTGGCGTCGTCGGAGCAGGACCTGCTGGTCTCGAAGATCTTCGAGCAGATCTGGCCCGCGGTGCTCTCGCTGCGCATCCAGAACGACAAGGACGCGGGGCTGAACAAGAAGCACGAGGTCGATCCGGCGAACAGCACGGTGACCTTCGCGCGGACCTTCGGCTTCGTGGCGAACGTGCTCGGCATGCCCGCGCCGCGGCTCTTCCTGCGCACCGACGTGCAGGGCGGCCTGACGCACATGCCGGTCTACCCGCTCGCCTCGCTCAGCGGCGCGACGCTGCTCAGCGGCTTCCAGCCCTCGGACCTGATGTTCGTCGCCGGGCGTCACCTCAGCGACTACCGGCCCGAGCACTACATCCGCACCATGCTCAAGTCGAACACCGAGCTGAAGACGGTGCTCATGGCGGGGCTCCGGCTCAGCGGCGTGGTGCCGCAGGTCGAGCCCGCGGCCGAGCAGGCGGCGCAGCAGATCGCGACGAAGATGCAGCCGGCCCAGCGCGACGCGCTGCGGAGCCTGGCCAAGCGCTTCGTGGACGCGGGCGCGCGCACCGACATCAAGAAGTGGCTCCAGGCGGTCGAGCTGACGTCGTGCCGCGCCGGGCTCCTGGTCTGCAACGACCTCGAGACCGCCGCGCGCATGGTCACCCAGCTCGGCGCGGCCGGCCCGGTCGACCTCCCGCCGAAGGAGAAGGTCAAGGAGCTCGTCCTCTTCAGCGTGAGCGAGGAGTACTTCCGGCTGCGCGAGCAGCTCGGGATCCGCATCCCGCTCGCGTGAGGAAGCGCTGTGTCCTGGGGGCGCCTGCCCTCGGGGCACGTGCCCTCGGAGTAGCCGAGCTCGCGGGCTCGGCTGGACGGAGCAGAGTTTGCTCGATACGGTCTGCGCGTGTCAGCGGAGAAGGAGCGCAACGACCGCGAGGGGGGCCGACAGGTCGCGTGGCTCACCCTGAGCCCAGCAGTCCGTTGAAGAACCTCGCTCCTCGTCTCTCGGGCGGGACGACCCGTCTCTCGGCCCGTGTCTCCTCGGAAATGCTGAAGCATTTCCTCGTCGCCCCGAACCGAGACCCGGGCCGTCGCGCTCCGAGATCCTTCGGGCTCGGTACTTCAACGGCCTGCTCGGCGCGCTCGTCAGCGGCCTCGGCGCGTGGGCGATGTCGACGGGAGGGAGCGGGGAGCCCCTGGCCTGGGGCCTCGGGATCACCGCGGTCGGTGGGGCTGCGTTCGCGTTCCCGGTCTTCGCGATCCGGCTCGTCATGGGGCGCTGGGCGGAGCTGTTCGAGCGCGGCGCGG
Organism: Sandaracinaceae bacterium; assembly: GCA_004213565.1. GTDB lineage: Bacteria > Myxococcota_A > Polyangia > Polyangiales > Sandaracinaceae > JAVJQK01. Next base: position 19,169 of record SHBB01000054.1, read on the forward strand.
AGGCGCCTTCGCGCAACCGCGCGGACCGAGGCGGCGCTCTCGATGAAGTCGCCGATCCACGGCAAAGCTCCCCGCTGAAGAGCGTCCAGGAGGGCATGCCGATCGAAGGCGCGCTGCTCGAGCACGTCGTGCCGGACAAGAGGAAGCGCGCCTGGATCGGCTACGGCATGATGACCCTCGGGACCGGCGGCTGCGTGCTCTCGATGCTGCTGCAGGTCGAGCAAGATCTGTGGATGCTGGCCTTCGGGACGGCGATGCTGGGGCTCGTGCTCTGGACGCTCTGAGCGTCCACCGCTCGCGGTCTCGCGCGCCCGAGCGCGCTGCTATACTCGTGGCGTGGCCGAGCCCGCACGCTCTCGCGTCTCCTACGTCGAATACCTCGCGCTCGAGGCGCGCGCCGAGGTCAAGCACGAGTACCTCGACGGGGTGGTGCGCGCGATGGCCGGGGGGACCATCGAGCACGGTCGGCTGTCGGCGCGCGTCATTCGGCTCGTCGGAGCTGCTCTCACCGGACGGAGCTGCGAGGTCTACAGCTCCGACGTGAAGGTCTACGTGGCCGCCTCCAACCGGAGCACCTACCCGGACGCCACGGTGGTCTGCGGTCGGGTGGAGACGGTGGAGATCGACGCCGAGGCGATCGTGAACCCCGTGGTCCTCGTGGAGGTGCTGTCCGACTCGACCGAGGGCTACGATCGCGGCGAGAAGTTCCGGCACTACCGCCGGCTCGAGAGCCTCCGCGAGTACGTCCTCGTGAGCCAGCGCGAGCCCCTCGTCGAGGTGTGGCGACGCGAGGGCGATCTCTGGCGCCCGGTCGAGCACGGCCCCGGAGAGGACGTCCGGCTGGCCTCGGTCGACGCCGCGTTCCCGGTCGACGCGCTCTACGACAACCCGCTCGAGGGCTGAGGCGTCACCAGCGCGGCGCGCGGCGGCCGAAGAAGGCGTCGAGGGCCTCCGCGTGATCCGCGGCGCCCCAGAGGGTCTGGAAGACCTCCCACTCCTTCGCGCGCGAGCTGGCGGCGGGGGCGCCGTAGACCTCGGGCAGGAGCGCCTTGAAGGCCGCGACGGCGCGCGGAGACTGGGACGCCACGGCGTCGGCCAGCGCGAGGCAGCGCGCGAGCGGGTTGGCGTCGACCTCCTCGACGAGGCCCAGATCCGCGGCGGCCTCCGCGTCGAGCACCTCGGCCGTCATGAGGAGGCGGGCTGCCACGCCGCGCGGGACCACGCGGGCGAGGCGGGTGGCCGCGCCCCAGCCCGTGCTCAGCCCCATCGCGGCCTGGCGGAAGCTCAGCTTCGCGCCCGGCGCCGCCACGCGGTAGTCGCAGGCGAGCGCGATCTCGACCCCGCCGCCGAACGCGTAGCCCTCGATGGCCGCGAAGACCGGGACGGGGAGCGCCTCGAGCCGGTCGAGGAGCGCGGTCATCTGCTGGCTCAGCGTCAGGGTCTCTTCGAAGGGGCGCTCCCGGATGAGCTTGAGATCACCGCCGCTGACGAAGGTGCCGTTGGCGCCCGTCAGCACGATGGCGCGCGCGTCGCTGGCCATCACGGCGTCGAGCGCCGCCGACAGCGCCGCGTGCACGGACGGGTCGATGGCGTTCTTGGTCTCCGGGCGGTCGACGGTCAGCACCGCCGTCCTGCCCCGCTCCTCGTGTCGCACGGTCACCCGGCGGGCTTACCACGAGGTGCTACACCTGCCCGCGTGCTTCGCCTCGAGCTCGATAGCCGCCGCGCGACCCGGAAGCTGGGCGCCGCGCTCGCCTCCCTCCTCGAGGTGGGCGACGTGGTGTGGCTCGAGGGCGCGCTCGGGGCCGGCAAGACGTTCTTCACGCGCGGCCTCTTCCGCGCCCTCGGCGTGCCCGAGGAGGTGCCGGTGACGAGCCCCACCTTCGCGCTCCTCCACGAGCACGAGGGGAGGGTGCCGCTCGCGCACCTGGACCTCTATCGGCTCTCGAGCGTGGACGAGCTGGTGGAGCTCGGGCTGTTCGAGGTGATGGAGCGGAGCGTGACGGTGATCGAGTGGGGGGCGCGCTTTCGGGAGGGGATCGGGGCGCGGGGGGTGGCGCTGACCCTGTCGCGGCGAGCGGGCGAGGAGCGCGGGCGCGACGCGGTGATCGAGGGCCTCGATCCGCGGGGTGAGGCGCTCGTGGCGCGGCTCCGCGACGCGTGGCCGCGCTCACCCGCCGCGCGGGGCGAGGGGTAGGGCGCCCGGGCTTGCGCCGCTCTGGGCCCTACGGTAATCCCGACCCCCGATGCCTCGCCGCGACGACCTCGAAAAGATTCTACTTCTGGGCTCGGGGCCGATCGTCATCGGACAGGCCTGCGAGTTCGACTACTCCGGCACCCAGGGCGCGAAGGCCCTGCGAGAGGAGGGCTACCAGATCGTCCTGGTGAACTCGAACCCGGCGACGATCATGACCGACCCGCAGTTCGCGGACCGGACCTACGTCGAGCCGCTGACGCCCGAGGTGGTCGAGGCGATCATCGAGCGGGAGAAGCCGGACGCGCTCCTGCCCACGCTCGGCGGGCAGACCGCGCTCAACCTCGGGCTCACCCTCGCCAAGCGCGGGGTGCTCGAGAAGCACGGCGTGGAGCTGATCGGGGCGAGCCCGGAGGCCATCGAGAAGGCCGAGGATCGCGACCTCTTCAAGGCCGCGATGGGCCGCATCGGCCTCGGCGTGCCGAAGGCGTTCACCGCCCGCACCATCGACGGCGCGCTGCAGAAGGTCGAGGAGATGGGCGGCTTCCCCGTCATCCTGCGTCCCTCCTTCACCATGGGCGGCTCCGGCGGCGGCATCGTCTACAACAAGGACGAGCTCGAGCGGAAGCTGCGCTGGGCCTTCCAGCAGAGCCCCACCCACGAGTGCCTGGTCGAGGAGAGCGTGCTCGGCTGGAAGGAGTACGAGCTCGAGGTCATCCGTGACCGGGCCGACAACTTCTCGGTCATCTGCACCATCGAGAACATCGACCCGATGGGCGTGCACACCGGGGACTCCGTGACGGTGGCGCCCGCGATGACGCTGACCGACAAGGAGTACCAGCGGCTTCGCGACGGGGCGCGGGCGGTGATGAGCGAGATCGGCGTCGAGACCGGCGGCTCGAACGTGCAGTTCGCGGTCAACCCGGAGGACGGCCGCGTCATCGTCATCGAGATGAACCCGCGCGTCTCTCGATCGAGCGCGCTCGCGTCGAAGGCCACCGGCTACCCCATCGCGAAGATCGCGGCGAAGCTCGCGGTCGGCTACCGGCTCGACGAGCTCACCAACGACATCACCGGGACGAGCGCCGCGTTCGAGCCGACCATCGACTACGTGGTGGTGAAGTGGCCGCGCTTCGCGTTCGAGAAGTTCCGCGGCGCCGACCCGCGCCTCACGACCCAGATGAAGTCGGTCGGCGAGGTGATGAGCATCGGCCGGACCTTCAAGCAGGCCGTGCAGAAGGCGGCGCGCTCGCTCGAGATCGGGCGCGAGGGGCTCGTGACGCTCCGCAACAAGCTCGACTACCGACAGGAGGTCGCGGCGGTGCGAGACCTGAAGGTGGCGGAGGCGACGGCCGACGTGACCGCGCCGACGCACCGCAAGGAGCTCGACCTCCCTCCGCCGACCGACGACGAGCTGCGCGAGGCCATCCTCGAGCTGGTGCGCACGCCGCTCGCGGATCGGCTCTGGTACCTGGTCGACGGCCTGCGCCTGGACCTCACCGTCGAGGCGCTGCACGAGGCGACCCGGATCGACCCGTGGTTCCTCACGCAGCTGAAGGAGCTGGTCGACCACGAGCGCCTCGTCACGGCGGCGGAGACGCTCGACGCGCCCCTCGTGCGCCGATCCAAGGAGCTCGGCTTCTCCGATCGGCAGCTCGCGTCGCTCCGCGGGGTGGACGTCGCGGAGATCCGCGCGCTCCGCGTCGAAGACGACGTCACGCCGATCTACGCGCGCGTCGACACCTGCGCGGCGGAGTTCGTCGCCAGGACGCCCTACCTGTACTCGACCTGGGGCCGCAGCTCGGAGGCGGAGCCGACCGACCGCGACAAGGTGATGATCCTCGGCGGCGGGCCCAACCGGATCGGCCAGGGGATCGAGTTCGACTACTGCTGCGTGCACGCGGCGTTCGCCCTGCGCGAGCTCGGGTTCGAGACCCTGATGGTCAACTGCAACCCGGAGACGGTCTCGACCGACTTCGACACCTCGGACCGGCTCTACTTCGAGCCCCTGACGTTCGAGGACGTGATGGCCATCGTGCGCACGGAGAAGCCGAAGGGCGTCATCGTGCAGCTGGGCGGCCAGACGCCGCTGAAGCTCGCGGTCGCCCTCGAGCGCGCGGGCGTGAACATCCTCGGGACGAGCGCCGACGCCATCGATCGCGCGGAGGACCGCGAGCGCTTCGAGGCGCTCCTCGAGAAGCTCAGCCTGCGCCGGCCGCACGGCGGGATCGCGCGTGGTCCGGCCGAGGCGATGAAGGTCGCCGACGAGATCGGCTACCCGGTCGTGGTGCGGCCGAGCTACGTGCTCGGCGGTCGCGCGATGGAGATCGTCTACTCGCGCACGGATCTCGCCCGATACATGGCGACCGCGCTCGAGGCGGTCGAGGACGCCGAGTCACAGGCGATCCTCATCGACGAGTTCCTCCGCGACGCCATCGAGGTCGACGTCGACGCGGTGTGCGACGGCAAGGCGGTCGTGATCGGCGGCCTCATGCAGCACATCGAGGAGGCGGGGGTGCACTCCGGCGACTCCTCGATGGTGCTCCCGGCGCACGCGCTGCCGCCCGAGGTGCTCGCCACCATCCGCTCGTCGACGCGCGCGCTCGCGCTCGAGCTCGGCGTGGTCGGCCTGATGAACGTGCAGTTCGCCATCCGCGGCAGCGCCGTCTACGTCATCGAGGTCAACCCCCGCGCCTCGCGCACCGTGCCCTTCGTCAGCAAGTCCATCGGGCTGCCGCTCGCGCAGGTCGCGGCGAAGGTCATGGCCGGCAAGACCCTCGCGGAGCTCGGGGTCGACAAGGACATCGTGCCCAAGCACGTCGCGGTGAAGGAGTCGGTCTTCCCGTTCGCGAAGTTCCCCGGCGTGGACATCATCCTCGGCCCGGAGATGCGCTCGACCGGCGAGGTCATGGGCATCGCCGACAGCTTCAACGGCGCCTTCCTCAAGGCGCAGCTCGCCACCGGCTCGAGCCTCCCGGACGCGGGGCGCGTGTTCGTCAGCGTGCGCGACGACGACAAGCCCGCCGCGACCGAGCTCGCGCTTCGCCTGAGCCAGCTCGGCTTCGAGATCGTCGCGACGGGCGGCACCATGAGCGCGCTCGAGCGCGCCGGTGTGCCCTCGACCCGCGTCAACAAGGTGTACGAAGGTCGGCCTCACGTGGTCGACCGGCTCCGGGACGGCGACATCGCGATGGTCGTCAACACGACCGAAGGTGACGCGGCCATCCGGGACAGCTTCTCGCTCCGCCGCGCGACGCTCGTCAGCGGCGTGCCGTACTTCACGACCATCGCGGCGGCGACGGCGGCGGTGGGGGCCATCGAGGTGCGGCGCGAATCGCCGCTCACGGTGCGCTCGCTGCAGGAGTACCATCAGGGCCTCCGCGAGCGGGCGTAGCCCGCCTGACTGCCCATGCCTCTGCCTGACTCCGCGACGCCTCCGCCCAGGCCGCCCGCGCCGCTCTCGATGGCGCCGTGGCGGACGTGGCTCGCGGTCGTCGGCGCGGTCGCGTGCCTGCTCTGCGCGGGGCTCGCCACGGCGCAGCCCTACAGCGAGTGGGTCCACTACCGCCGCCTCGACCTCGAGACCCCCTGGGGCCCGCAGCGCGTGCTCGTCACGCTGCCCAGGCTCGGAGGACACCGCGAGCACCCGCCGGGCGAGCGCTACCCGCTCGTGGTCGCGCTCCATGGGCGCGGTGAGGCGCAGCAGGGGCCCGAGCGCGGCTACCTCGGCTGGGCCACGCGCTACGGCCTGCCCGACCACTTCGGCGCGATGATGCGCGGGCGCCTCTACGCCTCGGACTACCGCGGCTACGTGCGCCAGGCGCACCTCGACGCCGTCAACGAGAGCCTGCGCGCGCAGCCCTTCCGCGGCGTCATGGTCGTCACGCCGTACATCCCGGACGTGGGCCGAGACGGCGTGGGGAGCGCGCGGATCCGTGAGATCGGAGACTGGATCGCCGGGCCGCTCCTGGCCTCGGTCCGCGAGCGCTTCGACGGCGCGGCCCGCACGCGCGAGGGCACGGCCATCGACGGCATCTCGCTCGGCGGACGCGTCGCCCTGACGGTCGGCTTCGCGCACCCGGAGGTCTTCGGCGCGGTGGGCGGCATGCAGCCGGCCATCCGCGGGGACGAGGAGGCGCTGGCCGCGCGCGCGCTC
>SHBB01000540.1 GCA_004213565.1 Sandaracinaceae bacterium
ATCGTCGACCCCGAGACCGGCGTGCGTCTCGGCCTGCTGCGCCTGCGCCCCGCCGAGGAGACGATTCAGGAGACGCGCGAGGAGGCGCAGCCCGAGCCCCGCCGGCAGGCCCGCGCGCGCCGCCGCACGCCGCCGCGTCCTCCCGTCCCCCGCCTGCACGCCGATCCGGGCCGACACGTCGTCGCGGTCGCGCGGGCGATGATCGCCCGACGCGAGGCGTTCAACGTCTCTTGCTATCGCTACCTCACGGAGGTCTTCGAGCGCGCGGGGCACGGCGGCTGGCGCACGCGGAGCGTGGTGTACCAGGGCGATCGAGACGGCCCGTACGCGGACCTCGGCCTCATCCGGCCCGGCGACTGGCTGTACATCGTCAACCACCCCAACCGGACGCCCGTCGGCACCCACAGCGTGCTCTTCGTCGGCTGGGAAGACCGCGCGCGCGGCTACGCCCGGGTCATCGAGCACCCGGGGTGGGGCGCCGCGCGGCCTGGCCAGGAGCGCGGGTACGACGTGTCCCGGACCTACCGCATCACGCGCCCCGTGCTCCGGCGCTGAGCCTCGGACGCTCACGGGAGAGTCACGAGTGGGCAGCTCCCGCGGGGCGGCGTGTCCAGCCGCGTGAACACCTCGGCGAGCGAGCGCTGAAACGCCATGCATCTCGGGCGCTTGCGCGCGGCTCCGGCACGAGCTGCGGCCGATCCGAGCGGCCGTCACCCTGTGGCCGAGCGAGAGGAGGGCGCGATGCGATGGATGGTGTGCTGGGGAATGAGCGTGGCACTCGGGGCGTGCGCGATGGGCGGCGACCGGAGAGGGACGGCCGCGGACCCGGACGGCGGCGAGGTCCGGGGACCTGGCGCGGACGCGGGCGGGGACGCCCACTCGGAGCCGGTCGCGTCCGACGCGGGCGCCGACGCGGCGGCGGACGCGCGCGCTCCCGTCGACGCGCCCGACGGGGGCAGCGTGACGTGCGAGCATCGCGTGTGCGGCGGGGAGTGCGTCGACCCACGCCTCGACCCTCGACACTGCGGCGACTGCGACGCGGCCTGCGGCGCGGGCGAGCTCTGCGATGAGGGGGCCTGTCACGTCGGTCCCGTGGAGGCGTGGCGTGTGGACTACGGGCTCGGGCGCCCGGCCACGCCTGGCGCGGAGCAGCTGTCGGACCTCGCGGTCGATCCGAGCGGCCGTCCGTACGTGGTCGGCCGGGGGCGCGCGCCGCGATATCTGACGCCCGACGCGGTCGCGGGAGGGTTCGTGGAGGGCCTCGATCGCGCGGGGCGCTCGCGGCTGTTGCACGTCACGCCGATGTTCGAGGGCACCTCCGCCCTGCCTCTCGCGGTCGCGGTCGGCGCGGACGATCGCTACTACGTCGTGGGCTCGGTCACCGGGCCGTACGTGTTCGACGCCACGCACTCGGCGCCCTCCGAGGCGCACGCCTACGTCGCGGGGTACGAGCCCGACGGAACGATGCGGTGGCTGCAGGCATCGAGCACGACGCCTCGGCCGCAGATCGATCTTCGCGCGGGCGAGCTCTACACCGCGCTGCGCCATCAAGACCGGCCTTACGAGCTCGGCGGGGTTCGGCTGATCAGCGAGGACCACTCGGGTTGCGACATCTACACGGTCGCGATGACGACCGACGGCGCGGTCCGGTGGGGCCGTGGCGGGCTCGGCAGCGGGACTGGGCTGGCTGCCGCGCCGGACCACGTGGTGCGGGCGGGCTTCGAGTCGATCGCGACCGGCGGCGGCTTCTTCACCCAGCGGCACGCGCTCGAGGTCTACGACCGAGACGGCGACCCGCTCTCTGGATACCGCGCCCTGAACGATCACGGCGGCGCGCGCAGCACGGCCGTGGCGGAGGGCGGCGGCGTCGTCTACCTGGCCGTGCTGGGCACGGACGACGCGGGCTGGGTGATCCAGCGCTACGTGGACCGCAACCTCGAGTGGGAGCGTCAGCTCGGCGCCGCGATCGCGCTCAGCGACATCACCGTGGACGACGCGGGCCGCGTCTACGCGTCGGGCGTGGTGCGGGACGGCGTGAGCTTCGACGGGGTGAGCCGCGGCGCCGAGGACGAGGGCTTCGTCGTCGCCCTCGACGCGACGGGCGCCACCCGCTGGTCGTGGTTTCACGCCCCGCCCGCCGACTCCCTGAACACGCGAATCCGCGAGGTCGAGGTCTCCGGCGCGCTCGTCTACGTCTGGCTCGAGTATTCGCGGTACGGGGGCGCGCGCGTGCTGGCGCTCCGCCAGGGCTGACCCGTCCGGGAGACTTCCGTCGGGACGCGCCGTCACCTGAACACCGCGAGGGACCTCGGGTCGATGCTCAACGATTTCGACGTGTTGCGGCCTCCGTTCCCGCGAGCGGCGGCGACCCTCTCGGTCCCTCACCTTCAACCCATGAACCGACCCGAGCACTGGTGGCGCGATCGACCGAGCTGGCTCGACGCGCAGTACGAGACCGAGAGCGAGCTGCGATGGCTGTCGGAGGCGGAGTCGCGCGGAAGGCTGCACGACCTGGCGAGCGCGCCGACCGATCCGCGCGCCGGCGGCTGGGCCATGCTCCTGCACGACGGCGCCGTCGCCCCGACGACCGCGGTGGCGGTGGCGGAGCTCCCGGCGCGCTCCGACCGGACCGGGCAGACCCCGTACTACCCCACGCTGTGGGTGGACACGACGCAGCCCGACCGGTGGTGGCTCGCGCTCGACGCGATGGCGCCCCCGCCGGTCTGGATCGACGCCGGCGCGAGCGAGGGCGCGCTGCGCGAGGCCTACGCGCCCTACCGCCCGGACGGCCTGCTCCCGGAGCCGTGCCTCTACCGCGAGCACTCGTTCTTCGTCTGCTTCGCCGACGAGGCCCCGCTCGATCAGCTCGCGCAGATGGTCGCGTCCCGCCCGCTGATGGACGGGGCGCTCGTCTGGGGCAGCGCGTGCGCCCACGACCCCTGGAAGGCGTCGGTGCGGATGCCCGCGATCGAGCTGCAGCGGGCCGTCGCCGACGATCTCAGGCAACACGGTGGCAAGCAAGCGAGCTTCACGTGGCGCAGCGCCTTCAGCCAGAGCGTGATCCGGCTGCGAGAGCACCGCCTGGGGGTGACGGTCTGCGACGTCCGCTACCGGCCGGCGAGCTCTGGCTCCACCATCGCCGCGCTCGCGGCGCTGCGCGGGGTCGACTACCCGGCCGATCTGCCCGTCGACGTGGCGGCGGGGCTGCTCGCGCTCCCGCAGGAGACGTCGGCCGCGCTGGAGGCGCGCCTCCGCGACGCAGCGCCACCGGACCTCGAGGCCGAGGAGGCGGGATTGCCTTCGCCGGTGGTCGACGACGCGCTCGCCTACGCGGTGCTCCACGCGCACGACCTGCCGCGCGCCCGGTGGGTGGCGAAGGAAGCGCTCGGCCGCTCGCCCTACGAGCGACAGGTCGGCCGGCTCATCGCCAAGCACCTCGGCCTGTACGCCGACCTCGCCGAGCTCGTCGCGCGTGAGCCCGAACCGTCGCGGCTCGGGCGCGAGAGCTGGCTCCTCGACCTCGGAGATCCGTCATGAAGATGTTCCTGATCACCCGACCCGACGCCGACCGCGTCGCCCTGCACGAGCGGCTCGAGGGCGCCGGATGGCGCGCCTTCGGGGCCGAGGAGTACCCGGTGTTCCGCGAGTGGCGCGACCCCGAGGGCGCGCCCCTCACCTACGAGGAGGTGTCCGCGCTCGGGGTGCGCGTGATCGGGGTCCGCGGCTCGCTGCCCGCGGCGCTGCACGACTGGGGCGGGCTCGTCGCGCTCGACTCGCTGGGCCCGGACGGAGGACCGCTCGGCGACGGCTGGAAGCTCGAGGCGCTGCGCGCTCGGATGGACCTGGGGCTCGACGAGGCGCGCCTCGCGCCGCTGATCGAGGTGGCGTGTGGAGACGATCCGCGAGCCGCGGGGGTGGTGCTCCGGGCCGTGACGACGGTGGCGTACATGGAGCCGCTCCTCCGCGCCGTCGCTGCGCGCTTCGACGCGGAGACCGAGCGCGGCCGCTACGCGCGGACGATGCTCGACCACATCGCGCCGGACGATCCGGCGGTGATCGCGCGACGCCGCGCCGCGGCCGTCCCGGGCCTCGAGCGCCTGGGCGCGCTGCGTGAAGCGTTCCACGGCGGCGACGGGCTCCTCACCGAGGCGCTCGCCACCCTGCTCGTGGACGACGGCCACGTGACGGCGGAGGTGATGGCGATGCGCGGCGAGGCGCGCCGACACGCGGGCGAGACCTGGCGCGCGGCGATCGATCTGCTCTTCGCGCGGCACGACGCGGCGCAGGAGATCGATCCGACGCCCGAGCCGGCGTGGGTCGGCCCGGCCCTCGACGCGCTGCACCCCGTGCTCGCGTCCGGCGAGGCCGGCACGCTCCCGCTGGACGCGCTCGACCCGCTGCTGCGGCGCACGTTCGTGGGCCTGCCGTGTCTCCGCGATCTGCTCCCGATCGCCGGCGACGCGACCCACGCGGTGGCCAGCCGGCTCGCGCTGCTCGCGCTGCGTGATTGTGACCGGCCCCTCGCGCTGGAGGCCGCCGAGCGCGCGCTGGCCGAGCGGCCCGACGAGATGACGACGTACGTGATCGCGGCCCTCGCGCTGGGCCGCGACCGCGCGGCGAGCGAGCCCGACGCGCTCGACCGGCTCGAGGAGGCGTGGCGACGGCTACTGCACGGACCGATCGACGACGTGGACCTCGCGCTGTTCGCGCTGGCCGAGGGCGACCGGCTGCCGATGAGGCTCGAGGAGCGGCTGGCCGAGCTGCGCCTGCACGCGCTGAAGCGGCAGGGCCACGCAATGGATCAAGTCGCCTTCGCGCGAGAGGCGGTCGAACGCATGCCGTGGTCGCTGAGCCTCGGCGCCGAGCTCGGGATCGCGCTCACGGGGTTGGAGCGGCACGACGCCGCGATCGAGGCCTACTCACGCGTGATCGATCAGGCCGTCGAGTCACGCATCGAGGACGCGCCGCCCGCGTGCCTCAGCTACTTCAACCGCGCATGCGAGCGCGCGATCACGGGCGACCACGACGCCGCGCTGGTCGATCTCGAGGCCGCGATCCGCGGGGACGAGAGCTGGGCAGAGGCGGCGGCCACCGACGACTACTTCGCTTCGCTGCGGGGCGACCCGCGGTTCGAGAAGCTCTGCCGCGGCGAGATCGAGAAGGCGCCCGTCGTGGTCGAGGGGGTGCTCGCGCCGATCGCCCGGGTGCTGTGCGGGGTCGAGGCGTCGGGCGTGTCCCGCGAAGAGCTCGGCGACGCCATCCGCGACGCGGTGCGCGGCCAGCCACCCTCACCCCGCCTCGCTCGCATGCCCGACGTGCCCGAGGCGCTCGCGAGCCTCGGCCGGCTGCTCGCCCACCGGGAGGTGATGGTGGCCGGGATGATGGCGATGGAGCTCTACGCGGCCGGCGAGAACGAGCTCGACGAGACGTTCGCGATGATCGCCCCGATGGCAGACCACGCGGTCCGCGCGCCCATGGCGACGGGGCGAGGATGAAGATCCCGGCCGACTTCGACGCCGAGCCGGGCAGCTACGACTGGGACCTGCTCGTCCCGGTCGCGATGGCGCACCGGCTCGGGGTCTTCGCGCGGCCGCCCGGGCTGCGCTGGATCCACGACGTCGGCTTGCGCGACGAGCTGGCGAGCCAACTCGCCGCGGAGCTCGACTCGGGGACCGAGCTCGTGCGCGCCTATCCGCGGATCTTCGAGCTCGCGGCGGCGGCGCGGGTGCTCGGCGAGGACAACCTCTGGGCGCCGCTCCTCGACGTGGAGGTGCCCTACGAGCGCTCGCCGTACGGGACCTTCGGCTGGTTGCCCATCACGCGCCTCGCAGCCGAGCGGTGCGGCTGGGCGCGGCCGCAGGGCATCGACCCACGCGACTACCTGGAGCTGGACCGTGGGTGGGCTCCCGAGCGCCTGGACATCGTGCGCTGGTCGCTCCGCGACGCCTCCACGCCGACCGACGACGACGTCGCCTACGCCGCGCACGCGGCGCTGGGCGCTGGCGAGGTGCTCCCGGGGACATTCGGGCGCACGAGCTTCGCGCTCTTCGTCGCGGGCCTCGGGGACGAGTCGCGGTGGACGGAAGGCGTGGTCGATCCCGAGTGGCTCGCGGCGCATCGGGCCCGTGACGGGCTGGCCGAGCACGCGTGGAAGACGGCGCGAGGGCGGCGGCGCCTGATCACCCGCGTCGACGGGCCCACGCCGCGCGCGGCGCTGACGGCGCCGCTGGCGGAGCTGTGGCCGCGTCTCGCGCACGAGCTGAGCTACGTCATGGACGACCTCGGCCGCGCGAAGTCGTGGGGCGCGGTGTTCACGGCCGAGGACGGCGCGCTCGAGCTGGTGTGCGAGGTCGACGCCCTGCCCGACGCCGACGCCGCGTGGCTGCGCCCGTACGTGTCGGTCTGGGAGGAGCGCGCCGGGCTCCTGCGCCGGATGCTGCGCCCTCGGTTCCAGGGCGAGATCCGCTGCGCGATCCGTTGGGTCGCGAAGGCGGGTCGCCGCCGTCGCGTCCTCGCGGAGTCGCGCCACGGGTGACGAGCGCCTGAGCGGCGGCCAATCCGTATGTGGCTCCGTGATCACGGAGCAAGAAGAGGAGACTGGATGATGACGAGAATTCGCTACCAGGTCGGGCTCGACGCGGTCCTGGACGACCCATCGGACGAGCGACCCGGGGGCTTCTGTCGGGACGAGGTGCTCGCGCACATCGGGGACGCGCTGTCGTCCTTCTTCGAAGACCTGGAGGTGCGCGAGCTGCTCTCGGCCGACCTGCCGATGGCGTGCGGAAGGGACGAGCACGAGGGCGAGCTGCTGGTGATGGCCGCGCCCGGCGTCGGTGGCGCGCTCCCGCCCGCGCAGGCGGCTCGGGTCATCGACGGGCTGGCCACCCTGGGTCGGTCGGGCAGTCTCCGTGAGGGGCTGTTTCCCGACACGGAGGACCGTGGCGTGCTGGTGCCGCCGTGGGTGCCTCCGGCCGGGAGGTTCGGTTTTCCGCCGCCGCACCCGTTGGCGGGCGTCGCCTGGTCGAACATGGTCTCCGTCGCCAAGCACGTCCGGTCCG
>SHBB01000541.1 GCA_004213565.1 Sandaracinaceae bacterium
GATCGACGAGGAGACCCTGGAGGACTGCCTGGCCGTTCGGCTCGAGGCCACGCAGGCGAGCACGGTGGACCGGTTCGAGTCGCCGAGGGTCTCGACGGAGGGCCCGGACGTGCCGAAGAAGCTCGTGACTCTCCGCACCGTCGGGCGGCCTCGCGACCCTGATCCCTCGGTCCAGCGCGACGCGCGCGCGAGCGACGAGCCTCCCGACCCAACGAGCGACAGCTAGGTCTCCGCGCGGCTCGATGACGACTCGGGCCGCGCACACCTGCGTCCGCGGGGCCGGCGAGTCACCTCGGCGTCACGGATCGAGCCTCGCGAGCGCCCGTCTCGTGCGGATGAGACGCGCTCAAGACTGGAAGATCCTCGTTGTCAGGGCGCCGCGACCGGCAGAGAAGCCGCGACACGCAGAACACCCGGCATGTCTGCTACGCGGCGACGGACCACCCGGTAGTGTCCGCGTTCGCCACGTAGCGTCCGCCTCCACCACCCGGTAGTGGCCGCCACCGCGCCAGTGTCCGCCACCGCGCCATCGCGTCGTCGAGACCGACCGCGCCGTGTCGAGCTCCGCGCCTGAGGCGAGCTGAGCCGCTCGCGGCCGAACAGCCTCAGATGTCGAGCTCTTTGACGTCGAGCGCGTGGGTCTCGATGAACTCGCGGCGCGGCTCGACCTGGTCGCCCATGAGCACGCTGAAGATCTCCTCCGCCTCGACCGCGTCGTCCACGCGGACCTGAAGCAGCACGCGCGACTCGGGGTCCATCGTGGTCTCCCAGAGCTGGTCGGCGTTCATCTCGCCCAGGCCCTTGTAGCGCTGGATGGTCAGGCCCTTGCGACCGCGCTTCTGCACGTGGTCCCAGATGCCGTCCGGCCCGCCGATCGGCTCCGGCTCGCCCTTCGCTTCGCCCGCGTCGTCGACCTCGATGGCCTCGAAGCGGTTGCCGCCGAGCGCCGTGACGCCCTCGTGGATCGCCTTGAGCTGCGCGAACTCGCCGCCGTCCAGCAGGTCGAAGTCGATGCGCGTCGTCTTGGTGCTCACGCCCGCGCGGGTCGCGATCTCGACGTACCAGCGGCCGTGCTCGGCGTCCTGGTCGAACGTCGGCGCGAGCGGGAGCAGGTCGGGGTCGATCTCGCCCACCGCCTCCTCGAGCCGCACCATCGCCTCCTCGAGCCGCGCGCGATCCGCGAGCCCGCTCGCGTCGAGGTCGGTCCCGCGCACCAGCGCGGCGAGGATCTCGGACTGGGCTCGGCGCTCGAGCGCGCGGAGGAGCTTGCGCCACTTCCAGAGATCGTCGAGCAGCCGGCGGAGGGGATCGCCCGTGACGATGACGCTCCCGCCCACGGCCCGAATGGCGAGCTTGTCGGTGCCCGCCTCGAGGATGAAGCGGTTGAACGCGTCCTCGTTCTTGAGGAACTGGCTCTTCTTGCCCTTCTTCACGCGGAAGAGCGGCGGCTGGGCGATGTAGAGGTAGCCGCTGCGCAGCGCCTCCGGGATCTGCCGGTAGAAGAACGTGAGCAAGAGCGTCCGGATGTGGCTGCCGTCGACGTCGGCGTCCGTCATCACGATGATCTTGTGATAGCGGAGCTTGAGCATGTCGAGCTGGTCGCCGATGCCCGCGCCGAGCGCGGTGATCAGCGTGCCGACCTCCTGGTTGCCCAGCATCTTCTCCATACGGGCGCGCTCGACGTTGAGGATCTTGCCGCGCAGCGGGAGGATCGCCTGGAACCGACGGTCGCGCGCCTGCTTGGCCGTGCCGCCCGCGGAGTCACCCTCGACGATGTACAGCTCGCACTCCGTCGGGTCCTTGCTCTGGCAGTCCGCGAGCTTGCCGGGCAGGTTGCTCGCGTCGAGCATGCCCTTGCGCTGCACCATCTCGCGCGCCTTGCGGGCCGCGTCTCGCGCACGCGCCGCCATGACCGTCTTGTCGACGATCTTGCGCCCCGTGGCCGGGTTCTCCTCGAGGTAGAGGGTCAGCCGCTCGTTCGTGACCGACTCCGTGATGCCCTTCACCTCGCTCGAGACCAGCTTGTCCTTGGTCTGTGAGCTGAAGCTCGGGTCGGGGTGCTTGACGCTGATGATCGCGATGATGCCCTCGCGGACGTCCTCGCCCACGAGGCTCGCGCCCTTGAGCTCCTTGAGGAGGTTCTGCGAGGTGCCGTAGGTGTTGATCGTCTTCGTCAGCGCGGAGCGCAGGCCCGTCAGGTGCGTGCCGCCGTCCTTGTTGTGGACGTTGTTCGTGTAGCAGAAGACTTGCTCGTTGTAGGCGTCGGTCCACATCAGCGCGAGCTCGACCTCGACGCCGTCCTTGGTGTCGGAGATGTAGACGACGTCGTCGTGCAGCGGCGTCTTGTTCTTGGCCAGCAGCCGCACGAACTCGCGGATGCCGCCCTCGAACTTGTAGATCTGCTGACGCGGCTCGTCGCCGCGCTCGTCGCGCAGGTGGATCGTGAGCCCGGCGTTGAGGAAGCTGATCTCGCGCAGCCGGTTGTTCAGCACGTCCCAGCTGAACTGGGTGCTGCTGAAGATGCCCGGGTCCGGCTTGAAGTCGATCTTGGTGCCGGTGCGGTCGGTCTGCCCGATGGCCTCGATGGGCGCCTTCGGCTTGCCGCGCTCGTAGGCTTGGTAATGAACCTTGCCATCGCGCTTGATCTCCATCTTCAGCCACTCGCTGACGGCGTTGACCGCGGAGACGCCGACGCCGTGGAGGCCGGCGGAGACCTTGTACGAGTCGTTGTCGAACTTGCCGCCCGCGTGGAGGACGGTCATGACGACCTCGGCCGCGCTGACGCCCTTGGAGTGCATGCCCACCGGGATGCCGCGGCCGTTGTCCTCCACGGTGACCGAGTCGTCCGCGCGGATGACCACGGTGATCGTGTCGCAGTGGCCCGCGAGGTGCTCGTCGACGGCGTTGTCGACCGCCTCCCACACGAGGTGGTGCAGGCCGGTGCCGTCGTGCACGTCGCCGATGTACATGCCCGGGCGCTTGCGCACCGCCTCGAGGCCCTCGAGCACCTGGATGGATCCCTCGCCGTAGGTCTTGGGCTGCGGGGGCTCGGGCTGCGCCGGAACGGCGGCGTTCTCTTCGTTGGATTCCATGGTCTCTGATCGCGCGAAAACCCCGAGAATTCGGGGTCGGAAGGCGCCTCTGAAGGTCGCCGGAGCATAGCTTTCCGGACCCCTCGGAGCAACCGCCGGGGAGTCGTATTAAAAGCTGTGATTTCGCGTACTTATTCTTCGCCGCCTGGGGCGTGCGTGCGGAGGCGCGCGGTGGTGGCCACCTGGCGGGTCGTCAGGCGCATGTCCATCGACGACTCGATGAGCACCGGGCCCACCTGCGGGCAGTACACGGTGCGCACCTGCCGGCCGTCCTCGCCGCCCGTCTCGGTGATCTCCACGCAGTGCTCGAAGGTGCCGGCGAAGACCTCCACGGAGGCGTCGAGATCGGTCACGCGCGCGGTGCGGCCGCCCATCCCGTCCCACTCGGCGCCCTCGCGCAGCGGCGCGCGCAGGAGCCACCCACCGGAGCTCGGGTGGCGGATGCCGTCGGGGGTGATCTCGTAGGTGATCGGGTCGCCGTGGCGCACCTGACCCGCCGACGTCATGCCGCGGTTGTTGGCGATCTGCCGCTGGTGGCCGACCGCCTCGATGACCTCGAAGATGCCGAGGGTCGGCGGCTCTCCGCCGCCGGTGTCGACGTCGTAGACCCACTGCGTGCCCGGCTCCATCGGGTAGAGCGTGGTGGGCGCGAGCCGGTCGACGCTGGGCTCTTCGGCTTGCGGCGTGGCCGGGCCGCAGCCAGCGGACGGTCCCGCGATCAGCGCGGCGCACAGGGAGATCAGCAGGCTCGAGAGCAACGGGGTCACGTGCTTCATCAGAGAATCCAGACGGTTGCGATGGCGCCCACGAGCGCGAAGCACGCCAGCACGACGACGACCTGCACCGGGTCGACCTCGGTGCGGCTCCGCAGCGCTTCCGCCGCCGCGCGCACCTCGGGATCCTCGGCGTCGCGCAGCTCGTCGCAGCGCTGCCGCACCATGCGAAAGTCTCCGGCGTCGAAGGCGCGGTGCGCCTCGCGCAGCTTCGAGCCCTCGCGTGTCCCCTGGCCGGGCAGCTCACCGGGCAGCTCGCCGCTCTCTTCGCGGTCCAGTTCTTCGCCTTCGGCGGTCGGTGCCATCGGACGCGGAGCATACGCGGGGCGTCCGCTCGTCACCAGGCGAAGGAGGCTCGACCATTCTCCTTGTGCGATGGCGAGGGCTCGCTACGCTCTGGCGGTGTTGGGGAGCAGTGGCCCAATTCTCGTCCTCGACGACGACGTCGAGATGGTTCGCCTGATCACGCGTGTGCTCGAGCACGACGGACACCGCGTGCTCGGCGAGATCGATCCCATCGAGGCGCTCGCGGTGGCCGAACGAGAGTCGCCGAGCCTCGTCTTCGCGGACCTGATGATGCCGCACATGGACGGAGAGGCGTTCTGCGCGAAGCTGCGCGATCGTCTGGGCGACGCGACCCCGCCGGTGATCTTCGTCACCGCGTCGCTGGCCCGGCGAGAGCTGGGTGAGCGCTGCGGCGCGGCGGCGACGCTGGAGAAGCCGTTCGAGCTGCAGGACATCGTGGACCTCGCGGCGCGTTTCATCGGGTGAACGCGACGACGCCCGCGCTCACCGCGAGCAGCGCCGGGCCGGCCAGCACGCCGACGATGGTCCACGCGGCCCGGAGCGCGTCACGGCGCGCGGCGCGAAGCTGCTCGAGCGGAGGCCGCTCGGTCGCGGGCGCGCCGTACATCCGACGCACCTCACCCAGCGGCGCGAGCGCTCGCGCGAGCAAGGTCGCGCTGAGCAGGAACGCCAGCCCAATCGCGGGCCAGGCGAAGACGGGGAGTCGGGACGCGAGCCGGTGCGAGACCGTGTCGTCGGTCCGCGTGGCCGCGCCGTCCACCACCACCGACCACCAGCCGTCGTCCGCGCGCAGCTGCACGGCGTAGGCGTCTCGGACGCGCCTGACGCGGATGCGCTCCACGTCGCCGCGCCACGCGGTGGGCAGGTGCCCGGCGCCGCCCCCGTCCCCCGCCCGGACCCCGACCGTCCGACCGTCGGTGCGGATCTCCAGCGTCGTGTCCGGCACGTGCAGCGTGGCCCGCTCGCCCGGCGCGAGCCTGCGGTCGAGCATGACCTCGCCCGCGCTCTGTCGACCGACGACGGGCGGCGCGGGGCGGGTCGCGGCCAGGAAGAGCAGCGCGACGCTGAGCATCGGCGCCAGCACGAGCGCGATCAGCGCGAGCACGAGCGGCCGTGGCGGGTTGCCCTCCGCCCGCGTCCAGCGCGGGATGGCGAGCTCGTGACGGCGCTGGGCGTACGCCGCGGTGACCAACCCCTGCCCGAGCGGGATGGTCAGCGGCACGAGCGGCAGCCCGATCAGGACGCCGTAGGGGGTGGCGGCGCGCTCGAACGTCCGGGCGACGACGACGGCCGCGATCAGCGCGGGCGCGATGGGCAGCAGGTGCGCCACGAAGGCCAGACCCCAGTGCCGGACGAGCCCGCCTCGGCGCACGAGCCACGCGCTCTCGAGGACCGCTGCGCCGATCCGTGTGCCCCGCTCGATCACGATGAGCGGCGCGTAGACGAAGGGCGCGATGAAGCCGACGGCGAGCAAGGTGACCAGCGCGATGAGGCCGGCCCGACGGAGCGCCTCCAGGCGTGGCAGCGGTCCGATCGCGCGGTCCGCCGTGGCGACGTCCGGCCCGATGATCAGCATCGCGAGCCAGGTCGCCCCGACCACCACGCCGACCATGCAGAGCACGAGGAAGCCCGCGCGGAACCAGGCGCGGTCTCGCCTCGGGGTGATCCCGGCCAGCACCGCGAGCTGGAGCGCGAAGATCTCGCAGAGGAACCACGGCGTCACCAGCACGCCGATGCCGAAGACCATCGAGGCCATGGAGAGCAGCGCGGCGGCGCCCAGGGCGGTGGACGTCAACGGGTGGGCGCGCAGCGTGCGCCAGGTGTCCGCGGCGAGCGGCCGGAGCGACAGCGGCTCTCCCTGAGGAAGTGCGGGCACCGGCGCATGCTATACGGCCAGCCGGAGGAAGCGTGGCGGATCAGCTCTTCAGGTCTGGGCTCTTCGACGGGCAGGCGGCGATCATCACCGGCGGCGGCACGGGCATCGGCCTCGCCGTCGCGCGGGAGCTCGGCAAGCTGGGGGCGAAGGTGGCCATCTGCGGCCGGCGCCCCGAGCCCCTCGCGGAGGCGGCCGAGTCCCTCGCAGCCGACGGCATCACCGTGCATCACGCCACGGCGGACATCCGCGATCCCGACTCCATCGCGGAGTACGTCGAGGGGGTGAAGCAGGCCTTCGGCCGCGTCGAGATCCTCGTCAACAACGCGGGCGGTCAGTTCCCCTCGCCGGCGCAGCACATCAGCCCGAAGGGCTTCGCCGCGGTGGTGAAGAACAACCTCCTCGGCACCTTCAACTTCACCCACGCGGTGGCGAACGCGCTCTTCATCCCGCAGCAGCGCGGGCGCATCGTCAACGTCATCGCCCAGGTCGCGCGCGGCTTCCCGGGCATGGCGCACACGGGCGCGGCGCGGGCGGGCGTCGACAACCTCACCAAGAGCCTCGCGGTGGAGTGGGCCCAGTTCGGCGTGCGCGTCAACGCGGTCGCGCCGGGCGTCATCAAGACCAGCGGCACCAAGCAGTACCCGCCTCAGCTGCTCGAGAACGCGGTGAAGATGACCCCGCTGCACCGCCTCGGGCACGCCGACGAGGTCAGCCACCTCATCGTCTACCTCGCCTCGACCTACGCCGACTTCATCACCGGGCAGAGCTTCTACATCGACGGCGGCCAGTCGATCTGGGGCGACCAGTGGCCGATCCCCGAAGACATCCCGAAGTTCCCGCCCTACGACGTGGAATGAGGGCGACGTCGCGCGCTGTTAGCCCCGAATCAAGCGCTTCGCGCTTGCTCCGAGCCTAGCAATTCTAGTCAGGGGCTTTTCGCAAAAGCCCCTCGCTGCGGCGGCAAAGCCGCCTTCGCTTCACCCGAAAACGACGCGCCTGCGGC
>SHBB01000542.1 GCA_004213565.1 Sandaracinaceae bacterium
CACGAGGCGTCGCTGCTCCGCGGCTACATCCACCTCGCGCGCTGCGACTTCGAGGACGCCGACCGCCTGTTCCGTGGGTTCCAGACCGAGTTCACGCCCGTCGTGCACGAGATCGACCGCATCCTCCAGAGCCCGGCGCGCCAAGAGCGGCTCTTCGAGGAGCTGCTCGCGTCGGAGGGCCGCGCGCTGCCGGCGCCGAGCGAGGGCGAGGCCCCCGGCGAGGGCGGCGAGTCACCGGTCGACGTGCACGCGATGCTGCTGTCGCTGATGCGGGTCGACCCCGACTTCTACCGGCTCTACCGCGAGGTCCGCACCCTCGAGGCGGAGGCCGCGCGCGCGGGCCGGGTCGACGAGCAGCTCGGGGCCATCCTCGGCCGGCTCGCGGGGAGCGACGCGCCGCGCGCCGCGGACGCGGAGGTCCAGAGCCTCGACGAGGTGACCGCGCTCCGGGGCGATCTCGCCCAGGCCCGCGCCGTGCTGCGGGCGCTCACCGAGCAGCTCGAGGCGATGCGCGCCGCGGGCGCGACCGAAGCGCAGCTCAGCCCGCTCGAGAGTGAGCTGGCGCAGCTCGGGACGCGCGTCGGCGCGATGGAGCGACAGATCGACCAGCTCGGCGCCCAGCCCCCCGCCCCCGCCGCGACCGGCGGCGGCGACCTCGAGGGCATGCTGCGCACCGACCGGCAGATGGCCGCGCAGTTCGACTCGCGCGTGGCGCAGGTGCGCGGGCGCATGGTGGGCGCGGCGAACGACGCGGCGCTGCGCGCCCTGCGGGGCCTGCGCGGAGAGCTCGGCGGCTACCTGCGCCGCTCGCGCATCGGCCGCATCGACGCGGTGATGGGCAGCAAGCGCCGCATCGAGATCCAGATCGAGTCGCTCGCCGCGGGGCGCTTCCCGCCCGAGCTGCAGGACCCGCTCTCGGTGCAGGGCCTGCTCCGGGACGACGAGGAGTACTGGCCGTTCGAGGGCGAGTACTGGGCGGACGAGTTCGAGGAGGACGAGCTCGACGACGACGCGCTCGAAGAAGAAGAGGCGGCGCTCGACGAGGCGCCCATCGAGGACCAAGACCTCGACGCGCCGGAGGACGAATGAAGCGCTGGATCGTCGCCGGAGCGCTCCTGCTCGCGCCGACCGCGCACGCCCAGCCGCGCGGCGCGGACATCGAGGGCCGCTTCCAGGATCCCGCGGAGGAGCGCCGCATCGAGCTCGACGCGGGCGACGTCGACGAGGCCGGCGGCACCACCCGGACGAGGGCGGGCGGCGGCACGGGCGACTCGCTCGAGGACCGGCTCTACCTGCGCGAGCGCCCCGACGCGCTCGGCGACGCGGCGCGCCAGTTCCAGGATCAGCAGCTCGAGACGCTCCTGCGCGAGCGCGAGCAGCTCCTGGTGCAGCGCCGCCAGACGGCGATCCAGCTCCTCGAGGAGTTCATCCGGGAGGAGCCCGAGGACGCGGCCGAGATGCCCGACGCGCTGCTCCGGCTCGCGGAGCTGCGCTGGGAGCAGGCGCGCGCCGACTACCTCGTGGCCTTCGAGGCGTGGAACGCGGTGCCGGTCGAGAACCGCTCGGCCGACTCGCCGCGCCCCGACTACACCGTCTCGGTCGCGCTCTACGACCGCATCCTCGAGAACCACCGGAGCTACGACCGCTACGACTTCGTGATGTACATGAAGGCGTTCGCGATGACCGAGGCCGGCCGGCCCGACATCGCGCTCGAGCTCTACCGCCGCATCCTGGCCGAGTTCCCCGAGAGCCGCTTCGTGCCCGACGCGCACATGGCGCTCGCCGAGGCGGAGTTCGCCGAGGCGAACTTCGCGGGCGCCCTCGCTCGCTACGACCAGGTGCTCCGCTACCGCGAGAGCGAGCTCTACGGCCTGGCCCTCTTCAAGAGCGCGTGGTGCCTGTGGCGCATGAACCAGACGACCGAGTCCGCGACCCGCTTCCGCCGCGTGCTCGACCTCGGCCGCGGGCGAGGCCGCGTCAGCGCCGACCAGCGCCAGCGCCTGCGCGAGCTGCAGAGCGAGGCGCTCGAGTACCTCATCCAGGTCTTCACCGAGGACGAGTCCAACACCGCGCAGGACCTCTTCACGTTCCTCGAGGAGATCGGCGGCGAGCGCTACGCGGACCGCGTGCTGGTGCGGCTCGCGGCGCGCTTCTACGAGCAGGATCGCTGGGACAACGGCATCGAGGCGTACAACCTGGTGCTCGAGCGCACCCCGTCGGACGAGCGGGCGCCGCGCTGGCAGCTCCAGATCGCGCGCGGGCGCGCCGCCCTCGGCGAGCCGGACGCGGCGGTCGCGGCCCTCGACGAGCTCGCGGGCACCTACCTCGAGGGGAGCAACTGGGTCAGCCAGCAGTCCGACCCCGAGGTCGTGGCCGACACGCGCGAGATGATCGAGCGGGCCATCCGCGTCCGCGCGATGCGCTGGCACGACCTCGCCCAGCGCGAGAACCAGGACCGCCTCTTCGAGCGCGCCGAGGAGCTCTACGGCATCTACCTCGAGCACTTCCCCGACGGGGAGCAGAGCTACGACCTGCGCTTCTACCGCGCGGAGATCCTCTTCCACCGCCTCGAGCGCTACGACGAGGCCGGGCAGAACTACCTCGTCGCGGCCCAGCAGGATCCGCAAGGCCGCTACACGCGCGACTCGCTCTACAACGCGATCGGCGCGTTCGAGCGGGTCCGCGAGGCGCAGCTCCAGCGCTGCACGGCGCAGCGGTCCGGGCAGGCGCCCGCGCCCGCGCCCGCGCCCGAGGAGGACGCCGAGACCGAAGACGCGGAGACGGACGGCGAGGAGGCGAGCGACGACGAGGCCGAAGCGGAGGACGCCCCGGCCGCGCAGGACCCCTGCGGCGAGACCGAGAACGACGTGCGCTTCTCGTCCGCCATCGAGCTCTACGTCGAGCTCTTCCCGGACGACCCCGACCTCCCGGAGATCCTCTTCCGCCAGGGCCAGCTCTACTACGACCGCGAGATCTACGACCCCGCGGTGCGCCTCTTCGGCCAGCTCCTCGAGCGCTTCCCGAACAGCCCCTACGCGGTCACCGCGGGCGAGCGGATCCTCGAGAGCTTCAACCGCGCGCGCGACTACCAGAACATCGAGACCTGGGCGCGCCGCCTGAAGGACTCCCCGGCGTTCCAGACCGAGGAGTCGCAGCGCCGCCTCGACACCCTGATCCTCACCGCGGTCTTCGCCACCGGCGAGCAGCTCGCGCAGCGCGGCGAGCACGAGGACGCGGCCACCGCTTACCTCCGCGCGGCCCGCGAGTTCCCGCGGGACGACCGCGCGCCGCAGGCCTACTTCAACGCCGGCCTCGAGTACCAGGCGGCCGGCAACCTCGGCGGCGCGTCGAGCGCGTACGACCAGCTCATCCAGACGCACCCGGGCACCGAGATCGGCGCGCGAGGGGCCTGGAACGGAGCGCAGATGTACGAGTCGATCGCGCAGTTCTCCGACGCCGCGCGCTTCTACGAGAGCTACGCGGAGAGCTTCCCGAACGGCACCCAGGCCGAGGACGCGCTCTACAACGCGACCCTGCTGCGCGTGACCGCGGGCGACAGCGGCCCGGCCGTGCAGAACGGCGAGCGCTTCCTCGAGCGCTTCGGTCGGAGCGACGACGCAACCGAGGTCACGTTCCTGATCGCGCAGGCGCACGCCAACGCCGAGAACTGGAACGAGGCGGCCCAGGTCTACCAGCGCTTCATCCGGCGCACGCGCGACAGCAACCGGCAGATCGAGGCCCACACGCGCATGGCCGAGGCGCTCACGCGCGGGGGCGACACGAGCGGGGCGAGCAACGCGCTCAACCAGGCGGTGCGCCTCGCGCGGCGGCGCCGCAATCAGCTGAACGAGACCGGCCTCTACTACGCGGCCCAGGCACGCTTCCGGCAGGCCGAGCAGATCCTCGCCGAGTACGAGGCGATCCAGATCGCGGGGCCGATGGACTCGCTGCGCCAGCGTCTCGAGCGCAAGAGCGAGCTGCTCCGCCGCGCGGCCGAGGCCTTCGCCGACGTGGTCCAGTTCCAGGTCGCCGAGTACGTGACGGCGGCGCTGTTCCAGATCGGGCGCAGCTACGAGCTCTACGCGGAGGGCCTGCGCGACACGCCCACCCCCGAGGGGCTGAGCGAGGAGGAGGAGATGGCGTACTTCGACCAGCTGTCGAGCTTCGTCATCCCGATCGAGGAGCGCGCGCTCGAGGCCTACGAGGGCGGCTACCAGACCGCGCTCGAGCTGCGGATCTTCAACCGCTGGACCGCGCAGCTCCGCGAGGGGCTCACGCGCCTCAACGACGTGCAGTATCCGCCGCTCCGCGAGATGGGCGGCGACATCACCGACGCGGCGGCCATCCCGATCCCGCCCCCGCTCGACGGCCTGCGCCGCGGCGAGCCGGAGGCGGAGACGCCCGAAGCCGCAGCGCCCGCGGCCACCCCCGCGGCGGCGTCGGAGGAGGCGCCCGAGGCGGAGGAGGCGCAGCCGTCGGCCGCCGAGCGCCGACGCGCGCGAAGGCGACGCGCGCGGCAGCGCAGGAGGCGCCGATGAGGACCCTCCGTCTCTGGGTCATGGCGCTCGCGCTCGCGCTCACCGCGTGCGGCGGGGGCGCGGCCGACGCGATGCGCCCCGCGGATCTGCCCCCCGTGGATCCCGCGGCGGCGCGCGAGTACCAGGCCGGCGTCCGGCTCCTGTCGCGCGGCGGACGCGCGAGGGAGCGGCGCGCCCGCCAGCGCTTCGAGCGGGCGCTCGAGCTCGACCCGAACCTCTGGGAGGCGCACTACAACCTCGGGGTCCTGGACCGGCGCGGCGGCGAGCTGCGGGCCGCGGTGGCGCACTTCGAGGCCGCGCGCACCATCCAGCCCGGCGCGGGCGAGGTCCTCGTGGGGCTCGCCGAGGCGCGCTACGCCCTGGGCGAGACCGACCAGGCGGCGTCGCTCCTGAACGACTACGTCAGCGGCCACCCCGAGAGCGTGCCGGTGCGGCTCGCGCTGACCGCGGTCGAGCGCCAGCGCGGCAACCACGACGCGGCCCTCGGCCACGCGCGCGAGGTCTTGATCCGCCAGCCTCGCAACGTCGCCGCGCTCACCGAGATCGGCCGCATCTACCGCGCGCGAGAGCAGTTCGACGTGGCGGAGCTGGTCTTCCGCAAGGCGATGGAGATCGACACCGAGAGCGCGCCGCTCCACAACGAGATGGGCCTGCTCGAGCTCTCCCGGGGCGACACGCAGGCGGCCTTCGTGCAGTTCCAGCAGGCCATCCAGCTCGACGCGAGCTTCTCGGAGGCGCACCTCAACCAGGGCTCGGTGCTGCTCCACGCGGGCGATTACGCCGGGGCCGAGGCCGAGTACCGCGCGGTCCTCGCGCGCGACGACGATCACCTCGACGCGCGGGTCGCGCTCGGCGCCGCCCTCCGCGGGCAGGGCGATCATCGCGGCGCGCGGCGCGAATACCAGCGCGCGCTGGACGCGAACGACAACCACCCGGCGGCGCTCTTCAACATGGCGGTGCTGATGGCGGAGTTCCTCGATCAGCGCCCCCAGAGCCGGGAGCTGTTCGAGCGCTTCCTCCGTGTGGCACCCTCTTCGGGGAGGCACCGCGAGATGGCCGAGCAATACCTCCGCGACATTCCGGATCCGAACGCCGGGCGCCCCAGCCCGCCCGACGGGGGCGCGTCGTGAAGCGCCGTCCGCTCCGGCTCATGGGGCTCACCCTGATCAGCGCGCTGGTCTGCGCGCCGATGGGCGTCGCCCTCGGCCAGGACCAGGCCTCCGGCAGCCGCGAAGAGGCCGCCATCTTCGACGACGTCGAGGGCGAGGAGGTCGACCAGGACGTCGACAGCGACATCCGCCAGGAGGGCGGCGAGAAAGTGAAGGTCTTCCGCTTCAGCGGGCTCGACCTCGCCGGCCGCCTCAAGTCCCCGCAGCTCCTCTACTTCCTCAACCGCATGCGCGCCGAGTTCGACCGCCCCCGCCTGCCGCACCGCTCGTTCATCCCCGAGCTGCAGCGCTCGGCGCACGGCAAGGCGTTCCGGTGAGGGCCGCGCGGGACGGGGACTGCACCCAAGCCGCGGTTCTCGGGTAGACTCTGAACGTCCATGGCCGTCGCCGCGAACCAACGTCGCCTCCGGGTCGCCCTCGTCTTCGGAAACACCATCCAGGCGGACGACACCCTCTCGAAGCCGCGCGAGGTGACCCTCGGCTACGGCGACCACGACGTGCTCCCGCTCCCGCCCGGGGTGACGAGCGAGGATCGCCTCACGCTGATGAAGCCGACCGGCAACGGCGGCTACGCGCTCGGGCTCACGCCCACCATGGGCGGCGCGGTCTGGCTCGGCGGGCAGCGCCGCGAGGTCGACGGCCTGCGCGGCGGTGACGTCCCGCTCGGCCCCGACGACTACGGCGTCATCACGATGGGCAACGCGGCCGTCTTCTTCCAGATGGTCAAGGCGGCGCCGCGGATCGGCGCGGGCTTGCCGCTTTTCTTCGCCGAGCCGGCGCGCATGCTGGCCCTGCTCCTCTCGGCGTTCCTGCACGGGATGATCGCCCTCCTGCTGGGGCTGGCCCTCATGAACGCCCCGCCCCGCGACGAGCTGGAGCTGCCCACGGATCTGATCCGGCAGTTCATGGTCACGCCGCCCCCCGAGCTGCTCGAGCCCGACCCCACCGCGGGCGGCACCGACACCGACGACCCGGGCATCCGCGATCGTGAAGAGGCGGGTGGCGAGGCGGCGGCCGAAGAAGAGGGCCGCGTCGGGCGCGAGGACTCCGAGCAGGAGGAGACCGAGATGGAGGGCGAGGTCACCGGCGGCGGCGCGGCCGCGCGGGTGGCGAACCTCGGCGCGCTCGGCGCGATCCGCGGCGCGGACGGCGAGCCCAACGCGCTCTCGGCCGCGATGGAGGGCCCGAACATCGCCGATCTCCTCGGCGGGCTGAACAGCGGGCGCACCGTCATGGGGCGCGGCAGCGGCGGGCGCGGCCTGCGCGGCTCGGGCTCGGGCGGCGGCGGCACCGGCCCCGGCACCCTCTTC
>SHBB01000543.1 GCA_004213565.1 Sandaracinaceae bacterium
GGTTGCAGTCCTCGTCGACGCCGTCGACGTCGCAGACCTCGGCCTGGTCGGGGTTGACGTTCGGGTCCTCGTCATCGCAGTCGCGGCCGCCACACGCGACGGAGAGGAAGCCGTCCATGTCGGCGTCCTCGGCCGTGCACTCGGGCGGCGGGTCGGACTCGAAGAGCGACGAGCAGCCGCCGAGTAGTAGCAAACAGAGTAGCGGGGAGAGTCTCGGTGTCGCTGCGTTCATCACTGCCCGACCTCGCGGCGGCTGAAGGTGGCGCGGCTGGGGCGGCTGCCGCTCTCGGTGGTGGTGAGCGCGAGCACGATGGCCGCGATCGCCGCGACCCCCGCGCTCAGCCAGAGGATGTCCGCGGCCAGGTTGAGGTGGTTGCTCTCGTCGGCGAGCCCGAGGATGGGCTGCCCCATCATGCGCGCCGACTGGAAGCGCCCGTGCGCGTCGGCGGCGAAGCCCGTGGTGACGCCGGCCGCGGCGAAGATGGCGAGCGAGATCCCGCCGACGATCCAGGTGACGGGCTGGATCTGGAAGCTCGACGCGGGCTCGAGCTCGAGCGTCACCCAGAGCTGGTCGTCCTGCTCGATCTCCACCTGGCCGACGTAGGGGTTCATTCCGTCCGCGGTCACGCGCAGCTCGTGCGCTCCGACCGGGACCGAGGCGAGCACCTGCGGCGTGAAGCCGCTGTCGCGCCCGTCGAGCGTGACCAGCGCGCCGGTCACGTTCGCGGTCACCGTGACCTCGCCCGTCGGCCCGCTGAGGGTCGCGGTCGCCTCGGTCGTCGTGTCGGCGCGGACGACGACCGGCTCGCTCCAGCGCTCCTCGCCCGCGGTGGCCACCACGCGGTAGGTGCCCGGCGGCATGGGCTCGTCCAGCGGCGTCTGTCCTTCGTGCGCGAGCTGGCCCTCCGCGTCGAACACCCGCACGTCCGCGCGGGCGGCCGCGTTCACCACGAGCCGGCCGAGGATCTGCTCGGGCGAGAGCGTGACCTGCCGCTCTCCGCCCAGCTCCACGTCGACGGTGGTCTCCGCGCGCCGGTAGCCGTCGCCCTCGATCCAGATGGTGTGCTCGCCGGCCGAGAGCGCGAGCACGCGCGGGGTCACCCCGTACTGACCGAGCTCGCGTCGGTCCACGTACACGTCGAGCCCCGGCGGGGTGCTGCGCACGTCCACCAGCGCCACGCGCGGTCGCAGCTGGATCAGCGCGCGCTCCGAGGTCTGTCGCCGCGTCGGATCCTCGTCGTCCGACGCGAGGTACTCGGCGAAGTACATGTAGGCGTCGGCGTGTCGGCGCAGCTGCTGGAAGCAGAGCGCGATGTTGAAGACGATGTTCGGGTTCGGCGCGAGGCGCTGCTCGACCATGAACTCGCGCGCCGCGTCTTCGTAGCGGCCGGCGGCGTAGTGGCGCCGCGCCAGCTCGTCGTGGAAGCGCGCCTCCGCCGCCGCGTCGGCCGACGCCACGGTGGGGAGCGAGAAGGAGAAGCAGACACAGAGGGCGAGCAGCGTGACGCGCATGGATCCTCAGCGGGGAGCGAGTGCGGGGGCGCCGACCGGGTCGACGCGGTGTCCAGACCGGCGGCGCGGCAGCGTCACCACGACCTCTTCGGGGCTCTCCTCGGTCACCGAGATCGTCTGCTCGACGTGCCCCCGGAGGCGCAGCGTGACCTCGAGCGACGCCACGTCGCCGGGGCGCGTCACGGCGAGCGGCGCCTCCCCGATCACCTCTCCATCGAGCACGACCTCGGCGCCCGCGGGCTCGCTGATCACGCGGTGCGTGACGTCCTCCGGCGGCGCCGTCTCGGGCGCCGTCTCGGGCGGGATCTCGGGTGGCGTCTCGGGCGCGGTCTCGGGTGTCGGCTCGGGGGTGTTCGCCGCGATCGCCACCGGGGGCGGCGTGGGCGTCGGGCGCGTCGCGAGGTACAGGCCCGCGCCGATGCCGACGAGCAACAAGACCGCCACGGCGCTCAGAATCGGGACGAGCTTCGAGGCGGGCTTCTTCGCGAGCGGCGCGGGGACCGGCTCCGGCTCGGGCTCCGACGCGGGCGGCGGCGGCGCGCTCAGCTCGCCCGGCGCGATCGTGGGCCGATGTTGCGGGAACAGCTCCTCGAGCGTGGCCGGCAGCACCACGCCCGCCTCTCGGCACGCGGCGAAGAGCGCCCCGCCGAAGTCCTCCATCGACGCGTACCGGTCGGGCAGCTCCCGCGCGAGCGCCTTGTGCACGACCTGGGTGATGGCCGGGTGCAGCTCCGGCGCGCGGTCCGCGAGCGGGATGGGATCGAACGTGCAGATCTGGAGCAGGAGCGCCGGGACCGAGTCGGCCTGGAACGCGCGGTCGCCGGTGAGGCACTCGTAGATCAGCACCCCCATCGACCAGATGTCGGTCGAGGGCCCCACGTTCTTGTGCCCCTGCGCCTGCTCGGGCGACATGTAGTGCGGCGTGCCCAGCAAGCCGCCGGTGCGCGTCTCGACGCTCGAGTCGCCTTCGGTGAGCTTCGCGATCCCGAAGTCGAGCACCTTCGGCGTGACCCGCCCGCGCAGATCCTTCGAGATGAAGATGTTGTCGGGCTTGAGATCGCGGTGGACGATGCCGTGCTCGTGCGCCGCGGCGAGCGCGTCCATCACGGGCATCAAGATGGGGAACAGCTCCTCGGGCGGGAGCTTGCCGCGCGCCTCGAGCAGCTCCGTCAGCGGCTGGCCGTCGAGCAGCTCGAGCACGAGGAAGGCCTCGCCGTCGTCGATCTGCATGTCGAGCACGTCGACCACGTTCGGGTGGTTGAGCGACGCGGCCGCCTTCGCCTCCTGGAAGAAGCGGCCGATGATCTCGGCCTCGGCCCCGTAGCTGGGCAGCAAGAGCTTCACCGCGACGCTGCGCCCGGTCAGCTCGTGCTTGCCCCCCATCACGAAGCCCATCCCACCCTGGCCGAGCACGGACTCGAGCCGATATCGGCCCGCCAGCACCTGGCCGATTCGCTCCTCCGGGGTCAGGATGGGCACAGCGCCTGGAAGCTAGCAGAATTATGGGCTGCGGCGGGGGGGAGCGGCTCGGCGGCGCGCGTGGGGGTTTCCCCCATGACATTCGCGTCGCGTGACGATGGCTCTACGGATTCGAGCCCACACGGTGTGGGGAACCACCCAACACCCTCGGGCGATCGAGCGGCTGGCGGGGGGTGGCACGGGCGCTGCTGCATGGAGGAGCCGGAGGTTGCTTCATGCGACATGCTTATTTTCTCACGATCCTCATCTGCCTCGCGCTGTCCGGCTGCGCCCAGCCCATGGGCACCGACTGCGCGGCCGATCCCGACGCGGCGGAGTGCCAGGGTGACTCGACCGTCGAAGGCCGGGTGACCGACGCGGACGGCGCGCAGACGCGCTCCTTCGGTGGCGAAGGCACGGTCAGCGCGGCGACGCGCGTGGAGGCCAGCGCGATCGCCTCGGACGGCTCGCTCGCGCTGCTCGCGGACGCGGAGCTCCAGGCCGACGGCAGCTACACGCTCGAGGTCCCCGCCTCGCGTGATCGACTCTTCCTGGCCGCGGTCGACGGCAGCGGCGAGGTGCTCGCGTCCGCCATCCTCGAGCGCTCGGCGCCTCCTGGGGAGCGCGCCGAGGCCACGCCGATGGACTCCGAGAGCTCGCTCGAGGCCGAGGTGCTCGTCCAGATGATCGCCGAGGGCACCGCCCCGGCGGAAGCGAACTACGCCGACCTGCGCGCGCGGATCACGACCGAGATGGCGATCGCGGTGCGCATCGCGGAGGCGCGCGGCGAGGACACGTCCGTCGCGGTGCGCGCGATGGCCGAGGCGACGATGGCCGCGCAGCGTGCCGAGATCGAGGCCTACGCGAACATGGGCATCACGGTGACGCAGGCGGAGCTCTACCAGGCGGAGCTGAGCGCGTCGCAGTCGCTCTCGGCCGCGCTGCACGCCGGCTCGGACGGTGAGTCCGCCTACGCGGCGTTCCTCGCCGAGATCGAGGCCGCGGCCGAGAGCCAGGGCGCCGACGACGAGGGGCGGGCGCGCTCGGAGGGCTGCGCGAGCCTGGCCTTCCGCGCGACGATCGAGGCGCGCCTCTCGGCCGAGGCGGACGGAGCCATCGCCGAGTCGGCGCTGCTCTCCGCGGCCGCGCTCGAGGCGCGCGCGCAGGCGCAGGCCACCGAGGCCATCCTGACGGCGGGCGCCGCGGGCGGCGAGGTGATGTCGATGGGTCAGGACGCGGCGGCGGAGCTTCGCGCGGAGGTGCGCGGCTCGGCGAACGCGGCCGCGGCGGCGAGCGCCTACGCGGCCTTCGCGGCGAGCGTGCGTGGCGACGCGGACGTGAGCGGCTCGGTCCTCGGCAGCTACGTCGGGCTCGACCTGACCACGGAGGCCGCGGTCAGCGCCGCGGTGTCGGCGAGCGCCGAGGCGGCGGCGAGCCTCGACACCTCGCTCCAGGCGGCGATCGACGCGTCGCTCTCGGCGAGCGGCAGCATCGACACGAACGCGCTCGCGGCCGACATCGTCACCGCGTACTCGGTGTACTTCGACGCGGTCGAGGCCGGCACCACGGGCCTGGCGGCCGCGAGCGGCGAGGCGAACGCGAGCGTCGCGGCCTCGCTCCTGATCGTCGCGGACGGAAGCTTCCGTCTGGCGAGCTGAACCGTACTCCCTACCCACACACTGCTCCCACTTGCTCCCACTCGGCCCCGCCTCCTCGCCCGGAGGCGGGGCCGAACCTTTTCTCTCTCTTCGGGGTTGCTTCGGTGGCGCCAGTCTTAGACTGTGTCTAAGTCGCTGGAACCAAGCCCAGGAGAGTCCATGTCGAAAGATCCCGAGAGCGCAGGAAAGTGCCCCGTCATCCACGGCCCCCACGCGGCCGCTGGGGCGTCGGCGAACCGTCACTGGTGGCCAGACCAGCTGAACCTGAAGGTCCTCCAGCACGACCCGCCGCAGGCCGACCCGATGGGAGAGGGCTTCGACTACGCCGACGCGTTCGGGAGCCTCGACCTCGAGGCGGTCAAGTCGGATCTCTTCGCGCTGATGACCGACTCCCAGGACTGGTGGCCGGCGGACTACGGCCACTACGGCCCGTTCTTCATCCGCATGGCGTGGCACAGCGCGGGCACCTACCGCATCGCCGACGGTCGCGGCGGCTCGTCCTCGGGCACCCTCCGCTTCGCGCCGCTCAACAGCTGGCCGGACAACGCCAACCTCGACAAGGCGCGCGCGCTGCTGTGGCCGATCAAGAAGAAGTACGGCCGCAAGATCTCCTGGGCCGACCTGATGATCCTCACCGGGAACTGCGCGCTCGAGTCGATGGGCCTGAAGACCTACGGCTTCGCGGGCGGTCGCGAGGACGTCTGGGAGCCCGAGGAGGACATCTACTGGGGCTCCGAGACCGAGTGGCTCGCGGACGAGCGCTACAGCGGTGACCGGGAGCTCGCGCAGCCGCTCGGCGCGGTTCAGATGGGGCTGATCTACGTCAACCCGGAGGGGCCGAACGCGGAGCCCGACCCGGTCGCGGCGGCGAGAGACATCCGCGAGACGTTCGGGCGCATGGCCATGAACGACGAGGAGACGGTCGCGCTGGTCGCGGGCGGTCACACCTTCGGCAAGAGCCACGGCGCGGGGCCCGACGGCGAGCACCTCGCGCGCGAGCCCGAGGGCGCCAACCTCGAGGACATGGGCTTCGGCTGGAAGAACGCGCTCGGCACGGGCTCCGGGACCGACGCGATCACCAGCGGCATCGAGGGCGCGTGGACCCCCGAGCCGACGAAGTGGGACAACGGCTACTTCGACATGCTCTTCGGCTACGAGTGGGAGAAGCACAAGGGGCCTGGCGGCAAGTGGCAGTGGAGGCCGACGGATCCCGAGGCGGCCCAGCTCGTGCCGGACGCGGGCGACGCGACCAAGCGGCACCCCCCGATGATGCACACCACGGACCTCGCGCTGCGCTTCGACCCCGCCTACGCGAAGATCTCCAAGCGCTACCACGAGAACCCAGAGGAGCTCGCCGACGCCTTCGCCAAGGCCTGGTACAAGCTCACCCACCGCGACATGGGGCCGGTCTCCCGCTTCCTCGGGCCGCTCGTTCCGTCGGAGCCGCAGCTCTGGCAGGACCCGGTGCCGGAGCGCGACCACGAGCTGGTCGACGACGCGGACGTCGCGAAGCTGAAGGCCGACGTCCTCGGGGCGGGCCTCTCCATCCCGCAGCTGGTCCGCGCGGCGTGGGCCTCGGCCTCGACCTACCGCGGCACCGACAAGCGCGGAGGCGCCAACGGCGCGCGCGTCCGCCTGGCTCCGCAGAAGGACTGGAAGGCGAACGACCTGGCCGAGCTGGCGAAGGTGCTCGGCGCGCTGGAAGGTGTCAAGAAGAAGTTCGATGACGCACAGTCCGGTGGCAAGCGCATCTCGATGGCCGACCTGATCGTGCTCGGCGGCTGCGCCGCGGTGGAGAGCGCCGCCAAGAAGGCAGGGCACGACGTCACCGTCCCCTTCGCGCCGGGGCGCACCGACGCGACGGCCGAGCAGACCGACGCCGCCTCGTTCGCGGTCCTCGAGCCCAAGGCGGACGGGTTCCGGAATTACCTGGAGGCCGGAGATCCGCGGACACCGCAGGCGCGCCTGGTGGACCGGGCGCACATGCTGACCCTGACCGCGCCCGAGATGACGGTGCTCGTCGGCGGCCTGCGGGTCCTGAACGCGAACAGCGGCCAGGCTGAGCACGGGGTGCTCACGGACCGACCCGAGACGCTCAGCCAGGACTTCTTCGTGAACCTGCTCGACCGGGGCACGGAGTGGAAGCCGTCCGCCGACGAGGAGCACGTCTACGAGGGGCGCAACCGCAGGACCGGAGCCGAGTGGACGGGGACCGCGGTGGACCTGGTCTTCGGCTCCAACTCGCAGCTGCGCGCCCTCGCCGAGGTCTACGCCTGCGACGACGCAGAGGAGAAGTTCGTGCACGACTTCGTCGCGGCGTGGACGAAGGTCATGAACCTGGACCGCTTCGACCTGTCCTGACGGCCCAGAGCGGCCCCTCCACGCCCG
>SHBB01000544.1 GCA_004213565.1 Sandaracinaceae bacterium
ACTCGGCCACGCGCGCGTCGAAGCAGCCCGTCGAGGCCGCCGCGAGCCCGGTGGGCTCTTCGTCCATCTCGAGCGCATCCCGGAGGTGCGCGGTCACGTAGTGGCGGATCACCGGCCACGCCTCCTCGGCGGGCAGGTCCTCCTCCCGGCAGCCGTCGGTCGCGAGCGTGATCACCAGCTCGCTGATCTCGATGCCCGCGTCCTGTGCGATGCGCAGCACGCCGCCGCGCTCGCGCCCGATGACGCAGATGTCGCTGAAGGCGAGGTGCCCGGCGCCCTCGATCTGCACGTAGCGCTTCTCTCCGTGCGCGAGGTCGTCGTAGGTGCGGCCGACCGTCTCTCGCCTCGCGATGCGGTCGTTCGTCCCGCCGATCACCAGCCCCGGCACGGCGCTCTCCGGGGTGGCGATGGTCGACATCCCGACCCACGCGTCGACGCCGAGCCCGCCGTCGTCGACGAGGACCTGCACCGCGCCGCCCCCCGCCGAGTGCCCGATGACGGCGATCCGCGCGAAGTCCACGCGGCCCGCCAGCGGCGTGTCGCCGCGCTCGAGCAAGGCGCGCGCGGCGAGGATCTGCGCGAAGGCGTCGTCCGCGAGGGTGCGCTCCGCGAGGATGGCCTCCAGGTTTCGCTCCGCGTGCTCGGGCGCCGCGACGACGAAGCCGTGGCTCGCGAGGTGGGTCATCAAGAACGTCGACTGCATGCGGTAGCCGCCGAGCCCGTGGCTGAAGAACACGAGCGGAAAGGCCCCGCCCTCCGTGCCCTCCAGAACGGGAGCGTCGCGCACCGCGTCGGACTCGAAGCGCGTCGGCGCGTCGGCCGGGATCTGCGTGCGCATCTCCTCTGGCAGCCAGTCGCGCATGTCGTAGACGTCTCGCGCCGCGGCCGCGCCGACCTGCGCCGGGTACCACACCTCGATGGCGACGCCGCCCGCGTCGAGCCGCGTCACCCCCACCGAGTACGGGCCCGGGTCCTGATAGGGCGCGTCCGGGCAAGTGGCGACCGGCGCCTGCGCGCAGCCAGCCAGCAGCAAGACGGCACCTCCGAGCGTCGCGCGCATCGCATCCCCCCTTCGGTCACCAAAGTTAGAAGTTGAACTTCCAGCAACCGATGAGCGGGGTACCGGAGCGTCGCGGACGGATCAAGGCCTGCCCCGCGCTGCACGTGAGGGCGCTCACGCGTCGCTCAGATCGCGGCGAGCTCAGATCGCGGCGAGCAGGGTCGCGGTGCCGTTGAACGTCGCGTGCAGCAGGATCGGCACGCCGACGCTGCCCGAGCGCCAGCGCGCCCAGCCGAGCACGAGGCCCAGCGTGAGCGGGCCGACGAGCATGAAGCCGTGCGCCACGTGCAGCATGCCGAAGAGCACCGCGCTGCCGACGATGGCGCCCCAGGGTGAGAAGAACCGCGAGAGGTGCGGGAAGACCAGGCCGCGGAAGAGCAGCTCCTCCGCGACGGGCGCGAGCACCACCGCGGCGCCGAACAGAAGCGCGAAGTGCGTCGAGTCGCCCTTGGCGCCCGCGAGCAGGTTCTCGAGCGCGGGGCTCGCCCCGCCCACCTCGAGCGCCTGACTGACCACGACGAGCGGGATGGTGAAGACCACCACCCGCGCCATCCACATCGTCGCGTAGAGCAAGCCCAGCGCGTACACGCGCCCCGTCCCCAGCGGGGCCTCGTCTCCCGGCGCTTCCGTCCAGCCGCGACGACGGGCGAGGAAGAACCACCCGGCCGCCAGCGCCGTCATCGCCAGCTCGCCGATCAGCAAGCCCGCCGCCTCCGCGCGCAGCCCCTGCCCCCCGATGAGCACGCAGCCGAGCCAGCTCGCGAGCGCGCCCCCGAGGCCGAGCACCACGAACACGAGCACGAAGGGCAGCCAGAGCCTCGCCTGCGGCTGCCCGCGACGACGCCCGACGACCCAGAACCCGCCCGCCATGAGCAGGAACGCGCCGTAGGGCAGCAGCCGCCACGGCGAGACGTCCTCCTCGGAGACCGGGCTCGCCTCGTCACAGCGGCCCTCGGACACGGGGGGCGCGCGCCACGTCGTGCTCGGCGTCACCGTCAGCTCGACGCGCGCTTCGGCGCGGCGCACCGTGAGCGCGACCGCGTCATCTCCGAGCTGCATCGCGAAGGCGGCCGGCGTGTCGACCTCCTCGCCGTCGACCGCGACGATTCGATCGCCCGCCCGCAGCCCCGCCTCGGCGGCCGGGGAGCCCGGCTCGACCTCACGCACGACGGGCGTGTCCTCGGCGAAGCGCGCGCCCACCCGGGACGTCCCCGCCTCGGCCACCACCGCGTCCTGCCAGCCGAGCACCGTGGCGAGCACGAGCACCGCCGCGACGAGCGTGTCGACCGCCGCGACCGCGAAGAGCCGACGCGTCCAGCGCCGGTCCTCCTCCGTGGGCGCCTCGTGCGCGGCGCGGGTCCACAGCGCGAGCCCCCACGCGAGCGGCACGTTGAAGACGGGCAACAACCCGCCCACGAGCGCCACGTGAAAGGCGACCTTCGCGGGGCTCGGCTTGGGCGACGGAGACACGTCGCGGGAGCGTGGAGCCGCGGGCCCCGAAGCGAA
The DNA here is from genome assembly GCA_004213565.1 of Sandaracinaceae bacterium. Classification (GTDB taxonomy): domain Bacteria; phylum Myxococcota_A; class Polyangia; order Polyangiales; family Sandaracinaceae; genus JAVJQK01. The sequence goes on from SHBB01000544.1 coordinate 2,567, forward strand.
AGGCAAACTCGCTCCGACGGCGCTCGACGCGGATCTATTCAACGCCGTGACTCACTGAAATCACTCGGGTTTTGTGCCATTCCGCGTCACGCGTTCGGGGCCCGGAACGGCGCGTCGCACGCGGCGGCGCGCTCGCCCCCGGATCGTCGGCGGCGCCGCGCTTGGCCCGCGCGGTGCACTGCCCGCTCGTCCATGCGCACGCCCCTCGTCCTCCTCCTCGCTTGCCTCTCCGTGTGCGTCCCGGCGACCGCCCTCGCCCAGGATCCAGCGCCGCTCCAGTCGCGCCACGCCCGCGACGCCTCGGGCCTCGTGGGCCCCGTCGTGCACACCGTCGAACAGGCCCGCGACGCCGCCGGTCGAGGCGGCTCGAAGCCCCCGATCATCGAGCGAACCTACCGCCTGCGCCCTCCCCCACGCCGCGTCCCCTTCGGAGACATCTTCGGAGGAGCCGTGCTCGGCGAGGTGGGCGGCGCGCTCGTCGGCGCGCTGGTGGGCGTGCTCGTCGCCGCGCTCGCCGGATGCCACGAGGGTCAAGGATGGGTGCAATGGCGCACCTGCGCGGCGGGCTACGGCTACGCAGCCACCGTGGGCGCGATGCTCGGAGCGCCGGTCGGCACGGGGATCGGCACGGTCTTCGCGCTCGAGCGGTGGGGCGTCTCCCCCGACCCCGAGACGGCCATCGGCGGCGCCACCCTCGGCTGGCTCCCGGCCGGGCTCGTCGGCGTGGTGATGAACGCGGCCTTCGCCCCCGACCTGACGCTCGGGCTGCTCGTGCCCGGTGTCCTCGGCGCGGTGATCTCGCCGCTCCTCTCGACCGCGTTCAGCCACGCCGAGGTCGTGCTCCCCCTGCGCTTCGCCCCCGTCGCGCGCCCGATCCCCGGCGGCGCCGAGCTCGGCCTCGCCGGGAGCTTCTGATCCCGAACGCCCCGAGGAGACCCATGAAAACCAAGCTTGCCTTCGTTCTTTGCCTTCTGTCGATCCCCAGCGTCGCCTCCGCCGTCTGCCGGGTGGTCGAGCCCTCCACGGATCACGGCCCGGGCGTGACCTTCGACCCCACCACCGCGGCCCTCTACGTGCTCGCGCCCGATCAGGTCGTCGACGCGCGCTGCGCCGACGAGAGCGAGCCGGACCTCGCGTGGCGCTGCGCGGACGGACGCGACGCGACCCTGACCCACGACACCCTCGCGAGCCTCGTCGTCCAGCCCAGCCTCTTCGCCGGCGGCGGCACCGCGGGCCTCGTCATGCCCGTGCCCGCGCGCCCCGACGTGCACGCGGGCGACAGCGCGCTCTTCGCGGCCGCGGCCGCGCTCCAGGATCCGTGGATCGAAGAGACCGTGCTCGTGCACGAGGATCCCGGCCTCGGCTACCAGTGCAGCGACCCGCACTTCTCCTCCGTCGTCCAGCCGGCGGACGTGCCGGCCGCGCTCTGGGGCTGCGGCGAGTACTACCGCCCGGGCACCGAGGGCCGCGACACCACCACCCACGACTACGGCGACGCCGGCACCGTGGAGAGCGAGACGATCGACACCAGCGACCAGTACGACGTCACCGTGCTCAGCGCGTCTTCACTCGACGCCCTCTTCGCGTGGATGGACGGGCACGGCTTCGCGCGTCGCGCCGCGGACGAGAATGCCTTCTCCAGCTACGTCGGCGAGGGGCGCTGGTTCGTCGCGGTGCACGTCCACCCGCAGGACCTCGGGTACACGCAGCGCCTCGAGCCCCTCGTCGTCACCTGGCGCGGCGCGCGCCTGCCGATCCAGAACCAGCTCCAGTACGACCCGGCCGGCGGCGTGCTCGTCACCGACGCCTTCGTGCTCGCGCCGCAGCGCATGGAGACCGCCGACGAGAGCGGCTTCCCCAGCTACGCCGCCCCCGCCCGCTTCGCCGGCACCGCGCTCGAGGGCTTCGGCCTCGAAGAGGGCTGGCTGACCCACCTCGAGATCACCCGCATCAGCAGCCAGTGGGAGCCCGACAGCGAGCTCGCCCCCGTGGCCGACGCCGACGAGCTCCGCCCCACGATCGAGCGGACCACCCACGCCCGCATCGCCGCCCCCTGCTGTCCCGGCGGCCGGAGCGCGCTCCGCGACATCGAGGACTACAACACCTACACCCACCACCGCGCCTACCTCGCGAGCCAGGCGCCTCCCATCCCGGGCGAGTGGCTCGGCGCCACCCCTCCGCCCGCGGCCTGCGCTGGCGGCACCTTCGGCTGCGCGCGCGATCCCGCGCACCCTCACCTCGCGGGCTGCGCCATCGGCTCCCGCGGCCTCGGCGAGGCCCTGTTCGGCTGGGGCCCGCTCCTCCTCCTCGTCGGCGCCCTCGCCTGGCGCCGCCTCCGCTGATACGACGGACCCGATGCGCAGCCTCCCCCCAGCACCGCGCGGCGCCCATGGCGGGGCGGCCCACCCGCCACGTTGCTTGCGCGTCGGAGCTGCCGCGACGTCCCGTCGTCGGCCCATCCATCGCGCGCCGCGCTGCGCCCTCGCGGCGGTCCTCCTCGCCGCCCTCTTCCCGGGCTGCGGCGAGTCGCCGCACCACCCCGACGCCGCCCCTCACGACGCCGGCCTCCCCGACGACGTCGACCACCCCGACGCCGCCCCGCCGACCGACGCCGCCAGCCCGACCGACGCCGCCCGCCAAGACGCCGGCCCCCCCGCCTGCGCCTCCGAAGAGCGCGCCGGCGAGCCCGTCTTCTCCCCCCGCCCGGACCTCGAGGGCGCCCCCTGCCGCTTCCGCCGCGACACCTGCCGAGACGACACCCGCCTCCTCGTCTGCCTCGACGACTCCCGCGCGCCGGGCGGCCACGCCCCCACCTGCCGCCCCTGCCTCACCGACGACGAGTGCCAGCTCGAGTACCGCAGCTACGGCCCCCGCGCCCGCGACATCACCTGCACGCCGTCCGGCCACTGCCAGCTCCCCCCGCCCCCCGGCGAAGGCGAGTGCGAGACGACCGCCGACTGCCAGCTCTCCACGGGAGTCTACGCCTGCGTCGATCACCGCTGCGTCATCTGCGCCACCGAAGCCGAATGCAGCACCGACCGCATGGGCCTCTGCCAATGCGACGGCACCTGCGCCTTCCCCATCCCTCCTGGTGGCTGAAGCCAGAGCGGCGCGCGAGCGTGCCCACCAAAGGGCGAGCGACTCGAGCCTTCCCCTCAACCGAGCGAGCGGCGCGAGCATCGAGCGAGCGAAGCGACGCGAGCCTTCCCCGCAACCGAGCGAGCGAAGCGACGCGAGCCTTGCCCAGCACCAACCGAGCGAGGGCGGCGGCGCGAGTGTTCCCCGCAACCGAGCGAGCGAAGCGACGCGAGCCTTGCCCAGCACCAACCGAGCGACCGAAGCGACGCGAGCCTTCCCCCGCAACCGAGCGAGCGAAGCGACGCGAGCCTTGCCCACCGAGCGAGCGAAGCGACGCGAGCCTTGCCCAGCAACCGAGCGAAGCGACGCGAGCCTTGCCCAGCACCAACCGAGCGAGCGAAGCGACGCGAGCCTTGCCCAGCAGTAGGGAGTCGCACGACGGCGTAATCGTCCGAGCGGAGTGGACGCAGTCCACGGAGCCGGACGATTCCGCCGGAGCCGACGGAAGCCGCCTGCGAGCGAAGCGAGCCCTCGCCCTGGAAGGGCGAGGACCATTTCGCGCAGCGAAATGGAGGCGGCGGGAGTCGAACCCGCGTCCGAAAGCGTTCGGCTAACGCTGGCTTCTACGTGTGTAGCTCTCGTTTTGTTGTCGCATCACGAATCGCCCAAGAGCAGGCTGTCCATGACGCCAACGGTTCTAATATCTCGCCGTCACCCCGAACCGTGCGGGATCAGGCCAGTCAGCTCAACGACGCCTCCGGTAGAGCGCTGACGGGCTCTAGCCTTCGACGGCTCCCTAACTGCGACTAAGCAGCGAGAGCAAGCGCGTTATCGTTCGCACTTACGGGTTCCGAGATGTTTTTAACGCCGTCTCTCAGTCCAGCGACACGCCACCAGGGCTTCTTCACCCTCGTCGAAACCGGTACGCCCCCGATTTGGTTTTCAACCGCCGACCGCGAACGGCCGGTGGATGCCAGTAACATGCGTCGCTTCGGCAGAAAAGCAACCGTTCCGGGCAACTACGCGGCGTGATGCGCGGGGCTGGCGTGCCCGAACGTCGACGGCTCCTCACGGTGCGCCGCTTCGAGCATCAGCTGGGCCGCGTGCAGCACGCCGATGCGGACGAGCGCCTGGCGGACGTCGCGGATGCGCTGGTAGCCGCGGCGCATCGCCGAGTTGGCCGCCTTCAGCAGGAGCGTCTCCATCTCGGGGTGGCTCTCCGCGACCTCGATGAGGATCTCGAACGCGTCATCCGGCCGACGCGACGCCTGGAGCAGCGGCTCGAGGAGCGACGTGGTCTTCACCCCGTGGCGTCCCGTGATTCGGCTTCGAAGGATTTCCTGCATCTCATCCAGGGCTTCGGGC
>SHBB01000545.1 GCA_004213565.1 Sandaracinaceae bacterium
CCGGTCCCGGGACCGCCGCGCCCCTCCGCCCAGAAGGTGTCGGGGCGTCCGTCGGTCAGCGCCCGCGGCGGAGAGAGCTGCGTCGCGTCCCCGTGCCCCGCGTGGCTCGACGCGCCCGTGGGCGAGAGGCTCCGGAGCAGCGGCGGCCCGCTCGGGCCCGGCGACTCCCGCGTGGCGGTGACGCTGAGCCCGTCGCTCGGGACCCGCGCCAGGACGACCGGCCGCATGCGACCCGACGCGGGATCGTAGGCGCGCGGCATGAGCAGCGTCGCGTCCTCGCCGCAGAGCGTGGCGCCCTCGCGCCGCACCCCCACGACGACGTCGGGGAGGCCGTCGCTCGTCCGGTCCTCGAGGCTCAGGACGTCCGCGATGCGCTCGCCGGGGTCGCCGTGGAGATCGGTCCGCCCGGTCCACAGCACGGCCGGGCGTCGCCCGCTCAGCGCCACCAGCGCCGCCGCCTCCGCGTCGCCTCCCGTGGCCCGCACGATGGCCACGCGGTGCCCGGCCGCGACCTCCACCGACTCCACCGTCGCCGCCTCCACGCTCGGGATGGGGAGCGCAGACTCCACCTCGCCTCCGCGCGGCGCCTCCACGACGAGCACGGGGCCCTCGTCGGTGGCCTCGACCCGGAGCGTGAAGGGGCGGGGCGGGGCGCCCAGGTCGATCTCGTGCGGCAGCGGCGCCTGCGCGGCGGACGGCGCCGGGGCGAGCAGGGGACAGAGGAGCGCGAGGGCGAGGCTGAGGCGAATCACGGGATCCTGACTGCGGCGGCTACCGCGGGAGCGCGTCTCGGAAGAGCTCGTGGAAGCGGCCGCCAGTCTCCCACAGGTGAGCGGGCGGGCCAGCCTCGACCACGCGGCCGCTCTCCATCACGACCACGCGGTCGGCGCGCTGCACCGTGCTGAGCCGGTGGCTGACCAGCACCACCGTGCGCTCGCCCATCAGCCGCTCGATCGTCTCGGCGATCTCCCGCTCGCTCGGCCCGTCGAGGGAGCTGGTCGCCTCGTCGAAGACCAGGATCGGCGCCTCGCGATAGAGCGCCCGGGCGATGCAGAGCCGCTGCCGCTCTCCCCCCGAGAGGCCCTTGCCGCCCTCCGCCAGCGCGTGATCGAGCCCGCCGGGCAGCGCCGCGATCAGCCCCGTCGCGCCCGCCATCTCGAGGCAGCGCTCGGCGCGCGCGCGGTCCGGCGCCTCGTCCGCGAGGGTCACGTTCGCGAGCACCGTGTCGCCGAAGAGCAGCGGCTCCTGGGTGACCCACGCGAACTGGCGGCGCCAGCTCGCCCGCGAAGCCCGACGCGCCTCGATGCCGCCGAGGGTGACCGCGCCCGCGTCGGGCTCCAGAAGCCCCAGCATCACGAGCAGCAAGGTCGTCTTGCCTTCGCCGCTGGGCCCCACGATCGCGACCGACGAGCCGGGCTCGATCGTGAGCGAGACCCCGTCCAGCACCGGCGCGCCCGCGCGGTAGGCGAAGCGCACCTCGGAGAGCGAGAGCGGGGCCTCGGCCGCGTCCACCGCGACGGCGCCCTCGGGCTCGGGGCCCTCGAGCTCGAGCGCGAGCACCTCGTCGACGCGATCCAGGGCCGACAGCCCGCTCGCCACCCGCTGCACGGTCGCGCCGAGCCCCTGGACGGGGCGGTAGACGAAGAACATCGCGGCGAAGAAGGAGACGAACGACGCCGTCGACAGCGCGCCCGAGGCGAGCCGCTCCGCCCCCCACGCCAGGGCCACGACCAGGGCGAGCGCGCCCATCAGCTGCACCACCGGGCCCGCGACGGCCGTCCAGCGGGTCGCGCCCACGGCCAGCTCCTCGAGGGTCCGCGTGTGCGCCTCGAACCCGCGGCGCGCCTGCGGCTCCGCCCCGTACGCGCGGATCACGGGGACGCTGTCGCCCAGCTCCGCCGCGCGGCTCGAGAGCTCGCCGTACTGCGCCCAGACCGCCCGGTGCGCCGCGCGGACCTTTCGCGCCAGCCAGACCACCAGCGCGGCGATGGGGGGCACGCCGGCCAGCGCCACCAGGGCGAGGGCAGGATCGAGCGCGAGGGCGACTCCGACCAGGGTGACCAGGGTGAGCCCATCGGAGGCGACCGCCGCGAGGTTGCTCGCCACCAGCGCCTGCACCTGCATCGCGTCGCCCGAGATGCGGGACGCGATCTCGCCCCGGCGCTGGGAGATCAGGACCTGTGGCGCAGCGTGGAGCAGGTGGACATACATGCGTTCCCGAATGCGACGCACCACGTCCTGGCCGAGCCGGGTCGTGAGCATGCGCTGTCCGTAGGCGGCTGCTCCTCTGGCCACCGTGACGGCCAGCAGGGTGGCCGCCACGCCGGCGACAAGGCCGCCCGGCAGCCCCGTCAGGACCGCGCCGAGGGAGGACGCGAGCGAGTCGTCCGGCGCGTCGCCCTGCACCGCCGCCAGGAGCGGGCCGGCGAGCAGCGCGTAGGCCGCGGTGGTCGCCGACGAGGTCGCCATGCAGGCGAAGATCCCCGCCACGAGTCCCCAACGTGGGGCAAGGATCTCCAATATTCTCGACGGGGTAGACATCGATCTGCGAACTGGCGAGAAGGCGCGCGGGCGGCCATTCGGGGCCCCGCCCTTTTCGGATGGGCGGGAGCCCCCATAGTAAGCCCATGACGGCTGGCAAGCGGAAGCGGGGTGGTGAGCAGGAGGGGGCGACAGGCCCCGGCTGTCTCGGTGACGATCCGGTGACGGACCGTTCACCCCATGGCATGAGCCGTGCAATGCTCGCCGCCCGCTCGGGCACCTCGCATATGGGGACCGGGCGTTCAACCGTGCGTGGAACACGGGGCCCCGGTCGGCCGTTGGTCGGCGCTGACGTGGAGGCCCCGTGAGCGACGAGAGGAGATCGGATCCCATGGCCAAGCAGGCAGCCCAGACAGCCCGCCGAGGTACGGTTCAGACCGGGAAGACCCGCATCGACGGGACGGCCGAGCCGGACACGAAGCAGCTGGCGGAGGCGGACGCCGAAGCGAAGAAGGCACTGAAGGAGTTCGAGCGCCAGGGCGGTGGCGACTCGACGCTCTCGAAGTACTTCCGCGAGATGGCGAGTCATCGCGTCCTGACCCCGCAGGAGGAGGTCGAGGCCGCGCAGGAGGTCGAGCGCCTCGAGATCGGCTACTGGGAGGCCCTCTTCTCGTACGCCCCGGCGTTCGAGACGGTCGCGGCCGTCGTCGAGCGGCACGTCAACGAGGAGCCGCTGCCGGAGATCGCCGCGATGCGCAAGCTCGCGCGCTCCGCGACGCGCGGGAAGCTCTCGAAGAAGTCCCAGGCCAAGTGGGACGAGACCAGCGTCGAGCTGGCCACGAAGCTCCGCGCGCTCGACTCCGACCGCATCTTCGTCAGCCAGTCCGACAAGGCCGTGCACCGGCTCGCCGGCGACTTCGCGGTCGACCGCGACATGCTCGGCGACGAGGTCCGCATCACCCCCGCCTTCAAGAAGTACCTGAAGACGGTGGAGCGGGCGAACGGCGCGCAGCAGCACTCCAAGAACCGCTTCGTGGCCGCGAACCTGCGCCTCGTGGTCAGCATCGCCCGCCGCTACAACCGCGGTCGGCTCCCGCTGATCGACCTCATCCAGGAGGGCAACATCGGCCTCATGAAGGCGGTGGAGCGCTTCGATCACAACCGCGGCTACCGCTTCAGCACCTACGCCTCGTGGTGGATCCGCCACGCGATCAGCCGGGCCCTCGCCGACAAGGGCCGCGCGGTGCGCATCCCCGTGCACATGCTCGACACCTACAACCGGGTGGCGCGCGCGACGCAGGCCATCGCGACCCGGACCGGCAAGGAGCCCACCCCCGAGGAGCTCGAGAAGGAGACCGGCATCGCGGCCGAGAAGCTCGAGAAGATCAAGGGATACTGGGCCGAGACCCCGTTCTCGCTCGACCGCCCCGTCAACGACGAGGACGGCCGGAAGTTCATCGACTTCCTCGAGCAGGAGAACGTCCCGACGCCCTACGAGCAGCTCGTGAGCAAGACGTGGGGCGAGGAGCTCCGGCGCCTGCTCGAGACCCTCACGCCCATGGAGGCCCGCATCCTGCGCTGGCGCTTCGGCCTCGACGACGAGGACGAGCTCACGCTCAAGGAGATCGGCGACAAGTACAACCTGTCGCGCGAGCGGATCCGTCAGCTCCAGGAGCAGGCGCTCGGCAAGATCCGCCGCCAGATCAAGGAGTAGCTGGACAAGCTACTTGCGCCCTCCGCGGCGCCCCTGAGCCCCGCCCCGGGACCCCCGGGCGCGGGGCTCGTCGTTTCAGGTCCGAAATGGCGCCTTACAAGCCCGAAATGGCACGAGACGTGTAGCCTGGTCGCGCGTTCAGGGGTCTGCGCGCCCCTCTTCCACCGTCAGCGGTGCAGGTGGCGGGCGAGGGCGGTGGCGATCTGGTCTGCGAGCCCCCGCGCCGGCCCGTGGCGCCCCCGGACGTCGTTCGCGAGGAAGCTGAACGCGTAGGCGCTGCCCGGCTCCGGGCCGAGCACGTAGCCGCTGAGCGCGATCACCCCGGCGAGGGTGCCCGTCTTCGCCCGCACGACGCGCGGGGCCGGCAGATCGCGCAGCCGGCGACGCAGGGTCCCGTCGACCCCACCCACCGCCAGCGAGGAGACGTACTCGCCGCGGATCGCGGGGTCGTTCCACGCCGCGCGCAGGATCTCCGCGATCCGCTGGGGCGCGATCTGGTTGCCGTCGAAGAGCCCCGAGCCGTTGACGATCTCGATCCCCTCGAGGCCGATCCCCGCCTCCTCGAGCTCCGCCCGCACCGCGGCCACCGCGTCCTCGGCGCGCCCGGGCCGGTGCCGCTCCGCGCCCATGACCTTGAAGAGCATCTCCGCGACGAAGTTGTCGCTCCACTTGCCGAGGGCGTGGATCAGCGTCGCCACCTGGTCGCTCTCGGTCGACGCGAGCAGGGCGGCCCCGCTCGGCGTGTCGCCCACGCTGACCCCGTCTCCCACGCGGATGCCCTGCGCGCGGAGCGCCTCCGCGAAGACGTAGCCGACCCAGGGGAGGGGGTTCTCGATGCGGCGCCGGTAGGACACCCCGCGCACGTCCACGGGGATGCTGCCGCTGACGCGCAGGGTCATCCGGGGCCCGTCTCCGCGTTGATCGGCGATGATGTTCAGCCGCCCCGGCTCCGCGGTGGTGATGCGGTTGTTCAGCTCGAAGTAGCCGGCGCCGAGGAGCCGCACGTGCGCGGGCGCGCCGACCTCGGCCCCGGGCAACACCCGCAGGACGTAGGCGTTGCGATCGACCGCGATGGCGGAGACGGGCGCGCGGAAGGCGGCGACCTCGTTCGGCTGCTGACCGAAGGCGGGTGGCAGGATCTGATCGTCGAAGTAGCTCGCGTCGACGATGATCCGGTCGACGCGGCGCACGCCCTGATCGGCGACGTCGGCGGCCAGCGCCATGAGATCGCCGCGCGTGAGGTTCGGGTCGCCGTATCCGCGCAGCGCGAGGCCGCCCCGGACCGCGTCTCCCTCGAGCGCGCCGTACACCGCGGTGCGCATCGTGAAGTCGGGCCCGAGCGCCCGGAGCGCGGCGAAGGCGGTGACCAGCTTCTGGTTGGAGGCCGGGTTCATCGGCCGCTCGGCGTGGTGCTGGAAGATCGCCCGGCCGGTGTGCGCGTCGACCACGGCGACGCCGACCTCCTCGCTCAGCCCCGACTCGGACACCAGGCGCCTCAGCTCTCCGACCAGCTCCTGTGCCTCGGCCGGCTCGGGAGGGGAGGCGATGAGCAAGAACAGGCCCAGGACCACGGCGACGACGGCTCTCATGATGCTCCCTCTACCATGGTCGGGCGCGCGTCGATTCCCGCACCTTGTCGCCGCGGAGCCCGTGAGGCAGGGTCGCGCCGATGATCTTGCGGGATCCAGTGCACGGCCTCGTGGCCTTCGAAGGCGACGCCGAGCGGGTGGTCATGGCGCTGCTGGCCACCCGGGAGGTCCAGCGGCTCCGGCGCGTGCGTCAGCTCGGGCTCACGTCCTACGTGTTCCCCGGCGCGGAGCACTCGCGCTTCGCCCACGCGATCGGCGCGGCGCACGTGATGGTGCGCCTGCAGGGCCACATCGAGGGCCGCGCCCACGCGCTGCCCGAGGAGGAGCGGCTGGACGCTCAGGCGCGTCGCGAGGCGATCGCGGCCGCGCTCCTCCACGACCTCGGCCACGGCCCGTTCTCGCACCTCTTCGAGGAGGTCCTGCCCGACGGGCGCGCGCACGAGTCCTGGACGGTCGACGTGATCCGCGACCCCGGCACCGAGGTGCACGCGGCGCTCGAGGGCCTCGGCGCGGGCACGGCCGAGCGGGTCGCGTCCCTGCTCGTCGGGGATCACCGCGTGCCGTGGCTGGGCCGGACCATCAGCGGCAAGCTCGACGTCGATCGCTGCGACTACCTGCTCCGCGACAGCCACATGACGGGGGTCCGCTACGGCCTCTACGACCTGGACTGGCTGCTGCGCGCGCTCTGCTTCGCGGCGCTCCCGTCGGGGGAGCACGTGCTCGCGATCGAGGGGCGCAAGGGGCTGCCGCCCATCGAGGGCTTCTTCCTCGCGCGGCACTTCATGTACCAGCAGGTCTACCATCACAAGGCGACGCGCGCGGCGGAGTGCCTGATCCGGGCCATGTTCCGCCGCCTGGCCGAGCTGATCCAGGAGGGCGCGGCGCCGCCCGACACCCCGGCCGCGGTGCGCGCGGCGGTGCTCGGCGAGCCGCTGGACGTCGGCGCGTATCTCGAGCTGGACGACCCGATGCTGATGAGCTGCTTCGCCAGCTGGGAGCGCGCCGACGATCCCATCCTGGCAGACTTCGCCGGGCGGCTACGTCACCGCCGCTTGCCGAAGACCATCCCGCTGCCCGATCGCGTCGACGACCACCCCATCTGGGCGGAGGCGCGCCGGCGCGCGGAGGAGGTCGCCGCGGCCCACGGCCTGCGCCCGGAGCTCTCGGTGTGGCTCGATCTGCCGGAGGACGCGCCCTACGAGGAGCCGGC
>SHBB01000546.1 GCA_004213565.1 Sandaracinaceae bacterium
GGCCTGCGTTCAGGCCCTCCAGAAACTACGCCGCCCGCCGCGCGTCGTCCGCCGCGACGGCGTCCTTGCGCGCCTTCGAGACCGCCTCGAGCAGCTCCTCGCGCGTGACGAGGCCGGTGTCGATGAGCGCGCGCATGTAGCCGTCCGCGTAGCCGTGGGCGCGCGCCAGCTTGGCGTAGACCGCGCCTTCGAAGCGCGCCTCCGTCACCTGCTGAACCAGCTCACTCACGCGTCCGAGAAGCTCTTCCTTCATCATCTTGCCCTCCCTGGGTGACGCGTCATTCGCCCGACGCGACGCCACTGGCTCCTCGGGAGTGCCGGAGTCGCCCTTCTCCGGTCAAGAAAGCGACCCATCGTGGTGTGCTGCGACCACCGCCGGGATGCCACGGAGGCCGTCGCGGCATTCGTTCGCGCCCGGTTGGCCGGGTTCGGGGAGTGGCCCAACCGTTCGGGTGTGTCGGACTCAGGTCTCATCCACCTCGCGCCCCAGGAAAGCCCGCTCGCGCTCCTCGTAGAGCGAGACGAGCTGGGCCTCGAGGCGTCGAACCATCGCGATGATGTCGTCCGGGTCGGCCGTCCCGAGCTCCCGGAAGAGCTTCGCGCGGTCCTGGTAGAGGCTGACCAGCTGCGCTTCGAGGTCCCCACCCGCTCTGGGAAGGAGCTTGTCGATTTCATCCGAGGACGTCATGAGTGAATCCAAACTCGCGATCGAGGAGCGGGACGCGCTCCTCACGACCAGTGAGGCCGCCGACACGCTCGGTGTCAGCCCCACGAGCATCAAGCGTTGGGCCGATGCGGGCCGATTGCCAGCGCGCAAGACCGCCGGCGGCCACCGCCGCTACCGCAAGCGCGACGTGCAATCGCTGCTCGACGAGGGCCTCGAGGCGCCCGCCGCCTACGAGGACGACCACGAGGGCCTGAATGGCCACGCGCGGCTGGCCGCCGACGAGATCGCGCGCGTCTTGCCCGACCTGCCCCGCGCCAAGATCGATCAGCTCCCGGTCGGGGTGATCCAGCTGAGCGACACCGGGCGAGTGCTGCTCTACAACGCGACCGAGACCCGGTTCAGCGGGCTGAAGCGCGAGGACGCGGAGGGCAAGCACTTCTTCGGCGAGCTGGCGCCGTGCTGCAACAACCGCCTCGTCTATGGACGCTTCAAGAGGGGGGTGGAGGAAGACAACCTCGATGTCTTCATCGACTACACCTTCACGTACCGGATGCGGCCAACGAATGTCCGGCTCCACCTCTATCGGGACGTCGAGACCGGCTCCAACTGGATGACCGTCGAGCCAAAGTGAGTGAACGCGCGCGCGGGGGCTACCTCCCTCGCATGCGGTGTGTTTTCCCTCTCTGGCTCCTGCTGCTCCTCGTGGGCTGCGGCAGCGGAGTGTCCGTCTCCGAGGCCATCTCGCTGGTGAAGCACTCGGGCGTCCAGACCCTGCGCCACCCGCTCCGCGAGACCCGCGGCACCACGCGGCTGTTGCTGATCGGGCTCGACGGCGTGGGCAGCGACGAGCTGGGCATGGCCATCGACGGCGGGGAGCTGTCGAGCCTCGAGGCGGTCGCCGGGCGTGGCCAGGACCGCCCGGGCCAGTTCGAGCACGCGTACCGCGCGCGGGACGTGATGAGCATCCTGCCGAGCACGACCATGGCCGCCTGGACCACGGTCTACACCGGGGCGCCCGCGGCGGAGAGCGGGGTCCCCGGCAACGAGTGGTTCGACCGGACGACGCGCCGCTTCCTCGCGCCCGCGCCGGTGTCGGTGCGCGGCATGGACCACGCCATGCAGATCCACACCGACGGCTTCATGGGGGATCAGATCGCGGTGCAGACCGTGTTCGAGCGGCTCGATCTGCGCAGCCACGTCAGCCTCGGACCGATTCACCGAGGGGCCGACGTCTACACGACCCCCCGCGCGCTCGACGCGGTGCAGATGTTCTCGATCCTGCCCGAGGCGCTCCGGGGCGAGCACACGATCTCGGAGGAGGCCTACGCGGAGCTCGACGAGGGCTCCATCGAGGAGGTCCTCGAGGCCATCGACGAGTTCGGTGTGCCCGACCTGCAGACGATGTACTTCCCGGGCGTCGACCTCGTCGCGCACTCGCGGGAGAACCCGCTCGACGAGCAGCACGAGCACCTGATGAACGTCATCGACCCGGGGCTGCGGCGCGTGCTCGATCGCTACCGGTCCGAGGGGGTGCTCTCGGAGACCTGGATCGTCGTCGTGAGCGACCACGGGCACACCCCCGTGCAGCACGACGATCAGCACGCGCTCTCCGTCGACGACTCGGCCGACGATCCGCCCGCGGTGCTGCGCCGCGCGGGGTTCCGTCCGCGCCCGCCCGAGCTGGTCGTGCCCGACGACGCCGACTTCGACTCGGTCTTCGCCTATCAAGGCGGGCTCGCCTACCTCTACCTCGCCGACCGCAGCCGCTGCCCGGACGAGGGCGACACCTGCGACTGGTCGGCGCCGCCTCGCTACGAGGAAGACGTCTTGGTGGCGGCGCGCCGCTTCTGGGACGCCTCCGAGCACGGCCAGCCCTTCCCCGCGCTGCAGGGCAGCCTCGCGATGATCCTCGTGCGCGAGCCGGTCGCGCACGACGCGCGGCCGAACGCCTTCCGCGTCTTCGACGGCGAGCGCACGCACGACGTCGCGGCGTGGCTCGAGGAACACCCCAGGTTGGACTGGCGCGACCTGCCGCGGCGCCTCGAGCAGCTCGCGGTCGGCCCGCGCGGCCACCTCGCGGGCGACGTGATCCTGGTCGCCAACCTCGGGCACGACATCCCCGAGAAGGACCGCACGTACTTCAGCGGGCCCTACCACTCGTGGCACGGCAGCCCCTCGGTGCGCGACTCGGAGATCTCGCTCCTCGTGGCGCGCGAGGGCTGGAGCGGCGCGCGCATCCGCGGGATCGTCGAAGAGGTGCTGCGCCCGCAGCGCTCGCAGACGCGGATCACGCCGCTGATCGAGCGCCTCCTCTCCGAATGACGGCTTGACCCTCGTGGCGATGCGGGAGAGGTTCACTCTCACCCTCCTCGTCGTCTCGGAGAACCATGGCCCGCTCGACCCTCGGCTGGCTCGGCGCCGCGCTCGCCTGCCTGCTGATCCTCCCCAGCTGCGCCTCTCGTCAGCGCTACGGCTGGACCCGCCCCGTCACGGCGGGCACCGTCGAGTGGCACGACGTCTCCCCGCGGGGCAGCGGCGTGCGGGTGAGCATGCCGGCGCGCCCGATCGGTGACACGGACCAGAACCGCGCCGAGGACGGCGCGCGCATGCGGCAGACGAGCGTGCGGGCCGAGACCCGCTACGGGCTGTTCGCCGTGCACGTGAACCAGCTCGAGGGCGGCTACGTCGGCGACCCGCTCATCGCGGCGGCGGCCTTCGCCGAGGGCATCTTCGAGAGCGCGGACCTCGAGCGCGAGCGTAGCCAGCGCCTGACCGTGCAGGGCTTCTACGCGCGCGAGGACCTCGGCCGCGGCGAGAACGACACCTTCGTCGCGATGCGCCAGTTCGTGGGCGCCGACCGCGTCATCATCGCGCTGGCCGTGGTCCCGCGACGCAGCCAGGACGCGATGCAGATCGCGAGCCGCTTCATGGGGTCCATCCAGCTCGACCCCGCGCACGCCCTGTTGCCGCGCGAGGGAGCGCGGCGGGGCGACGGCACGTGGACCCCGCTCTACATCCCCGAGGCCGACTTCGCGATCTCGATGCCCAGCGCGCCAGCGATGGAGGAGGCGGAGATCATGCTGGACGGGCAGCGCACGCCCGTCTGGACCTACCAGACGCAGGACGACTGGGGCCGCTACCGCGTCCGCGTGGTGACGTTCTCGACGCGCATGCCCGACGGCGCGTACGCGGCGATGCGCGAGCAGCTGCACCTCCAGCGCGAGATCCGGCCGGTCCAGACCAACGGCTACCCCGGCCTGGTGTTCACGACCGACCGCGGCGGCACGCGCGCCTTCACCCGCCTCTACCAGACCGCGAGCCGGCTCTACGTGGTCGAGGCGATCGGCCCTCGCGCCTCGATGCGCGGCCACGCCCGGGACCTGATGGCCTACTTCGACTCCTTCCGGATCCTCTGAGATGACGCGCCTGCTCTGCTTCGCGATCCCACTCTTGGCGGCCTCGCTCGCCCAGGCCCAAGGCGTCGAGCTGCGGCCGATCGATCGGGCGACCGTGCGCGTGATCGGCGTCAGCGGGATGCAGCCGTCGCCGGGGACCGGCCGGACCACGGGCGTGCGACGCGTCGGCGCCGAGCCGTCGATGGGCCACGGCTCGGGCGTCGCCATCGGCCCGCGCCTCATCCTCACCGCGCGCCACGTCGTCTGGGGCATGCACGCGTGGACGGTCGTCCCGCCCGGCGAGTCGGACCCCATCCCGGCGCGCCCGGTCTACGTGGACCTCGAGCACGACATCGCGTTCGTCGCCGTCGATCGGGACCTGCCGCACCACCTCTCGCTCCCCGACGCCCCGCGACGGCTGACCATGAGCGAGCGGGTCAGCGTCAGCGGCTACCCCCTCGACGTGCGCGAGCCGAACCCGGCCGCGTCGAGCGGCGAGGTCAGCCGCGTCACCCGCGACGGGCTGTTGCACCTGAGCATTTCGGTCAACCCGGGCAATTCGGGTGGCCCCGTCATCGACCGCGACGGCGCGCTGATCGGCATCGTCTCGATGCGCGGCCGGCCCGACCAGGGCGTCGCGGGCCTGACCATCGCGGTGCCCATCGCGTTCGTCAACGAAGCGCGCACGCGGGTCCCGTCCGAGGCGCCGAGCTTCGCGCCCTACGAGGCGGAGCTGTCGCGGGCCATCTCGCTCCTCGCGGCGCTGAGCGACGAGGAGCTCAGCCAGCGCCGGACCGAGATCCAGACCCTGGTCGAGCACGGCGAGCGCGCGCGCGACGCCAGCCCCGAGCACCGATTGATCTTCGCCGCGCTCGGCTGGAACACGGTGCTGACCATCATGGAGCACGAGCGGGCGCGCGAGTCGGCGCAGCTCTCGGCCGCCTCGCGCGCGCAGGTCGCGCCCATCTACCGCGCGTCGGTGGCGATGGCCCGCAACGCGCTGCGAGACGCGCCCCACGTGCGCCGCGCGTTCCCCGCCGCGCGCGCCATCGCGCTCGGCCGCGTCAGCCCCTTCCGCGACTGAGATGCGCGTCCTCGTCACCGGCGCGACGGGCTTCCTCGGGCTGCACCTCTGCCGCGCGCTGCGCGAGAGGGGACACTTCGTGCGCGCCTTCACCCGCGCCCGCAGCCGCACCGAGGCGATCGAGACCCTCGGCGTGGAGGTCGTGCGCGGCTCCCTCGACGACGCCCCGACCCTGCGCGCGGCGGCCGAGACCGACGCGATCGTGCACGCGGCGGGCGGCGGCATCGTGCGGCGCGCGGAGGACTTCTACCGCGGGAACACCGAGACCACGCGCGCGCTCGTGCAGGCCGCGCCGAGCACCCTGCAGCGCTTCGTGCTCATCTCCAGCCTCGCCGCGCACGGCCCCTCCAAGGCGCTCCCGGCCGACGCCGACGGCGCCCCCGACGCGCCGGTGAGCCACTACGGCAAGAGCAAGCTCGCCGCCGAGCGGCTCGCCCTCGCGAGCGCCTTCCCGGTCACCGCCCTGCGCCCGCCCGCGCTCTACGGGCCGGGCGAGCACCGCATGGTCGGCCTCTTCCGGGCCGCCGAGCGCGGCGTCGTCCCCATGGTGCACCCCGGCGGCACCCTCTCCATGCTCCACGGCGCCGACTGCGCCGAGGCCATCGCCCGCGCCCTCGAGGTCGCGCACCCGAGCGGCGCCTACTTCGTCGCCGAGCCCGCGCCCTACCTCCGGCGCGACATGGCTCGTCACATCGGCGCCGCGGTCGGCCGCTCGGTCCGCGTCCTGCCCGTGCCTCCCCTCGCCATGCGCGCCATCGGCGCCGCGGCGGAGCTCGCCGGGCGGCTGCGGGACCGGCCGGTCATGCTCTCGCGCGACAAGGCCGCCGACGCCACTCAGCGCCACCAGAGCTGCGACCCGCGCCGCGCGATGGCCACCCTCGACTGGGCGCCGCGCCACGACTTCGAGCGCGGCGCGCGCGACGCCTACGCGGACTACCAGCGGCGCGGCTGGCTGTGATCTGCCGGGCCTGGGACTCGAACCCAGATGAGGTTGCCCCCGAGCGATTTTAAGTCGCCTGCGTATGCCAATTCCGCCAGCCCGGCTCGGGCTACTCCTACGCCGTCCGCGCGACGGCCTCAAGTCGCGTCGGCGTCGCTCGGCCCGCTGACGCCGCAGGAGATGCCTGCTCGTCGAACCAGGCGCGCACGCCGTCGGCGTCGCGACGGGCCAGGATCTCGTCGACGACGGGGTGGGCTCATGTCACCTCCATCCGCGGCGGTCTACCACCCTTCCATTCGACATCGCAACGGAAGCGCCGCTCTTCGGAGGGCCTATGGCGCGCGGTCCGACGGCGCGTATCTGCCGTCCGCGCCATGGCCGGAGAGCCCCTCGACACCGTCGCCCAGCTCGATCTCGCGCCGCTCCGTCGGCTGACCGGACACCTCGAGCGGCTCGTGAAGAGCCATCTCTGGCTCCAGGTCGTGCTCGGCATGATGGCCGGGGTCGGGGCCGGCATGCTCCTCGGACCGAGCGTGGGCTGGGTCGACCCGGAGCTCGCGAGCGCCATCACCAGCTGGCTCGCGCTGCCGGGCCGGCTCTTCATCGTGCTCATCCAGATGATCGTCGTCCCGCTGGTGTTCGCGTCGGTGATCCGCGGCCTCGGAGCCAGCGACGACATGCGGCAGCTGAAGTCGCTCGGCCTGCGCGCGGCGGGGTTCTTCGTGCTCACCACCGCCGGCTCGATCGCGCTCGGGCTCGGCGTGGCGGCGGCGCTCCGGCCCGGGCGCTTCATCGATCCTCGCGAGGCGTGGGCGATGGCGGGGGCTGACGCCGCGCCCACGGGAACGGAGACCTTCGAGCTGCCGTCCCTCGGTCAGCTCCCCGCCGTGATCACCGGCGTGTTCC
>SHBB01000547.1 GCA_004213565.1 Sandaracinaceae bacterium
CACGAGGTTGAGCGCGTCCAGCAGCACGCCGCCCCGGTCCGCGGTCCCGGTCCGGACCGTGCGAAGCTCGACGCCGAGCTCGGTCCCATCGGCGACGTCGGACGCGCGCATCACCTCCACGAGCCCGTCGCGCCACTCGAGCTCGAGCAAGTCGTCCGCGTCGACCTCGACGAGCTCCCGCTCCACGGTCTCCGCCGCGCGCAGGCCGGTCGCGAGCACGACCCGCCTGCGCACCTGCACCCCCGGCGACTCCTGCTCAGCCTGCACCGGGCTCCCCGGCACCCGCAGCCGAACCCTTGCGTTCCCCATCACCCCTCCCCCAGCCGCAGGGTGTTGTATACACGCTCAGCTAGCTGACGTATACAGCAAAGGCGGAGTATGGGGACGTAGTCACCGGTAGACGCCCGGTCATCGATGCCGTCGCTCGAACTCCCGTCGCCTGGCCGTCTCCGTGCTCCTGTCTGACGTGGTCATCTCCATCGCGACCGTTGTCGTCGCGGCGAAGTCCGAGCACGAGAGCTCCGTCGGACGACCATGCCAGGGGTCGATCCCAGAGACGCTGATCAGGCGCGCCGCATCGTCCTGTCCCTCGACACGCGCAGACGTGAGCAGCCACATGTGGCCCGCACGCTCGCCCTCCGGCAAAGTCGTAGTGGACACGACCGCAACAGGCCGATCGTTCTCCAGAGCCGCCACCAGGGACCTGGGACCGCGCCCGAGCTGGAGCGGTCGCAGCACCATCACTTCCTCATTGCTCTCCGCAGTCGCAGGGCGCAGAGGAAACCACCAGGCGCCGAGCAGTTCGTGGAGCAGCATGTAACCATGCACGTCCTCTCCACGGTCCCACGCACGAGCGCGGTCCACGGCCTGCGCGTAGTCACCCTGTGCCATGCTTCCGCCCAAATGAGCGCAGCCCATCTCCAGCACGGAAGCCCAGCACTGCCGTGGACTATGCTGCCGCACCGGCTCCACCCGCCTTTCGAGCTGCACCGTTCGCACAGGCGCGGTGCCGGTTGCCGAGCAGTGCCCTGCATTTGGCCGCATGCGTCCGATCTCGATGAGCAGAGCCACGGAAGCGTCTCGCGTGCTTCGGAGTACGCCGCAGCCGGCCACCGTCGTGCCGACCAGTAGGCAGCTGGCGACTCCGTATACGGCACAGCGCAGAAAAACAATGTCGCGAGTCACTGACAGTCCCCCAAGCCGTACGGCCGAACGATCGACTTGTTCAGGACATCAGGGGCTGGAACGTATCGATACTCTCCGGCTCCATCCGGGACACTCGTGAAGTCATAGAAAAGCATGGTGACACTGGCCGGGCGAGTCATTTCGAGCGCCCTCGAGCTCCCTCGCGCGAGGCCAAACGAGTCGAAGAACTGCCTCCAGTTCGGCTGCTGCCCTGACGTGAGTTGTGCATTGGTGGAGCCACGGACGACTACGGCGATCGCTCTCGCTCTAGCCCGAGGGGTGCGCAGTCGCGACATCTCGCGAACATAATCACGGGTCAAGAACCTTGGAACCCGTTGAGCAGGGCGTCCGACGTCTCGTTCTCCGGTTGGTCGAACCTCCTCGGGTCCTATCAAGAACGCCACTCCGTGGGCGCGGTAGTCGGCGTCCAGTACGGCAACAGCGCCGAGGTCGAGCGACCCCAGTACACTCATTCGCAGTTTTCGGTGTACCGCAACGAGCGGTCGGTCGCGGTCCTCTCGCATCGCGGCGTCGAGAGCCGACGGCTGGTTGCATACGAGCGTGGGTCGGGGGAGCGGGAGCACGATCGCGTATCCCCGCTCCATCTCGGAGAACAGCATCGAGCCGCCACCCAAGGGAGGATGGCATCCGGCAAGCATCGATACGACAACCAGCGCCAGCGGCGTACAGATCCGGAGTGTGTTCCTAGACATAGTCGGGTCTCCCGAGCACTGCCTGTAGAAATTTCTACTGTTTCCAGCGAACGAGCTTCGCCCATGCTCTTCCTAGAACCGTGAAAGATGCAAGGAAGGCAGCGAGATACAGGTTGCCCAGTTCCCAGAAGTCAGGTCCCAGGAAGGCCAGGTGTGTCGCCACTAAAGTTGCACCACCGACGCCGGTCACGGAGGCGAACGCACGAATCTCTGAGGTGGCTTCCTTGGCTGCTGCTGCGAATAGTAGCAGTGCGCCCAGTAGTATTAGAGTTGAGCGCGCGAGGCTTGAGTCGCGAGGGTCCATCAGAAGAAAGGATAGAACCAAGGCCGTCGCGAAGGAGGTAAGCACGCTTAGCGTGTCGCTCTGACTGCGGTAGTGATTGCAGAGGCCATAGGACTCGATACGGTGGCAGAGGTTTCCTAGATCAGCTCGGATGCTCTCGTCTCTGATCTTCTGAAACTGGCTCTCCTTGAGTCTCTTGAGCTCAGGGGCATCGGGGGTCTCTTCGGGGAAGGCGCTGCCGCGCACCAGTGTGGCGAATACGGGTTTGTTGTACTGCTTCGCGCATTCCAGCTCGTGCCTCACCCAGTCGTCTGTGTTGTGCAGTTGTTCTGGGTTCCAGTTCGGTCCCACGATGACAATGACGACACTGCAGCGCCTGATAGATCTTTTTAATTCGGGTGGAAAGTCGGTTTCGTGGCGTAGAGATTCAGGGGCCAGGAACACGCTTGCATGGCCGAACGAGCGGCGCAGAGACTCCGTCAGCCACGCTGCGTCGCATAGTGCGTCGGCGGTGCGGTAGCTCAGGAAGATCGCGTTCTTGGGATTTCCGAACACTCCGCGGTAGGTCCGCTTGAATAGGCTCGCGAGACGCCGTTTGCGGCCCGCCTGGGACGGCGCCTCGGCGACGACGCTCCTATCCGAAGGAGCTACGATTCCGTCAGCCACTGCCGTACCTCAGCTCGCTGCGATCTGGCGGAAGTGCGGCGCGCCTTGGCGGCTGCCGCGCCTCATTGTTCCAGGATGACGTCGGCACCGATCCCCTCCTTGGTGCGTCGGACTACTTGGTCACACGGATGGATTGACGAGACGGGGCCTCAGCAGAATCTGCCTTGCCTCTGCGGGCACCCACCCATCCAACCAAGGCTACCCCTGCTCCGCCCCTTGTGTCAATGGGCGTTCCGTAGATGTCATGATTGGTCGCTGTAGGACGGTCGTGTAGGTTGTCCCGGTTCGAAACCGCGCATGTCCCCGGTATTGGACTCTGTGGAAAGCCAGGAGTGGTTAGAGCGGGGCCAGGGAAGCTGAACGGCGCGCATGCTGCACTCGGTCCCTGGCGGCGAGAGCCACGGGTTTGGCGCGAGCCCGTTTGCGCGTGACCCGCGGCCGCAGGTCGTCCGCCGTCCTGGGATGGAGGCCCTCTCCGGACGCGACGCTGTCCAGGGTCGTCGCGCCCTCCAGCTCGCGATCTCAGTGGAGAAGACCGGAAGCTCGTGCCTACAGGAGGCGTCGAAGCTTGCGTGGGGCGCTGCTGGAACCGAGCAAAGGGCGGACTCTACGGGCGCCGCTTCGTTGGCCTGCGAGTCAACGACGCGATCACTCCTGGCAGTTTCATGCGGGCGCTCTTCAGGCTGACTCGTTTGGCGCCCGAAAAGAACGAGTCTTCGCCTTGCTCGTCGCCCACGACGACCATGGGCACCTGAGCCCGATGGGCCGCGCTGGCTTCTTTGCTGACGAATCGGGACGGTCGACCTTCGGAAGTAGGCAGGTAGACGACGTAAGCGTCGGCGTTCTCGAGCGCGACCTCGGTCGCTAGGTCTTCCGGTAGGCTCGTGTCGAGGGACTCTGCGTCGACCACGACGATGTCGTGAGGCTCCAGTGCTTCTCGGATCTTCGCCGCCT
Source organism: Sandaracinaceae bacterium (assembly GCA_004213565.1). GTDB lineage: Bacteria > Myxococcota_A > Polyangia > Polyangiales > Sandaracinaceae > JAVJQK01. The sequence continues at coordinate 3,802 of SHBB01000547.1, forward strand.
GAACCGCGTCTTCTGCGGAGTAAGAGAGGAAGACGCGTCGTGTCTTGGGCGGCGACGAGAGCGCCTTTCGGGGCGGCGCGACCGGGTCATCTGGGTAGCTCAGTTCGAGCGCGTGGACGAGCTCCAGCTCGCGACCATCCTTCGTCTCGACGGTCACGAAGATATCGAAGGTACCCCACCCGCTGGCGTCAAGGCGGAACTTGCTGGCTCGGTCGGTACGCTGGCGAATGGGCTTGGGAAACGTTCGGTGGAGCTTGTAGGTGACGGCCGCGACCCTGTCGAGCTCGTCGTCGGTTCCTTCGATCCAGACGGCCCAGCGCCACCGGTCGTCGCCCTGATACTCGGATTGCTGCGCGGTCTCGAGCGTCATGATTCCACCTTCTCCAGCATGGCCACATAGCTTGCCGACGCGGGGGCCATCCACGAGTCGTTCGGGCTCTTGAGCCAGATCTCGAACAGTTGGTCGTCCGTCACGCCGAACAGATGAGTCAGGACGCCACCCGAGTGGGAGCGCACGTTTGCCCTCGTCCATTCACCGACTTCGTGGCCACGGTGGAGCCGGTAGTGGCACTCGTACCCCGAACCGGGTTGGGCGGCCTTGCGCGCGATGTCGTCAGGCGTCAGTCGAACCTCGACGATACGCCCGTGCTCGTCGCGCCATACTCCGAGTGTCTGTCCGAACCTGAGGATTGCCTCGAGCGGCCGATCGCGGCTGAAGGCTAGCCGCTCGTGCGCTTCCCACATGCCACTGGCGTCCACGCCCTCCTCGACCAGGAGGACCGTGGGCTTCTTCGAATGCCGTGCATAGTTTGCCTCTTCGATCAGCCAGTTGCTCGTGCGGAACTTGGTCCCCGCCTCGTCGATGGCTTCCCGGCGGGTCCAGATACCGACGAACGCGTCCGACTGGTCGATGCGGGCCTTGACCGTTGCCGTGAGACCTCCACCGCCGAGCGCCTCGCCGGTGATGGCGCGAATGCCATGACTCTCCAGCACCGTGCGCACCCATCGCGCCGGTTCTCTGTCCGCGTCGCGGAACGAGTACGACAAGAAGACACGCTGCATCATCCCTCCCTGAAGCTTCCCGAGTGTCAGTTTGTGCGCGCCAGCGCACAGGTCAAGGATGGCCGAGTTTCTCGCGTAGGCGCGTCCTCACCGTACCGATGACGTTCGACGCTCGGAACTGATCGCGGTCCCATGTGAAGACCAACGGGCGCTCGCCACGGTGCGCGTACGTGCGATCCATGACCGGGGTATCGCGCCCGAGAACGGTGCGTAGCTCGCGCTCGAACGCTTCTCCGGCGCCCACCGGAGTCCCGGGAGGAAGGACCAGTATTGCTCGGTCGAGCGGCTTGTGCTCCAGAAGCGTCGCTAGCTCCCACACCACGTTGTCGTTCGGGGCGGCGATCCCGACCACCACCGCCTGGGACACCTTCATCATCGCCGTGACTAGAGTTCGCCAGTCCGAGCTCGAAACTCGCGCGAGCTGATGCGCCCCTTGCATCGTCGAGTGTTCGGTCGGGCCCGCCAGGGACACAAGGGGCCCCCACGGCTTCAGCAGCGCGCCCATCCAGATCTCGGGGCTTGCGTCGATCTCGACCTTCTTGATCAGATCGGGGCGAAAGGTGTCGCCTCTGTCCGTCGAGCTGGGACGGATGTACAGGAACGGCTCGCGGTAGGAGTCGCGGAGCACTCGCCCTGCGCCCTTCGCGTGACCGGTGTCCTTCGCCAGCCTTGCGATCCCGCCAATCAGGACTGCGGCACCCCCCAAGACGAGTGCATGGGTTGCGAAAGTCCGCGGGATGTGGGTCCAGATCCAGATCGCCGCCGCGGCCACGAGAGCGATCGGCACGAGTGCGACCCCGAGGCACCCCCAGCTCGATGCGTTCCCGTAGTTGGAGTCGTGGAGCGCGGCTCGAAGGACCGCGCGCTCCGCGTCGGTGAGCTCTGGGTGATCCAGTACCGGATACACGGATCCGTCTGCCAATCGCATGTAGTCAGACGCCTTCACCGTCTCCCTCCTCAGCGAGAGAGTCGCGGCGGTGGCGACATCTGTCAACGAGCCGAGCGATGAGCTTGGTTCTTCCCCCGATAGGACCTTGGCAGGCGCGACGCTCTATCGTGCGTGACTCACCCCGAGCAGCGGGTCCGGGGCGGTGGTGGCGCGGGAGAACGTGACGCTCACGTGCACGAGGACGTCCTGGATCTCCGGGCCGGGACGGAGCTCGCCGCGGAGGTCGAGCCGGAGGACCCAGTCGGCGCCCGGCGTCAGGCCCTCGAGGGGGTGGTAGTGGAGCTCGGGGTTCTGGACGCCGAGGTTGCTGTCGGTGACCTGCGGCGCCCACTCCAGCCAGGGAAGGCGGCCCTGATCGTCGAGCTGATAGCCCTCGCCCGAGTGCCACAGGCTGAACTTGAACCGGTTCTCGTGGGCCCGCGCGAGCTCCAGCGCGGTGGCGGCCCGTCGAAGCTGCGCCTCCTCGCGCGGTCGACGCATCTCCTCCGGCCGGAGGTCCTCGAGCGCGGGGAAGCTCTCGAGCAGCGGGCGGTCGAGGAGCGGCGCGATGTCGGCGTGGAGCAGGCGGGTCGCCGGGAGCTCGAAGAGCGCTTTCAGCTCGGCCCCGAGCGCGAGGGCGCGCCGGAGGTGCTCCCAGACCCGGTGGACCGCGTCGTCGTCGAGCTCGGCCTCGGCGAGCCCTTCGAGCAGGGTGTAGACGTCGCGCAGGCCGCTCGTTCGGCCCGCGCCCTCCAGACCGTGGTGGAGCTCGGCCCACGTCGAACGGACCGCTTCGTCCACGTTGGGCGGGACGATGGCGTCGATCAGGTGGTCGGTCGCCTGGGTGGCCAGCGTCCGAAGCGCGTCATCGCCCGCCGCCTCCAAGTCACGGTATCGACGCCACACCCGGTCCAACGGGAGGTCCTCCACGTGCAGCCCCTCCAACACGTCGTCGAGCGGGGCGTCCGCGAGGATCTGTGTGAGCAGGCGGGCGCGGTGTTCGCCGTCGATCTGGACCCGACGGGCGAGCGTCCGCAGCTCTCGCACCGACTCGATGGGGCGCTCGAGCGCCGCCTCGGCCTCCTCCACCAGCCCGTTCCAGGTCCGGGCGAGCTCGGCGACGTCGCCGGCACGGGTCCCGATCGCTCGCTCGATCTCGTCGGCCAGCCGGTC
>SHBB01000548.1 GCA_004213565.1 Sandaracinaceae bacterium
GACGTCGCCGAGCACGCTCGCGGTGTGCATGCGCACCAGGGTCGGCGTCTCGTCGAGCGCGCCCAGCGAGAGCGCGAGGAACTGCCGGTTGCCCTCGGGCGTGCCGTAGGTCCTGGCGGTCCAGGTGCGGCCGCTCGGCAGCTCCACCTCGGCCTCGCTCAGCAGCGAGACCATCTGCTCGTGCTGGAGCCGGAACTGGATGAGGTCGGCGATCGAGAGGATGCGGAGCGAGTGCGTGTCGGCGAAGCGCACGAGGTCGGGCATGCGCGCCATCGTTCCGTCCTCGTTCATGATCTCGCAGATCACGCCGGCCGAGGAGAGCCCCGCGAGGCTGGCGAGGTCGACCGAGCCCTCGGTGTGCCCGGTGCGCTGCAGCACGCCGCCCGGCTTCGCGCGCAGCGGGAAGATGTGCCCGGGGCTGACGATGTCGCTCGGCTTGGCGTCGGCGCCGACGGCGGTCAGCACGGTGTGTGCGCGGTCCGCGGCGCTGATACCGGTCGTGACGCCTTCGGCCGCCTCGATCGAGATGGTGAAGGCGGTCGAGCGCGAGGAGCGGTTCCCGTCCACCATCATCGGCAGGTCGAGCTGCGCCACCCGCTCTTCGGTCAGCGCGAGGCAGATGAGGCCGCGGCCGTAGCGCGCCATGAAGTTGATGGTCTCCGGCGTGACCTTCTCGGCCGCCATCACGAGGTCGCCCTCGTTCTCCCGGTCCTCGTCGTCGACCAGGATCACCATGCGTCCAGCGCGGATGTCCTCGAGCGCGCGGTGCACGCGTTCGATCGCGTCGAGTCGGGTGTCGCGGGTCGCCACGCGCCCTACATAGCTTCGGCGGGCGGGAGGTGCCAGCGGCTCACCCGCGGCGGAGCTCACCCTCGAAGAGCACGTCGACCCCGAGGGTCCGCACCCTCGGCGACTCGAGACGCCAGCCCTGCGCGATGCGCGAGACGGGCCCCGCGTCCGCGAGGGGGCGCGCGGCGGCGTCGCCGAGGATCTTCGGGGCGACGAACACGGCCGCCGCCTGGGCGAGCTCCTCCCGCAAGAGCGCGCCGTGCACCTGGCCGCCCCCTTCGACGAGCAGGCGGACCACGTCGCGCTCGCCCAGCGCCTTCATCGCGGCGCGCACGTCCACGCGGCCGCCCTGGCTCGGCACCTCGATCAGGGTCGCCCCCGCCAGGGCGGCGCGGCGCTCGGCCGACGCCTCGGGCCCATGGAGGATCCACGTCGCCGCGGATCCGTCGCCCGCGAGCAGCCGCGCCCCCGGGGGCGTGCGCAGGTGCGTGTCGAGCACGATCCGGATGGGGTCGCGGCCTTCGACGTGGCGAACCGTCAGGGAGGGATCGTCGGCGAGCACGGTGCCCACGCCGACCAGCACCGCGTCCGCCCGGTCGCGCATGCGGTGCGCCTCGGTCCGCGCCGCCTCGCCCGTGATCCACTGGCTGTCGCCTTCGGCCGTCGCGATGCGACCGTCGAGCGTCACCGCCGCCTTGAGGATGGCGTAGGGCAGCCCGGTCGAGATGTGCCGGCTGAAGTCCGCGATGAGCTCTCGCGCGTCCGCCTCGCACACGCCGACCTCGACCTCGAGGCCCGCCGCGCGGAGCTTCTCCACCGCCCCGGGCACGTGCGGCTTCGGGTCGGCGCAGCCGATGACCACCCGCGCGAAGCCCGCCTCGAGGACCGCGTCGGTACAGGGCGGCGTGCGGCCGAAGTGGTTGCAGGGCTCGAGCGTGCAGTAGAGCGTGGCGCCCTCGGTCGCGCCCTTGGCGTTCCGGATGGCGGCGATCTCGGCGTGCGCCTCGCCCGCCCGCTCGTGGTGGCCGATGGCGATGACCTGCTCACCCCGCGCGACCACCGCGCCGACGTGCGGGTTCGGGCTCGGGCGGCCACCGCGCGCCGCCTCGAGGGCGCGCTGCATCATGGCCTCGTCGACTCGGCTCACGCGCGCCCCAGCAGGTGGGACAGCTCCGCCATGAACTCGTGGATGTCCTTGAACGAGCGGTAGACGCTCGCGAAGCGCACGTACGCGACCTGATCGAGGTCTCGCAGCCCGTCCATGATCCGCTCGCCGACCTGGGAGCTCGGGACCTCTTTCTCCCCCGTCTCGACCATCGCCCGCTCGATGCGGTCGACGAGCTGCTCGAGCTGCTCGGCCGAGACGGGGCGCTTCTCGCAGGCCCGCCGCAGCCCGGCGAGGATCTTCATCCGGTCGAATGGCTCGCGCCGCCCGTCCTTCTTGATCACGTAGGGCAAGACCTGCTCCACGCGCTCGTAGGTCGTGTAGCGACGGTCGCAGCCTTCGCACTCGCGACGACGGCGGGTCACTTCGCCACCCTGGGACAGGCGTGAGTCGATCACCCGGTTGTCGAGGGTGCCGCAAAAGGGGCACTTCATGGCGCGCGGACCCTAGTGCAGAGATCCGACCGGTGGAAGGGGGGATGGCGCCGGACCGGCGTTTCAGGGCAAGGCGCGACGACGAGTCGATGCACCGCATCGGCGAGGAGGCGCAACGCCGCCCTGGAGCGTCGGGACAAGCCAGGTCCCCTTCTACCGGGATGGATCTCGCACCAGCAGCAGGCGTGTGCGCCGTCAGGTCTTCTCGACCCGGACCACGACCTCGAGGTGGGCGGTCTGCGGGAACATGTCGAGGGCGATCGCGTCGGTGAGCTCGTACCCGGCGTCGGTGAGCTGCTTCAGGTCGCGGCCCAGCGTGGGAGGGTCGCACGACACGTAGACGATCTCCGGTACGCCCAGATGCACCAACCGCTTCACCGCGCCGGGCGCGCCCGTGCGCGGCGGGTCGATGACCGCGACCTCGGGCGCCGTCTGCGGCCGGTAGGTCTCGGCGTCGTCGGTCCGCACGGTCGCGCTCAGCCCGCGCGCGCGCAGGTTCTCGCGGCAGGCCTCGGCGGCGGCCTCGTCGAGCTCGATCGCGAGCAGGCTCTCCGCCTCGCGGGCGAGCGCGACGGTCAGGTTGCCGTGGCCCGAGAAGAGCTCGAGCACGTGCCGACCCGCGGGGCGCGCCAGCTCGAGCACCCGCCCCACCAGGGCCCGGTTCACCTCGTCGTTCGCCTGCGAGAAGCCGGCGACGGTGCCCCAGAGCGGCTCCCCGTCGGCGCCCTCGCGCTTCTCGCGTGGCTCGCCCCACGTCGCGTCGGTGCTCGCGCCGCCCGCCCGGAGCGCGGCGCCCGCGAGCATGCCCTCCTGGACCAGGCTCTCGAGCAGCCGGTACAGCTCCGGGGGCTGCATCTCGTCGCTCCGCATCGCCACCACCGCGCGGTCGCCCTCCCCCATGGCCAGGTTCAGCTCGCCCTTGCCCGCGAGGTGGCCCGCCACCGCGCGCCGCACGTGGCGGAAGCCCTGGTCGAGCACGGGGTGCAGCACGGCGCAGCTGCGCACGTCGGCCAGCTGATCGCTCCGCGGCGGGTGGTAGCCGAGGCGCAGCCCGCGCCCTCCGACCTGCCAGCCCATGCGCGCGCGCCGTCGATAGCCGAGGCGCTCCTTGGCGCCGATCCAGCCGAGCATCACCCCGTCCGCGCCCGGGAGGCCGGCGATGGCCTGCTCGAGCAGCCCGCGCTTGAACTTCGCCTGCAGGGGCGCGGTCGCGATCATCAGCGGGCAGCCGCCGCAGCGGCCCACGATGGGGCACGCCGGCTCGACCCGCTGGGTGCTCGCGTCGAGCACGCGCGCGCGGTCCGCGCGCAGCGCGCCGCCTTGCTTCTTCACGCGGTCGAGCGTGACGCGCTCGCCGGGCAGCACGCCGGGCGCGAAGACCATGCCCTGCTCGGTCTTCACCACGCCCTCCCCGAAACGGGAGAGATCGCGGACGGTGCCTTCGAGCGTCTCGTTCAACGCGTCCTCACGGGGCTGGGCGTCATGGGAAGCGCTGCGCGGGCGCGCCGCGCTGCTGGAAGAAGGAGAAGGTACCCGAGAGCGTGGCGGCGCGTCCGTCGGGATGCTCCCGGTCCGTGAACGTGACCCCGATCAGCTCCGCCTCCACGAGCGTGTCGCCGGGCTCGAGGTCGGGCGCGTAGATGCTGTCGAAGCGGATCTCACCCCCCGACGCCTGCATCACGACCGGCTGCGCGCGGTGATCGCTCGGGAAGCCGCTGGGGCAGGCCTCGTTCAGGTAGAAGGACATCTGCACCAGCGAGAGGTAGTCGTCCTCGACGGGGATGGGCAGACCGAGGCGGTTCTGCTTGATCTCGTTCACGTCGCGGATGTGGATCGAGAGCCCGTCCGCGTGGCTCTCCAGGTCGGTGCCCCGCTGGACGCGAATGTTGAGCTGACCGCCGGTGACCTCACCGCCGAAGAAGCTCGGCTCGAGCGAGAAGTCCGGGTCGTCGAGCCCGCAGTCGTCGGCCCGCACCGCGCCGGTGATCTCGCCCTGACCCTGCCCAATCGAGCAGCCCCACGACGCCAAGCCCAGCGCGAGCACGCCGGAGCAGACTCTAACCGTTCGCGAGAAGCCCACCGCCGATCACCTGCTCTCCACGGTACACCACCGCCGCCTGTCCGGGGGCGATGGCGCGCTGAGGCTCCACGAAACGCGCCTCGAATCCCCCCGCCGTGGGGGTGATCCGGGCCGGCGCGGCCCGATGTCGGTAGCGGATCTGCAACTCGGCGTCGAAGGGGCCGTCCGGCGCGGGCCCGGTCCAGATGACGTCGGTGGCCGCGGCGCGGTCGGCGAACAGCGCGTCGCGGGGACCCACCACCACCTGCTCCGTCTCCGGCACGATGCGCAGGACGTACTTGGGCGCGCCGCCCCCCGCGAGCCCGAGGCCCCGCCGCTGCCCGACCGTGAACCGGTGCACGCCTTCGTGCGCGCCGAGCGTCTCGCCGGCCTCGTCCACGATCGCGCCGCGGCTCGCCTCACCCGTCTCGCGATCGACGAAGCCGCCGACGTCCCCGTCCGGCACGAAGCACAGCTCCTGGGAGTCGCCCTTGTCCCAGTTCGGGACGCCGAGACGACGGCCCTCCTCGCGCGTCCGACCCTTCTGAAGGTCGCCGAGAGGGAGGATCAGACGCGACAACACGGGGGCGGGAACCCCGTAGAGGAAGTAGCTCTGATCCTTGGTCCGGTCCTGTCCACGGAGCAGCGTGGGTCGCCCCTCGGAATCGTGTTCGATCCGCGCGTAATGTCCGGTCGAGACGTGCGTGCAATCGAGCTCCTCGGCGATCTCGAGCAGCCGGCCGAGCTTCACCTGCTGGTTGCAGTGCACGCACGGGCTGGGGGTCAGCCCGGCCTTGTAGTCGGCGATGAAGGGGTCGACGACCTTGCTGCGGAACTCGCGCCGCTCGTCGAAGACGTAGTGCGGGACGCCGAGGTGATCGCAGGTCCGGCGGGCGTCCTCGCGATCCTCGGGGGCGCAACATCGCCCCACCGCGTTCCCGCCCGACGCGTCCCAGAGGTGCAGCGTCACGCCCACGAGCGGCACCCCGCGCTCGTGCAGGAGCGCGGCCGCCACCGAGGAGTCGACGCCGCCGCTCATCGCGACGAGCACCCTTCCGACGTCCGACATGATCGGTGCGGTTTGCCCACGCTCCGCGCGCGCGTCAAGCCCGGCCCGGTCGCGCCACTGAACAAACGTAGAGAACAATCGGTCGAAAGATGCCAGATCGTTCGTTTCGAGCGAACGCCTACTTCTCGCGCATCGCGCGAGCGATTGCGATCACATTCCGGGCACTTGGATCTCGAACCGAGCCTCCCGCCCAGCTTCGCTTCGAGAACCTCGAAAACACTCGAACCGATCTCGTTCGTTTCGAGCGAACGCCTTCGCTTCAAACGAAGATCACGCGCGCGCTTTGCGCGGGATCACGGCGCTCACGATCCGGATGGCGGCCTCTATGTCCGCATCGCTCGTGGTCGGTCCGAGGCTCAGCCGAAGCGCCGACTCCGCGCGCCATGGGGCGTCCGGGTACATCGCCGCTATCACCTCGGACGGAGCGTCCACCCCGCTCGAGCACGCCGCGCCGTGGGAGGCGCAGAGCCCCTCGAGGTCGAGCGCGGCCACGAGGCGGGTGCCCTTCCAGCCGGGGACCGAGACGTTGCTCACCGTGGCGACCCGCGGCCCCTCCCCGTTGACGACCGCGCCGAGCGCGAGCAGCGCCGCCTCGAGGGGGTCCCGCCTCGCGGCCACGGACGGCATCGCGGCGAGGCGCGTCTCGACCCGCGCCGCCGCCTCACCGAACCCGGCCATCGCCACCGGATCGGGGCTGCCCGCGCGCCGCCCGCGCTCCTGCGCGCCGCCGATCAGCTGCGGCGTGAGCGCGGTGTCGCGCGCGATCCAGAGCGCGCCCGCGGCGGGCGGCCCACCGATCTTGGACGAGGCGAACGCCACGGCGGTGGCGCCGAGCGCGCCGACGTCGAGCGGGATCTTGCCCAGCGCCTGCGTCGCGTCCACGACGAGCGGCACGCCGCGCCGGCGACAGACTTCGCCGTACTCGGCGACCGGGAGCACGGTCCCGGTCTCGTGTGAGACCAGCTGCACCACGGCCAGCGCGACGTCTCCCCGAGGGCCGGCGGCGGCGGCCAGCGCCGCCTCGAACGCCGCCCCGTCCGGGGGGCGCCCGGCGGGGAGCTCGAGCCAGCTCACGCCTCCGTCGCGCTCGCCGCGGAGGACGGCGGGCTCACGCGTCGCGGGGTGCTCGACGCGCGTCAGGAGGACCGGCCCGCGCCCGGGCACGCCGCGCACGGCCAGGTTGCACGCCTCCGTGCCGCCGGCCGTGAGCACCAGGTCCGCGGGCTTCGCGCCCACGGCGGCCGCGATCTTCTCGCGCGCAGCCTCGAGCACGGACCGCGCGGCCCGCCCCGCGGCGTGGGCGCTCGCCGGGTTCGCCCAGGCCACCTCTCGCGCCGCCTCCATCGCGGCGCGCACGGCCTCGTCGGGAGGGCTCGCCGCGTGGTGGTCGAGGTAGATCACGCGTCGGGGCCGGGGTCGCTGCCCGGCGGGT
>SHBB01000549.1 GCA_004213565.1 Sandaracinaceae bacterium
GGACGTGGGCGAGCGGGTGGCGGCCGCGTTCGACGGCGTCCGGGCGCCCGCCATGGCGGCGGCGGTCGCGCGGAGCCCGGGGGCGCTCTGGATGCGCGCGCTCGTCTGCGACGAGGGGAGCTTCGGTCGCGCGAGCAGCGTGGACCCGGACGACGGCGACCCCGACTCGGTGGCGGTGTGGCTGCCCGAGCGGAGCGCGTGGCGCATCGACCGCAAGACGATGCGCACCGTCGAGGAAGGCGGAGGCCCGCTCGCGCGCTCCGTGCTCGAGCGAGCCGCGGATCTCGCCGACCGGGCCCAGCTCGCGCTGGGGCGCCCGGTGGAGCTCGACTGGGTGCTCTCCCGCGGCAAGCCCGTGGTGGCGAGGGTCCGCCCGATGGCGCCCGTCTGGCGCTTCACGGACGAGTCGTGGCGGGTGGTCGAGCTGCTCTGGCACGACGAGGGCCCGATCGCGCCGCTCGCAGTCGACGCCCTCGACAAGGCGCTCCGCGAGGACGACGACCCGCTGGACGTGCTGCGAGTGCGGCGCGTCTTCGCGCGCGCCTACCGCTGGGTGGAGGCGGGGCGAGGCCGTCAGGGGGGGCGCCGCGAGAGCTTCACCACCGCCGCCGCGCGCGCGGGGCAGGTGGCGCTGGATGTCGCCCGCCCCATCACGCAGGCGCGCGACTTCGGCAAGACGCTGCACGAGCGGCTCGCTTCGTTCGACTCGGACGACCTCGCGCGCATGGAGGACGGCCAGCTGCTGCGCGCCCTGCGCGAGCGACAAGGCGTGGTGATCGAGGCGTACGAGCTGCTCGACCGGGGCCGGAAGGCGACCTCGACCGTGCTGGGCGCGCTCGAGGCCGCGCTGGGCACCGTGCCCCGCGAGTGCGTGCATGGCCTCGCGGCGATCCGCCGGACCCGGGCGCGCCGGCGCCTCGACGAGCGGCTCGCGAAGGCGGCCGGTCAGCTCGGCGCGCTCCCCGACGATCTCTCCACGCTGCCGCCCAAGTCGCGCAAGGTCTTCGATGAGCTCCGTCGGCAGCTCGCGGGGCGTCGCCCCCTCGGCCTCGACGTGCGCCCGCTCGACTACGGGAGCAGCGACGCGGCCCTGGTGGAGGGCATGCGCGCGGCGGTGGACGGGCGGAGCGAGCGGGCCGAGCGCGAGCAGCGGCAGGCGATCCGTCGGCTGATGGCCACCGCGCGCTCGCGGCCGCTCGGCCGGGGGAGGGCGGCGCTCGCCCGCACGCTGACCCTGATGATCGAGCGCCTCGCCGACGCCAAGGGGCAGGTGGCGGAGGGCCTCGCCGAGGCCAGCCTGCGGCAGCGCGCGGTCGCGATCGAGGTCGGCCGCCGGCTCGTCGACCACGGCATCCTGGACGAGCCCGAGGACGTGCTGTTCCTCTACGTGCCCGAAGTCCAGGACGCGCTGATGGGTGAGCCCGGCGCCTACGCGGCCCGCGTGCGGCTCCGGCGCGAGGCGGACGCGCGCTGGCGCCACTTCGGCCCGCCGACCCGGCTCGTGGCCCGGGCGCGCCCGCGCCGCCCGACCTGGGAAGCCTGAACGGGGGTGACCGGGTTGGGGGCGCGGCTTGAATCCGGAGGACGCGTGAAGCGTCGTTCGCGTATGGATCGCGACGAACCGTGAACCCGTCGGCGAATTCGGCTTCGAATGGGGGATACCGACCGGGGATGACGCGTACGGGAGGCGGTGGCGTGCCCGTTGCACGGGAGCCGCGTTCGTCCGCGTTGATCTTCGCGGCCGTCTCCGCGTACCGTCCTCCGGGCGGACCGAGAACTTGGGAAGGAACATGAACCTACAGATGCGAACCGCACTCGTCCTCGCGGCAGGCCTCCTCGCTGGAGCCTGCTCGAGCACTCACTACGTGACCATTCGCCACCCGCTCCACGTCGGGCAGGTGGATCCCAACTCGGTGCCCTTCAACGCCCGGCGCCACGAGCGGCCGCGCGGGCTGCAGGCGGGCACCCTGGTCGATGAGGCGCAGCTGACGGAGCTGTCGCCGGAGCGCATCTGCCTCCACACCAACATCTGGGCCCTCGACGAGGTCGACCCCGGGCGTGGCATCTACCAGAACTATCAGATCGCGCTCCTGAACGATCAGGACAACGTCGAGAACGACGCGGCGCAGATCATGCTCGAGCAGCCCATCACGCAGCGCTACCAGGGCCACATCGCCCAGCGCCGCCAGGTGGGCACCCGGACGGTCTGCGCCAACTACGAGTACCGGAACCGGCAGCGCTACTGCACGCGGTACCGTCAGGAGCCGGTCTACCAGACGTTCTACATCCCGCACATCTGGCAGGTGACGAACCACCCCGCGAACGTCTGTTTCCCGAACGGGGGCTTCATCACGCCGTCGACCACGCGCGTGGCGCTCGAGATGGATGGCCCCGGCGCGGGCCGCCAGGTCTACGAGTGGCAGTTCGAGTCCGCCGTGCAGCAGCAGCAGGCTCAGTAGGTCGCGCGCTCAGCGCACCCGGGAGGCCGTCGAGCGCACGCTCGGCGGCCTCTCGCGTTCCGTCGCCGCGCTCCGCTCCGAGCCCGTGAGCGTCGGGGATCTCACGAGAGCGCCGTGGATGTGGGTTGCCGCTGCAAGGGCGGGCTGGTACCCGTCCGGGCAGGAGGCGAGCACGTGGCAGACATTCAGTCGATCGGAGTCATTGGGGCGGGCCAGATGGGCCGCGGGATCGCGCAGGTGGCGGCGCAGACGGGGTTGAGCGTCACGCTCCTCGACGTCGACCAGGCCACGGCCGAGAACGGCATCGAGCGCATCGCGAAGGGGCTCGGTCGGCTGGTCGAGAAGGAGAAGATCAGCGCCGACGACCGCACCGCGATCCTCAAGCGCATCGCGCCGACCGGCGACTACGGCCGCTTCGCCGAGTGCGGGCTGGTGGTCGAGGCGGCGACCGAGAAGCTCGAGCTCAAGCAGAAGCTCTTCTCGATGGCCGACGAGGCGATGAAGGACGGCGCCATCCTCGCCACCAACACCTCGAGCATCTCCATCACCAAGCTCGCCGCGGGCACCAAGCGCCCCGAGCAGGTCATCGGGATGCACTTCATGAACCCGGTGCCGGTCATGAAGCTGGTCGAGGTGATCCGCGCGCTCCAGACCGACGACGCGACCTACACGGCCATCGTCGACCTCGCCGAGGAGATGGGCAAGACGGTCATCACGTCGAAGGACATGCCGGGCTTCATCGTCAACCGCATGCTCATCCCCTTCCTCAACGAGGCGTGCTTCGCGCTCCAGGAGGGGCTCGGCACGCCGGAGGACATCGACACCGGAGCCAAGCTCGGGCTCAACCACCCGCTCGGCCCGCTCGCGCTCGCGGATCTGATCGGGCTCGACACGTGCCTCTCCATCGCCGAGGTGCTCCACCGCGAGCTCGGCGACGACAAGTACCGGCCCGCCGCCATCCTCCGCAACCACGTCGCCGCCGGCTGGCTCGGCCGCAAGACGAGTCGCGGTTTCTACGACTACTCGGGGAGCTGACATGACCACCCTGGTGAAGCTGGAGCAGAGCGGCCCGGTCGCGACGATCACGATCAACCGCCCGGACAAGCTCAACGCGCTGAGCGTCGACGTGCTCACGGCGCTGCACGGCGCGGTCGAGCAGGTGCGGGCCTGGGAGGACACGCGCTGCGTGATCCTCACGGGCGCGGGCGACAAGGCCTTCGTGGCCGGCGCCGACATCTCCGAGATGCAGGGCCTCGCCGAGGCGGCGGCGCACGAGCTCTCGTCCAAGGGCCACGAGGTCCTCGCCTCGCTCGAGGCGCTCGACGTGCCGGTCATCGCGGCCGTCAACGGCTTCGCCCTGGGCGGCGGCTGCGAGCTCGCGCTCGCCTGCGACTTCATCCACGCGTCGGCCAAGGCCAAGTTCGGCCAGCCCGAGGTGAAGCTCGGGGTGATCCCGGGCTTCGGCGGCACGCAGCGCCTCGCGCGCCGCGTCGGCATCGGGCGCGCCCGCGAGCTGGTCTACACCGGCGCGATGATCGGCGCGGACGAGGCGCTCCGCATCGGCCTCGTCAACGCGGTCCACGCGCCCGAGGACCTGATGGCCCGGGTCGGAGAGGTCGCGGCCCTCATTGCGAGCATGGGCCCCTTCGCGGTCACGGAGGCGAAGCGGGTGCTGCGCGACGGCGAAGGCCTCGCGCTGCCCGAGGCCAACCAGCTCGAGGTCGCGGGCTTCGCGCGTTGCTTCGGCACCGCCGATCAGAAGGAGGGCATGACCGCCTTCCTCGAGAAGCGGAAGGCCACGTTCACGGGGAAGTGACGCTCTCGCGCTGGGCGGCGAGCTCCCGGGCTTCGTCCAGCGCGACGTCGACGAACGCCTGCTCCGGGTCGGCGGACCAGCGCATCAGCGCGCCGAGGAACAGCTCCTTCAGGTACGCGTAAGAGAAGCCGTCGGTGTGCGCGACGAGCTTCTCCTGCGTGGCCACGTCGAGCTGCATCGGCGCCGCGAGCGCCTCGCTCCAGCGCGCCACGTACGCCTCGCGCTCGCTCGGCCCGGGCAGCCCGAAGTGATACTTGCGGTCGAAGCGGCTGGGTCGGTGCAAGAGCGCCGGATCGAGACGCTCGGCGTGGTTGGTGCTCGCGAGGGTGATCAGCCCTTCGTTCGCGGCGAACCCATCCAGCTCGTTCAGGAAGAACGAGAGCGCCTCGCCCGTGACGAGGCTGTCGAGGTCCTCGAGCACGAGGAGGCACGGCGTGCTGCGTCGCGCGCGCGCGAAGACCTCGCCGATGCACTGCTGCATCGGGACGTGCGGCGCGACGAAGCTCTGCACGTAGAGGCACGGCACATCCAGCTCTCCGATGAGCCCCTTGATGCACAGAGTCTTGCCGTTGCCGGGCGGGCCGAGGAAGAGCGCGCCGCGCTTGTACGGGATGCGGTGCTGCGCGTAGAAGGCCTGCGAGTCGAGGAAGCGGCGGAAGTCGTCCCGGACCCGGGAGACCATGCCGTCGGGCAACACGAGGTCGTCCAATGAGCTGCGGCGGACCTCCGCGTAGAGCGCCGCGTCCTTCTGCCAGCAGCCGTTCTTGTAGACGAGGATCTCCGCCCGGATCTCCGCGTGGTGAGCGCACACGGCGTCGAAGAAGCGCTCCGCGGCCTCCTGGCTCGGGGCGGACAGCCAGCGCTCGTTCCGGTCGCGGACGACCATCGGCACGATGAGGCCGACGAAGTCGAAGCGCTCGCCCTCCCACGTGAAGCGGAACCGCCCGGAGGCGAGGGCGGGTCTCAGCGCGTCCTCGCTGCGCACGTGCGTCGGCTCGTCCTGCCCGGGGCGCCAGAGCGGGCGTGACCAGTGGTAAGTGAACAGGGGGTGGGGCGCCTCGACTCGATCGACGTGGACGCCGAGGCTTCGCAGGAACCCGAGCGGGTCGAAGAGCGGCTCGTCGGTGTGCAGCACGTAGCCGCTCGGGTTGTCACCGGCGAGCTGCGTGGCGACGGCGTGCATGAGCGCCTCGGGGCGCCCGCTCTCGTAGAATCGCTGGATGGCATCGATGGACATGTGCAAACGATGCTACGAACGGGGGGCGAGGGGAAGTCCCGCGTCCCGTGGCGTATGCTCGGGGGCATGTTTCCCGTCCCTCCCGTGGTCCGCGCCTGGCTGCCGCCCATCGTGCTGGCGCTGGGCGCGCTTCAGGCGGTCTCGATCGGCCTGCAGATCCTGCTCTCGATGCCCGAGCTGGCGCTCCTGAGCCTGCCGTTCTTCGGCTCCGCGGGCGTGCTGGGCTGCGGCGCGTGGGGGCTCTACCAGCAGTCGTTCTGGGCGCGGGGCTTCGCCATCGGCGCGCTGCTCTCCAGCGCCATCGGCGGGGCGTGGTTCGTGGGCGTAGGCGCGGTGCTGCCCGCGAGCCTCTTCGCGATGCTCATCCTGCTGTCGAACGACGCGCCCGGCCGCTTCGAGCAGCGCGCGTCCTTCCGGGAGCAGTCCGGGCTGAGCCGCCAGGGCGCCCGTCGGCTCTTCCAGGTCGGGCTCGGTCTCGGGCTGGGCTTGCCCGCGCTCCTCGGCAGCCCGCTCGCGCTCGTCCTCTTCGGCGCGGCGCCCATCCCCGCCGCGCTCGCGGCCTGCCTCGGGCTGCTCGGGCTCTTCGGGCTGACCCGCCTCGCGAGCTTCTACTTCTTCGCGGTGTGCGGCGCGCTCGTCGCCTTCGTCGCCGCGGTCGTGATGACCATCCTCTCCGGCCGCGGGGTCGAGCCTGGCGGCGCCGCGCTCGGGGTCACGGGGCTGCTCTTGGCCCTGGCCCCCATCGTCGGGCCGGTCTGGCGCGCGCTCACTCCGGGGCCAGCGGCACACCCAGCCCGCCGCACTCGCTGACCAGGGAGGGCGGCAAGGTGAAGCCGCCCAGGGTCAGTCGCTCGGTCGGCACGCCCTCGTCGAACGCGGCGGCGGCCCGCGCGGCGAGGGCCTCGTCGAACAGCGCCCTTGCGCGCGCGCAGTCGCCTTCGCCCGCGTGCAGCTCCGCCCGCAGCTCGAGCGCGGCGTAGCGCGGCGCGCCCATCCGGACGGCCTCGTCGACCCGGGCCCGCGCGCGCGCCGTGTGTCCGGCGCGACGGCTGGCCCACCCGGCCGCGATCATCGCGACGCCGTCCCAGGGATCGACCCGGAGGCGCCAGCGGGCCGCGTCGGGGCCGGCGAGAGGGGCGGCTTCGACGCTGATCTCCGTCAGCGTCCAGGGGAGGGCGAGCGAAGCGACGAGCAGGGAGGAGACGGCGAGGCTCGAGGCGAACCGGACGAGCCGGGACGGCGCCTCCGAGTCCGCTTCTCCCGCCTTCGCTTCCGCTGCCGAGTCCGCTCCCGGGTCCGCCTCCGAGTCCGCTTCCGCCTCCGCTTCCGCTCCCGCCTCCGCCTCCGAGTCCGCCTCCGAGTCCGCCTCCGAGTCCGCCTCCGAGTCCGCCTCCGAGTCCGCCTCCGAGTCCGCCTCCGA
>SHBB01000055.1 GCA_004213565.1 Sandaracinaceae bacterium
CTGGCGAAGGCGCTGGCCCAGACGAACGCGAGCGCGCCCCAGCCGAAGGTCCAGCGCTCGCCGAGGAGCACGTCGCGCTCGTCCTCGGGCTCCGACTCCGACTCGGGCTCGGCCTTCCGCTCGGGCTCGGCCGACGCCTCGGGCTCGGCCGACGCCTCGGGCGGGGTCGGCGCTGCGTCGGCGCCCTCCCCCTCTGCGCTGGCCTTCGCCGCGCTGCTCTCGGCCGCGCTCGCCTTCTCGGCCCTGACCTGGGCGAGCTTGTGCGCGTAGCCCATCGCCTTGGCCTTCTTGAGGTAGAAGGCGCGGTCCTTCTTGGGCAGCGCCTCGTCGGCCACGAGGGTCAGGCAGAAGCGGACGCAGCCGAGCTCGGCCATCTGCAGCTCGTAGGCCTCGGACTCGGGGTCGGCGTCGATCCCGGCCGCGCGCGCGACGTTGCGGTACCAGACGTCGGCCTTGGACGCGTCGGTCGCGTAGACCACGCCCATCTCGTAGAGGTTGGCCACGAACACCTTGGCGCGAAGATCGCCGCGCTGGGCCGCCGAGCGGATGCGCTTGGCGCCCTCGGCCTGATCTCGCGCGATGCCGACGCCCCCGAAGTAGGCGCGACCCACGTGGTACTCCGCCTCCGCGCTGCCCACCCGGGAGGCGGCCTCGTAGCACTGGAGCGCGTCGAAGAGGCTCTCCTCCACGTACGGCGTGCCGACCCGGTGCGCGGCGGCGAGCTCCATCAGCCCCTCGACGTTCTCCTCGGCCAGGAGCTCGTCGATGCTGGGCGCCGGCCCGTCGAAGCCGAGCCCGACGGGCTCGATCAGCGCCTCGGTCTCATGGTCGAAGTCGGGCTGAGGTCGGGCCATCACGCCCCGAGTGTACGTCGAAACCCAGGCCGACATTCCACCCGTGCGCCGCGAACGGGCGCCGCGACGGGCTCAGCGGAGGGCCAGGTAACGCGGCCGGTCGGTGCGGTTCGCGGCCAGCAGCTCGAACACCGGGCTGTCGTCCTTGCGGCGGAGGAGCGGGAACGGCAGCGCGGGCGGGCCAGCCTCGAGCGTCACGTCCTCGAGGGCCACTTCGTCGCGGGAGAGGACCAACGTGGGCGCGTCTTCGGAGTCGTGATGGAACAGCATGACCCGGGAGCTCATCACGCTCCGTGCCAAGCCCCCTTCACGAAGCGGAAGAGCGAGAGCGGCGACTCCAGACGCCACCCCATCGCGCGCGGGTGGCGGCTCCAGCCGCCAGCACGAGCTGCCACGACGCGAGCGCGAAGCTCAGATCCCACGCGAGCCCCGCGACGAGCAGGTGGCGGCGAAGCGAGAAGGTCCCATCGCCCAGGATCGCGACCGCGATCCCCAGCCCCACCGTCGACAACAGGATCCCGACGGCCAGACGGACCTCTCGGCGGCCACGCCACAGCAGCCACGCCATCGCGACCAGCCAGATCAGCCCGCCCCATGGCCACGCTCGATGAAGCGTGATCACGCGGAGGGCGCGCGGACGGACGGGCGGATCCCAGGTGCCGCTCGGCGAGCCCTCCGCCGTGTAGCCGTGGCTCCCGAGCCAGAGCGGCCGCGGATCGGACAGGGCGCGCCGGGCTCGGTCGAGCGCGCGAAGGGCCGAGGAGGGGTGGCTCAGGTACCAGCCGACGAGATCGGCGCGGCTGACCTCGGCGAGCTCTCTCTCGAGCGCGGGCGGGACGTCGGTCCTGAAGTACGGCACGCCCGCGTGGTCGACGAAGCGGGCCGAGATGCCCAGCTCGGACAGCGCCTCGGGCGGCGAGTCGGACAGACGCGCCGGGCCGAGGAAGACCGCGTGGTAGTCGTTGATCGCGGGGAATCGATGGCCGCTGCCCGCGAAGTAGTGGAGCGACGCGAGGAGCGTCACCGTGACGAGCAGCGCCGCACGGGCGACTCGCCCGCGCCCCGAGCTCGACCGAAGGGCGAGCGGGAGCATGGCGACCGGGAGCAGCACCTGGCTCTGCTGTGAGAACGCCCCGAAGATCGCGAGCGCGCACAGGGGCGTGAGCGCGCGCCATCCCGTCAGGGGCCGCCGGGCCAGCGCGAGCCACGCGGCGCCGAGCACGGCCAGCAGCGCGGGTCCCACCGCATAGAAGCTCGCGAGGTGCAGCGCGACCTCCGGGTCCGCGAACACGACGACGCCCAGGGTGAGCCACGCGTCGGGCACCTCCGCGCGCTGCGCGAGCGCGAGCATGACGCCGAGCAGCGCGAGATAGAGCGCCGTCAGCTGCCAGAGGAACAGGTCGACGCCGAGCGCGGCCGACGGCAGCCGCGCCGTCCAGGCGACCACGGAGGCGCTCGACAGCCACCCCTCCTCGGCCGGGGCCCGGAGCGCCCAGCGCGGCTCCACGAAGCGCTGCAGACTCCGCTCTCTCGGCGCCGCGTAGTCGAGGCCAGCGGGAAGCAGCACGCGCCAGTAGTCGCCGTTGTCGGCCACGCCGAGGGTCGGGCGCCCGAGCACGGAGGGGCCGAGCAAGACGGCGCTCAGCCCGACCCAGGCGATCCACGGCAGCGCCGCCGACGCGCGCCGCGCCGCCGACCTCGCCCTCGAGTCATCGACCTCCACCTGCGCGTCAGCCCCCCGCCGCGCGCTCTGCGCGAGGGGCTCGGTCGAGCGCGCGCGGTGGGAGGAACACGAGATAGTGCGTCAGGCGCTGGACGAGCACGGAGTGGGGGCGCGCGCCGGGCGCGACCAGGCCGAGGCGCTCGAAGAAGCCGAAGCGCGCCTCCTCGGCGTGGGCCCGCTCGAGCGCGAGGGGCGCGTGCCACACCGAATAGGTCACGACCCGTCCGCTGGTCCGCCGCCGCAGGTACCCGACCATGGGATTCGTCAACACGGCGTGTGTCATCGCCTCGTCCGAAAATCCGTCCAGGCGGCCCATCGGCTGCCCCGTGCCTTCGAGGACGAGCCGCTCCTCGCCGAGCTCGCCGCGCAGATCCCAGCGGAGCGACTCGAGCCCGTTCTCGCCCCACGACGCCTCTCGCGTGCCTCCCGCGTAGGCCCACGGGAGCCGCCAGATCAGGCGCGGCACGATCAGGCCGAGGCGGGTGCCCAGGCTGGTCCCGAAGAACCACGCCGCGCGCTCGGCCCCGCGGCGGACGTAGGCGCGGTAGTTGGTCTGGGTCGTCTGGAGCTTCACGAACGGGGCGAAGCCCACGTGGAAGTCGGTGTTCAGGAAGGACACCGCCGAGACGAAGGCGCGCGCGCGGCCATCGTCGAGGGTGAAGACGTCGGGCTCGAAGCCCTCGGGGAGGGCGGCGGACAGCGCGGACGGATCGACGTCGTAGGTCGTCGTCACGAAGCTCGCGAGGTGCGAGGAGACGTCGAAGAGCCCTCGCCTCGGGCGGTCGATCGCGTCCCGCATGGCGCATCCTACCGCGCCGGGCCGCGCGCTCAGAAGCGATGCACGAGCCCCACGCGGAAGCCCTGGGGACCGAACTCCACCGTGGGCTCGAACTCACGCAGGGTCCGGATGCGGCCGCGCAGCGTGTCCGCCTCGATGTCCGCGCTGCCCCACAGGATGCCGCCGACCACGATCGAGACCGCGCCCGTCGCCATGAGGGTGATCCCGACCGCGAAGTCCTCGACCGGCTTGATGCAGTCGTCCATGCCGGTGCAGCCCATCGGGTCGATCGCCGCGACCACCACCATCGCGACCACGCCGCCGATGAGCAGCGTCGTGCCGCCGATGGTGAGCGCGCCGAACGCGGCCGAGCGGCCCTCGGCGCTCTCGAGCTCTCCCTCGAGCCGCGTGATCTCGGCCGCCGTCTCGGGCGAGATGTCGGGCGCCTCCTCCTGGGCGACCGCGGGGCTCGCCAGCAGCAGCGACGCGACGATGGAGAACGTGGTCAGCCTCATCCGCACTCACATACGCTCATCGGCGGGCATCGCCAAACCGGGGCCGGCGGTCACTCGGGGCCGAAGCGGGGCGCGTCGGTGGCCCATCGGTAGCGGATGCCGAGCAAGAACGAGTGCCCGCCTGCGCCGCCCAGGCTGTCCGGGCTGAGCACGGCGGGCATCGCGATCATGCGCACCGAGAGGTCGGGCCACATGCGGATCGCGGCCCGCAAGCCGACGCGAAGCACGAAGTCGTCGCGGTCGACGAGGTGCACGACCTCCGCGCCCGGCTCGATGCTGAAGGCGTCGTCGTCGCCGAAGTGGAAGCGCCACCCCGCCGCGACGCTCCACACCCACCCGGGTGAGACGGTGATCACGCGCAAGGTGTCTTCGTAGAGGTAGTAGCCCTCCTCGAAGGGCAGCACGTAGGTGACGGTCACCTCGGCCGCGAAGGCGGTGCTCTCGACCGGGACGTCGAGGCTGAGCTGCGACTCGAGCGAGACGTAGTTGGCGTTCGGCCCCGTCCGGTCGCGGAGCTGCAGGTGGTCGTAGCCGTCGAGCGCCTCGAGGAACGAGCGGGTCCAGTTGAAGCGGTAGCGCGCGCCGACGCGGAGATCGCCCCACGGGACGGCGCCGCGGAGGCCGCCGTACGCGCCGAGGCCCGAGCCGGAGATGATCGGGTCGATCTCGAGCCCGAGCCAGGTCTCGTGCGGCACGCCGTAGCCGGCGTGGAAGCGGGGCTGCAGGAACAGGAACCCGAGGTCGAGGGTGCCGCTGATGAAGCCGCGCTCCTCGCCCCAGAAGGGGATCGCCGCCTCCTCCGCGTCGGGCGGCTCCGCGGGCGGGTCGTGTGGGACCGGCCCGGGCAGGCTCTGGGCGGCCGCGCTGGCCGGCGCCAGCAGCAGCAGCAGACACAGCAGCGCGCGCATCACCAGAACCCGATCACCGACGCGCCGCTCCCGGTCGGCACCAGGGCCCAGGCCACGTCGTCATGGGCCGCGTAGTCGTCCTCCCCCTCCGGGCGCTCGTGCGCGAAGTGCAGCGCCCACGGCAGAAGGAAGCCGACCGCCGTCCCGACCAGCGCGCCCGTGATGACGTCGGTCGCGTAGTGCTGGTCGCCCATCATCCGGAGCAGACCGGTCGCGGCCGCGAACGCGAACCCGGTGACGCAGGGCACCGCCTCCACCTCGCCGCCACCGAGGAGCGGCATGTTCATGTGGGCCGAGCAGACCACCGCGGCGGAGGCGAAGGACTGCGAGGTGTGCCCGCTGAAGAAGCTGTAGAAGCGGTCCGGCGAGTTGCAGAAGAAGCTCTCCTCGGGGAGGTCGTCCGCGGACGGCCCGCCGCAGGTCTGCCCGTAGGGTCGCTCGCGGCTCGCGATGATGTTCGCCGTGGTCTGGAGCGCGAGCGTCACGGCGATGACCTCGGCGTGGATGAGGATCAGTTCGAGCGCGATCTGCGGGTCGTCGTGCTGCCAGGCGCCGAGCACGAGCGCGTCGAAGAGGAACGGCGCGCTCGTCAGGAGGGTCAGGAAGCCGTCCGACACGTCGCGCGAGATCTGCCGCGCGAACTCGTCGTCCAGGCGGATGGCGCCGCGCGCGTCGTCGTCGAAGAGGATCCCGCCGCGCGAGGGCGTGGTGACCCCCGAGGCGCCGATGCCGATCATCGTGCCCGCGGTCGCGGCGCCGATGCCGATGGTCACGTAGTCGCCGATGTCGGAGCTGCGCCAGCGCCAGCGGACGGCGTCGGTCGAGCGCCGAGCGGGCGCGGTGCGCTCGGGCTCGTCCTCGACCGCCGCCTGCGTCGAAGGCTCCTGCGCGGCGGCAGGGCCGGCGTGGCCTACGACGAGCAGGATCCACAGAGCAGCGTGGGCGCGGAGGTACGGCATCGCGGAGGTGCTGGCCTTCGTAGCACGGACGACGCGGTGAGGAGCGGCTTGGCCGCGCGGCGGCGCGAACGTCTCTCAGGTGGCCGCGCAGGCGCCGCCCGCGCAGAACGCGCCCGGTCCGCACGCCACGCCGCACGCGCCGCAGTCGGTGTCGGTCAGGATGTACGTCTCGCAGCCGTCGGAGGGGTCGCGGTTACAGTCGTCGTGCCAGTCGCCGCAGCTGTCCACGACGCAGCTCCCGCTCTCGCAGCGGATGGCGCCGTGAGGGTCCGAGAAGCACGGCGCGCCGCAGCCGCCGCAGTGTCGCTCGTCGCTGGCCACGTCCACGCACTCGCCGCCGCAGGAGACCTGGTCGGCCGGGCAGGGCACGACGCAGGTCCCCGACTCGCACGTCGCGCTCGGGGCGCAGGCGGTGTCGCAGTCGCCGCACGTCGAGGCGTCGGACAGGTCCGCCTCGCAGCCGTTCGAGAGATCGCCGTCGCAGTCGGCGCGCCCGAGATCGCAGACGAGCGAGCACGCGCCGCCCTGACAGCCGGCCGCGCCGCCTTCGCTGGGGCAGGCGCGATCACAGCCGCCGCAGTGGAGCGGATCGACGCGGAGGTCGAAGTCCTCGTCCGTCAGACCGTCGCAGTCGTCGTCGCGCTCGTTGCACACCTCGCGGCCCGGGACGCACTCGCCCGCGTCGCCCGGCCCCGCGTCGCGTCGGCCCGCGTCTCGCTCACCCGCGTCGAGCGCGGCCGCGTCGAAGGCGGGCGCCTCCTCCGGCGGCTCGAGATCCAGCATCAGCCCGCAGCCGAGCTGGACCGGAGCGAAGAGGCAGATCAGCGCGGTGGCACGGCGCACCGTCTCATGATGCCAGCAAACGCGCCGCGTCGCTCTTCAGAGCCGGACGGACTCGGCCTGGCCGAGCGCCGCGACGAGCTGCTGCACGCGCGGATCGTCCATCGCGCTCTTCACCTTGCCGCCCGCGTTCTTCACGTAGAACGGAGGCAGCTGCGCGGCCCAGTGCTCGAAGAAGCCGTTGCCGGCGAAGACGATGTCGACGTGCTCCGGCTCCGCCTGGCCGGGCTCCTCCTCGAAGTCCACGTCCGCCCAGTCGATCTCCTCGGCCGCGTCCTCGCTGCCGCCGTCGCCCGCCGTCTCCGAGTAGCTCAGGCGCACCGGGATCTCCGGCGTGCGCCGCCCCCGGTCCGAGAACAAGTGCAGGAGCGCGTCGCTGATCTTCACCTGCATGATCATCGAGACGAGGGAGAAGTCGATGTCGCTCTTGTTGAAGTACGGGAAGATCGACTTGCCCAGGACGGGGAGGAGCATCTTGCTCGTGCAGACCTCGCGCACGTAGCGCTCGACGAGGGCCGCGGGCAGATCGATCTCGCTGCTCCGGAAGCGGGCGACGGCGCGCGTCGACCAGTGCTTGAGCACGTGCACCATCAGCTTCTTGACCTTGTCGCTGACCTTGATCGACATCGGCGCGAGCGTCTTGTAGAAGGCGCGGATCTCGTGCTCCAGCTCGTCGTGCGGCAGGGTGATCAGCTCCACCAGCTCGCCGAAGACGGCGCCCGAGTAGTGCTTGGTCATCTCCGCGCGCACCGCCTTGACCAGCGCCGTCGCCGCGTGCTCGAGGCGCTGCCGCTGCTCCTCCTCGTCGCGCGAGGGGGTCAGCAGCTCGAGCGCCTGGACGAGCTCGCCGTGGATGGCGCGCAGCTCGGCCGTCAGCTCCTTCTTCTTGATGTCCTCGGCGAGCTTCGCCCGCAGATGCGACGCCAGCAGCGGGATCCCCGAGCGCGGCAGGCCGTCGTCGCCTTCGCCCTCCATCGCCGCCCACTTGTCGCCATGATGCGCGACGAACGTCTTGACGGCGCGCGACTCGTGGTAGCCGCGCTTCACCACGTCGAAGTCGCCGGATCCGGGCTTGAGCGTGTTCATCTGGTCCGCGTACGGGTTCCGGATCCAGAACATGTTGTCGAAGGCGCGGTTCTTCTCGCCCCAGTTGTAGATCCAGCTGTTGTGCGAGCGCGCCCAGAACTCGACGCACGCCTCCTCGACCCGCGACTCCCAGCGATCGCGCGCGTTGTCGCTCCGCAGCGCGCCCAGGCTCATGTCGAACTTGGTCAACGCCATGAAGAGGCTCGGCCGCTCGATCTCCTCCTGGTCGAGCGGGGTCGGCGAGCCGTGGCGGATGGACAGCCAGCGCTCGACCTGGTGCTGCATCTGGATCGCCTCGGGCTTGGTCGGCCCGGGCGACGCGAGCACCAGCGCGGTGATCTCGCGGTCGAGCGAGAACTGCTCGAACAAGAACGTGAGCTTGCCGCGCTTGAAGACCTCGATGGCGTTCTCGAGGTTGCCCGTGTTGAGCTCGCCCGGCTCGAACCCGTTGATGCCGCGGAGCGCGCGGCCGCCGGGGAAGTCGAGCAGATCGGTGTTCTCGAGGAGCGAGCCCGTGACCTTCTGGAGCGGCAGGCGCACCTCGGCCACGAGCGCCGCGAGCACGCTCGGCTCGATGGAGACCTCGCGCTCGGCCGACCACACCTGCATGGTGGACTGCGGCGTGCCGATCGCGTTGAGGCAGGCCGCGTCGATGATGCTCGGGTTGGTGCTCGACGCGCGCACGTAGTCGAGGTCGACCTCGACCGTGTCCGGGTGGCCGAGGATCTCGAGCCCCTCGATGAGCTTGTCGGCGAGCCGGTCGAGGTCCTGGCTGTAGCCGCGGCCGCCCCAGAGGAGCGAGAAGACGTGGCTCCACCCCGCGACCGAGCCGATGCCCTTCTTCCACGCCTCGGTGCGCAGCTCGGGGTGACGGCGCAGCTCGTTCAGATAGGGGTGGCGGTCCTGGTACTTCTTGAGGAGATCGTGCCAGACCGCGTCCCACGCGCGGCGGTAGAGCGGCGGCGCGGGCGGGCCCGACTGGAGGCGCGCGTCCCGGAGCGCGCGCTCGACCCGCTCGGCGTCGACCGCGGGCGCGGTGCACTCGACGAGGAAACCCGTGGCGAGCGACTCGAGCATCACCTCGAGGCTGAGCACGCGACAGTGGAAGTCCCCGTGCGTCAGCGGGCCGGGGCCCTCCGCGCTCGAGAAGCGGGTGACGACGCCGGTCGACTCGACCCCCTTGGCGGGGTTGATGTCCTGGAGGAAGTCGACCTCGCCCTCCCGGGCTTTGACCTTCAGCGAGCCGAGCTCGTGGCTGAGGAGCGCGCCGACGAGGAACGACTTGCCCGCCTGAGACGGCCCGAAGAACCCGAGGCTCTGCGGCCGCCCCCACGCGCGTCGGAGCTTCTTCATGCGGAGCTCGAGATCGGTCAGCGCCTGTGCCTCGGGCGGCGGCTCCCCGTCCACCGCGAGCGCGGCGGCGCGGGCCTTCTCGATGGCCTCCTGGATGGTGTGCAGCGTGTCTTCGTTCATCACGGTCTCTCCGCCATCGCTCAGTGGTCGTGCCAGGCGCCGGAGCGATCGCGCCACTGGACGCGCACGCCGTCGAAGGACTCGCCGGGGCGCAGGTAGACGCGGAAGTTCTGGCCTCCGCCGGCGTAGTCGCGGACCTTCCCGGTGCCGCCCACGATGCGCCACTGCACGGCGTCCGCGTGGTAGTAGCTGCGGCTCGGGAGCGGGCGGCCGTAGCCGGGCTCCCAGTAGAGGTAGCCGCCCTGCGGGTCGGAGAACTCGCCGTAGATCGGCTCGCCCTCGCTGTCGGTGGGAGGCGCCTCGCCGCTGCCCGAGCCGCTGCCCGAGCCGCTGCCCGAGCCGCTACCCGAGCCGCCTTCGCCTTCGCCTTCGCCTTCGCCCTCGCCTTCGCCTTCGCCCTCGCCTTCGCCCTCGCCTTCGCCTTCGGTGCCCGCGTCGGCGCCGCCGGCCGCGGCGTCGCCGGTGGCTTCGTCTCCTGCCGCGCCGCCGTCCCCGTCCGACGCGCCGCCGTCGCCGCTCATGTCGGTGGCCGGGGGGCCGCCGTCGTCGGTGGACTCGCCGTAGATGGGCTCCTCGGTCAGGCCCGCGTCGGCGCCCGCGACCGCGCCGTCTGCGGCGGCGTCCGTCGCGCCCTGCCCCTGACAGTCCCGCATCACCGCGAAGGCCAGCCCCAGGAGGAAGAGCACCCCCACCGCGACGAGGACCCACATCCACCAGGGGCGACCGCCCGCGGCTTCCTCCTTCTCTTCGTCCTCGTCGTCCTTCTTCTCCTCTTCGCCTTCGGCCGGGGCGTCCTCGCCGCCCTCCGACGACGTGCCTTCGCCGCCGACCAGCGCGCCCGCGACGGCCGCGCGCGCGGGCGCGGACTCCGGGAGCGCGCCCCGGTCGGCCTGCTCCTGCGCCTGACGGATCAGATCGCGGAACTCCGCGTAGCCGAAGAGGTACTCCTTCTCGTGCTTGATCTTCCGCGGGGACGCGCCCCAGTTGATCACCCTCAGCTGGTCGGCCGCCGGGTCGAAGAAGTAGTGAGCGCCTCCGTCGGCAGACAGCGCGGGGACGGTGAACGCCTCCTTGTACTTGTCGTAGCCGCTGCCGCCCTTCTCGAAGACCTCGGCCGTGCGCTCGAGGCACGCGAAGAAGTCCTCGGTCGCCTTCTCCACGCGCGCCGGATACTCGGCGCGGGCTTCGGCCAGGGGCACGAGCCCGGTCAGATCCCACTCGACCCGCGCGGGCAGGCTGTCGGAGCCCTCGGTCTCCGGCACGAGCAGGCGCCCATCGAAGAACTGCTCCTCGTTCAGGTCGGGCGCGAGCTTCCAGATGCTCACCCCGCCGACGAGGTTCGGCAGCCAGCTGTCGTTCTCTTCGGCCA
This sequence comes from Sandaracinaceae bacterium, assembly GCA_004213565.1. GTDB lineage: Bacteria > Myxococcota_A > Polyangia > Polyangiales > Sandaracinaceae > JAVJQK01. The sequence continues at coordinate 10,506 of SHBB01000055.1, forward strand.
CGCGCCCCCCTCTCTACGTCGCGACCTGCGCCTTGATGCGCACTCGCTGATTGCTGACCACCCGACAGAGAAACGACTTGGGTGCGAGAATGTTCGGGCTGCTCCCGTTCGAGCCGAGCCCGCGCTCGTGCAGCGAGGAGTCGAAGACCTTCGCGCCGTCGATCGCCTCGTAGCTCACCGTGCTCAGCTCCGTGCTCATGAGCCGCGCCAGGAGCGGCGACAGCGGGCGCACCAGCTCCCCGTCGAGCTGCGCCGCCGCGAAGCGGTAGTAGAGCCGGCTGACCTCGAGCCCGAGCACGAGCTTCGCCTCCTCGTCCATGCCGACGCGGAAGAAGAAGTTGATCCCGTTCGCGAGCGCGAAGGCGTCGTCCTGGTCGAGCGAGTCGCCGAGCGTGCCGAAGAAGACCCGCAGCGGGTACGACGTCTCGCCGGGCCGCGCGCCGAGGATCGAGTCGTCGAGGATGTCGCTCAACACGATCTTGCGCAGCACCGCGGCCGCCGTCTCGCCCGTCCCGCTGGGAGTCGCGGCTTGCGAAGCCCCCGCAGGCGCGACGCCCTCGAGCGCGCGGGAGAGCGCCTCGCGATCCACCGCCGCGACCACCGCGTCCAGCACGCGCTTCGCCCGGTCGCTCACGCGTCCTCTTCCTCGCTGCGCGCGTGATAGGGCGCGGTGAGCACGCCCGTGTCGAGCCAGTAGCGGTCGACGGTGACGGTCTTGAGCCGCAGCCAGAAGTCCTCGGGCGTGAAGGAGTACGCCTGGCGCTGGCTCTCCACGCTGGCGATCTCGATCTGCCCTCCGTCCTTCAGGCCGAACTTCAGCTTCACGCGGTCCTCGAGCAGCGCCTGCTCCACCTGCGGGCTCGCGGGCAGGACCTCGAAGAGCGGCGAGCCGTCCATCTCCTGCGCGTCGACGTTCCGGAAGCCGATCATCATGCCGCGCGTGTAGAGGAACGCGGGGCTCGTGTCGCCCTCGCGGAACAGCTCGTTGACGCGCGCGATGTGCGGCTCGTGCGTCTGGTAGAGCCCGTAGATCGGCCGCTGCTGGAGCTCCTCGAGCCCCTCGAGCAGGAGCCCCGGAAGCTGGTTGCGCGACGCGAGGTGCAGGATGGCCGCGCCCGCCGCGACGGTGGACTTCGGGTCCTTGATGCGCCCCGCGCTCCGCCACTTCGACGGATACCAGTCGCCCACGCGGTAGTCGGCCATCGTCTTGATGCGCGGCGGCGACACCGGCATCTCGCTGACGAAGAGCCCGCGCACCGGCTCGAGCTTGCTCGTGCGGCCGGCCAGGATCAGGAGATCCACGTCGAACTGCGCGATGATGTCGGCGTACTTCCGGAGCGGCTCGCGCAGCACGCCGCGCACGGCGCGCATGACCTCCTCCTTCTCGAAGCGGAAGGAGAGGTTCATGAGCCCCGGCCAGCCGGGCACCGCCTTCATCAGGAACTGGTCGAGCTCCTGGAGCACCACGCCGCCGGGCGGCGCGCGGTCGAAGATGCGCCACACCTCCGTCAAGGTGTAGTGCTTCTCTGGATTGTGCTCCGGGATGGTGAAGCCCTCCGCGAGCGCCCAGTAGCAGCGCGCGATCGGCAGCCAGAAGTAGGGCACCAGCTTCGCCTTGAGCGTGCGCCACTCCGCGCCCCAGCCCGCGTCGCCCTCGCTCAGGAGCTGCCCCAGCTCGCGGCGCGACTGGCTCGACGGCAGCTGCGCGAGGATCTGGTCGAGCACGATGTCCTCGACGATCGCCCGGCAGACGTCGTCGCCCGCGATCGAGATCCCGTCCTGGAAGAGCTTCTTGACCGAGAGCGCGGTCCCCGTGCCCGGCATCAGGTCGCGGTACTCGGCGATCATCACGTCGGAGGTGCCGCCGCCGATGTCGACCGACGCGACGCGGAGCGCGTCGCCGTTCTGGCCGTAGATCCGGACCAGCTCCTCCATCGACCCGGAGAAGCTGTGCACGATCTCCTGGTAGACGTAGACCATCTGCGCGGCCATCGCCTCGTCGACCACGAGGAAGCGGTCGAACGACTGGCTCTGCGCGTTCCAGTTCGGCCGATCCTCGGCGCGGATGTCGAGGTAGTGACAGGTCAGCACCACCGCGTTCCGGACCAGCCCCTCGTAGACCGCGATCTCCTCGGGGCGCATGGCGGAGGGGAAGGTGACCACGAGGTGCTTCAGGACGCGCGGCAGCCCCTCGCGCCCCTGAAACGTGCGATAGCCCATCGCGTTGATCTGCGCGTACGCCTGCTGGAGCACCTCGCAGAAGGCGAAGAGCATCATCGCGCGCGGCGCGTAGCGCGGGTCGGCGGGGGTCGAGGGCCCGTCCTCCCGGAGCGCGAGCCCGTCGCCGTGGTCCGGCAGGTGCTTGAGCAGCCGCCCGCTCACCGGCCGGTACTCTTCGCCCTGCTTCAGCGCGAAGTGCCAGCGCTCGGCCGCGGGCTTCTCGTCCCAGAGATAGCGCTTGGGCCCGGAGAGCGAGCACTGGTAGCGGTGCGGCGTCTCGAGCGCGCGGTCGAGCGCCTCGCGGCCCATGCGCGTGAGCGACGGGACCTGGAAGCTCTTGCCCACCGCCACGTCGAGCTCCGTGTCGTCGAAGCTGTTCGGCAGGAACGTGATGCGCGAGCCGAAGGTCTCGTTCGTCGTGCGGAAGGGGTTGGCCCCGTCGCGCAGCTCGAGCGGCACGCTCGTCACCCCCGCCGCGTGGCTCTCCACCAGCACCGCGTTGGAGCGCGAGTTGCCGAAGTCGAGCACGAGGGAGACCGGCACCGTAGAGAGCTCGTCGAGCCCGGCGAAGCGCAGCCGCGGCAGGAGCGGCGCGAGCGTCTCGAGCAGCGCCGCGAGCTTGAAGGGCGCGCGGTCGACGCCCTTCTTGCTGAGCTCGCGCATGAAGTTGCGCGTGACGGGGTGCGAGAGGAAGCCGCCCAGCTCGTTCTTCTCGAGGGGGCGGAAGGGCCGGCCGCCGTCCACCTTCGGGTCCAAATGCGCGCCCTGGCTCCCCGGCGAGGCCTTGGTGTCGATCGCGAGCAGCGCGCGCCACTGCCCGGGCCGCTCGCCGCTCGCCAGGTAGACCTGGACGCAGTGCAGACACGAGAGCTGATACGGGAAGGGCAGCCAGCGCCCGGCCAGCTCGGGGAGGTGCTCGACGGCGGAGATCTCCACGTCCGGCTCCTCGCCGGGCGCGGCCCGCCGCACCGACTCGCCGGCGCGCGCGTCCTCGCTCTGCTCGATCACGAAGCCGCTGATCAGATCGGGCAGCGGCGACGGCAGCTCGACCTCGTGAAAGATCGGGCCGGTGTCGAAGAAGAGCTCGAGCACCTCCGACGAGGGCTCCACCGCGTGCGTCCCGACGCTGCGGGGCGCCGCACCGTCCAGCGAGACCTTTCGCTTCACCCTCTCTCCTCTCGCACGCAGACCCCCTCACGCCGTCCGACGCGGCCCGACGATAGCAGACTCGCAGCGTCCTCAACCCTCCGAGACCACGACCGATTCCCGAACCTCGAGCGGCCCGGCCACGAGAACGAACCCAGACTGTCGGCGATGCCCGAAGGTCCGGAGACGAGGCGCGCGGCGGACCGCGTCGCGGCGGCGGTCGCCGGCCAGGTCGCCGAGGAGGTGTTCTTCGCATTCCCTCACCTGCAGGGCTACGCGGAGGAGCTGAGCGGCCGCCGCGTCGAGTCCGTGGTGAACCGCGGCAAGGCGATACTCACCGCGTTCGACATCGGACTGACCGTCTACACGCACAACCAGCTCTATGGCCGATGGTTCGTCACCGCCCGCGGCCGCACTCCGCGCACGAGCCGCTCGCTCCGGTTCGCGATCCACGCGGCGGAGAAGAGCGCGTGGCTCTACTCCGCGAGCGAGATCGTGGTGCTGGAGTCGCGCGACCTGAAGGCGCACCCCTACCTCGCCAAGCTCGGCCCGGACGTCTCGGCGGGAGAGCTCGACCCGGTCATCGTGCGGGAGCGGCTGCGGGACAGCCTCTTCTCGGGGCGACAGCTCGCCGGGCTCTACCTCGATCAGGAGTTCCTCGCGGGGCTGGGGAACTACCTCCGGGCCGAGATCCTCTTCGACGCGAGCGCGCACCCACGCGCCCGTCCCCGCGACCTCGCGGCCGCCCAGATCCGCCGACTGGCGGCCTCGACCGTCGAGATCTGTCGCCGCGCCCACGCCGCTCGGGGCGTGACCTTGTCACCCCGACTCGCGTCCCGCGCGAAGCGGGCGCGCGGGAGCGAGCGGCGCTTCTACGTCTACGGCCGCGCCGAAAAGCCGTGCCGCCGCTGCGGGACGCCCATCACGCGCGAGCCGATCGGCGGCCGGCACATCTACTACTGCGCTTCCTGCCAGCGACGTTGACCAGGGGAGAGCCCTTCTCCCCGGTGGGGCAAAACCGTCTCACGACGTCCGCGTTCTGGGGCAGTCTTGTAGCCATGAGCAGCCACTCCGTGGAGGTCGACGTCTCCCGTAGGCTCGTCCACACGACGATGTCCGGGCTCTTCGACGGGCCCTCGATCGAGGCCTGGGCGAGAGAGTACGAGGCCGCGACGGATCGGTTCCGCGGACGCATGCACGTCGTGCTCGCCGACATGCGCGGGCTCAAGACGATGCGGAGAGAGGTGGCCGACCGCTTCGGCGACGCCATCAGCTACGCGCGCGGCCGCGGCGTGGTGCTCTGCGCTCACATCTCCGACGAGACCGTACAGCGCCTCCAGGCCAAACGCGTCGCCCGCCTCGACTCGCAGGACGACGACGTGACCGTCGATGTCGCGAGCCTCGACGAGGCCCACGAGGTCTGCGCGGAAGCCCTCGGGCGCATCGACGACGCTCGCGTCGTCGCTTCGGTGCGCCGGCCCGGCTGAAGCGCGAACCCCTACCCGCTCGACGCGGAACACGAGCGCACCCTCCACGAGATGTCGTGAGCCGACGACATCTCGTGGAGGGCGCGCTCCGTTCGCGCTCGGACCGCGCTCTCGACGCACGGCATGCGCCTTGCCCTGTCCCCGGATCAACAAAAGGAGGCCACCATGGCACTACCGAATCCGGGAATGGACATCGATCTCTCGCGCACCGCGCTCGTCATCACCGATCCGCAGAACGACTTTCTCAGCCCAGACGGGGTCGCTTGGGGCGTCGTCGGCGACAGCGTCGTGGAGAACGGAACCGTCGAACACATCGAGCAGCTCCTCATCGCCGCGAAGGCGGCTGAGCTGCCCGTCTTCATCTCACCCCACTACTACTACGCGACCGACCACGGCTGGTTCTTCGAGGGCGCGCTCGAGGCCCTCATGCACGACATCCACATGTTCGACCGCCCCCACGCGCTGACGACCGCGGGGCTGCAGGGGTCGGGGGCCGATTGGTTGGAGCGCTACAAGCCGCTCATCGACGACGGGAAGACGATCGTCGTGAGCCCGCACAAGGTCTACGGGCCCGAGAGCAACGACCTCGTCCTGCAGCTCCGGAAGCGGAACATCGACAAGGTGATCCTCGCGGGCATGAGCGCGAACCTCTGCACCGAGTCCCACCTGCGGGAGCTCCTCGAGCAGGGCTTCGAGGTCGCCGTGGTCACGGACGCCACCGCCGCGGCCAAGGTCGAAGAGGGCGATGGCTACGCCGCGGCCCTCACGAACTTCCGCTTCCTCGCGAACGCCACGTGGACCACCGAGCAGGCCGTCACGGCGATGCGCAGCGAGATGGTGTTGAGCGCCGCCGAGTAGGCGGCGACCGCTCGGCACCCCGTTCCACAGGAGAAGAAGAGACATGACTCAGACCCCTCGACGCGTGGTCGTCGTCGGCGGCGCACGTACGCCGTTCGCGAAGGCCGCCAAGCACCTCTCGAATTTCGACGCCGTGCACCTCGGCGCCCACGCCGTCGATGGGCTGATCGAGAAGCAGCGCATCGATCCTCGCACGGTCGACCAGCTCTACTTCGGAAATGTCGTAGTCGACCCTCGCGTCCCTCATCTCGCTCGCGAGGTGGTGTTCGAGAGCCGGCTCCAGCCGGAGACGTACGCACTGACGCTCTCCGACAACTGCATCACGGGCACGTCTGCCATCACCGCCGCGCACGACGCGATCGCGCTCGGCCGGGCCGAGGTGGCGATCGCAGGCGGCGTCGAGTCGATGTCGCACGCCCCGGTGCTCTTCAGCGAGGCGATGGCCGAGGCGTTCCGCGGCGCCAACAAGGCCGCCAAGCTCCCCGAGAAGCTGAAGCAGTTCCTCGAGGTGCGCCCGAAGGACCTCCTGCCGACCCTCCCGGGTGTGCAGGAACCCTCGACCGGCCTGACCATGGGCGAGCACACGGAGATCACGGTCAAGGCGTGGGAGATCTCCCGCGCGCTGCAGGACGAGATCGCATTCCGCAGCCACATGAACGCGGCGCGAGCCACCCGCGAGGGGCGCCTTCGAGATCAGATCCGCCCCCTGGGCGGACTCGAGGAGGACGCGCTGATCCGCGCCGACACCTCGATGGAGAAGCTCGCGAAGCTGCCCGCCGTCTTCGACCGCAGCGGCTCGGGCTCGATCACGGCCGGGAACGCGAGCCCGCTCACCGACGGCGCGGCCGCGGTGCTCTTGATGAGCGAGGCGCGGGCGGAGAAGGAAGGCTTCGAGCCCCTGGCGTACGTCCGCGCGATGCTCACCGTGGGGATCGACCCGGCCGACGGCCTGCTCATGGGCCCGGGCGTCGCCGTGCCGCGACTGCTTCGCCAGGAGGGGCTGACCTTCGACGATCTCGATCTCGTCGAGATGCACGAAGCCTTCGCGGGGCAGGTCGCGGCCAACCTCGCGGCCTGGGAGAAGGGCTGGAAGGAGCCGGCCATCGGCGCGCCGTCCTTCGAGAAGCTCAACGTCAACGGGAGCTCACTGAGCGTGGGGCACCCCTTCGCGGCGACGGGCGCTCGCATCGTCACCACCCTCGCCAACGAGCTGCGACGTCGGGACGCCAGGCGCGGCCTGGTGAGCATCTGCGCCGCGGGCGCGCAGGCGGCGGCGATGATCCTCGAGCGAGCCTGAAGCGCACGAGCCGAGACCATGGACAGGCTGGACGAGCTCGAGGTGCTGATGGCCGTGGTCGACGGCGGCTCGCTCGCCGCGGCGGCGCGGAGACTCCACCGCTCCCCCGCCGCGGTGACGCGAGCGCTCGCCGCGCTCGAGGAGCGCGCCGGCGTCCGACTGATCGAGCGCTCGACGCGCGCCTCGGCGCCCAGCCAGGCGGGAGCGGCCCTGGCCGCGCGCGGGCGCGCGCTGCTCGCCGCGTACGACGAGGCGCTCGACCGGGCGATGGATCCGGAGCGCCCGCGAGGGCGGCTGCGGGTCACCGCGCCAGAGGTGTTCGGCCGGATGCACGTGGCGCCGCTGGTGACCGAGCTCTTGGAGCGTCACCCCGCCCTCACGGCGGAGCTCTCGATGAGCGACGCGCTCGTGGACCTGGTGGCAGAAGGGATCGACGTCGCGGTCCGCGTCGGCTCGCTCGCGGACAGCTCGCTGAGCGCCACGCGGGTCGGCGCGGTGCGGGAGCAGCTCGCCGCGAGTCCCGCCTACGTGGAGGCTCACGGCGCTCCACTCACCCCCTCCGAGCTCGGCCGCCACTCCGTCCTCTGGTTCTCGTCCCACACGGGCATCCCCGAGTGGCGCTTCCGCGGCGACCAGGTCGTGCGGCTGTCTCCTCGACTGGTCGTCGATCGGGCCGAGGTCGCGATCGCGGCCGCGCGCGACGGGCGAGGTGTGGTCCGCGCGCTCTCGTACCAGCTCGCGACCGATCTCGAGGCGGGCCGCCTGGTCCGCTTGCTCGGCGCGCACGAGCCGCCGCCGATCCCCGTCCACCTCGTGCACCCGTCACGGCGACTCGTGCCGCCGCGAGTCCGCGCCTTCCTCGATCTCGCCGCCCCCCGGCTGCGCGCGCTTCCGGCGCTGCGCGCTCACTCGCCCCTCGAACCCGCCCCCCCTTTGCCAAGGAACCACCGATGACCGACACGCCCTTTCATGATGGAGAGCTCGAAGCCCAAGGCCGCATGGGCGTGCGAGAGCAGGTGCACCAGCACGCCTCGCGCTTCATCCGCACCGAGCTCCCCGCGCAGCACCGCGAGTTCTACGCGAGCCAGCCGATGCTCGTGGTCGGGTCCGTCTCGGACGACGGGGCGCCCACCGCCTCGGCCCTGTTCGGCCGACCGGGGTTCGCCACCGCGCGGGACGAACGACACCTCGCGGTGAACGCCCGCCCGGTCGAGGGGGATCCCCTCGCGGAGCGCCTCGCCGTGGGGGCCGGTCTCGGCGTCCTCGGGATCGATCTCCGGACGCGCCGCAGGAATCGCGTCAACGGTCGGGTGACCGCGGCGACGGGAGACGGATTCGAGCTCCGCGTCGATCAGGCCTTCGGCAACTGCCCTCAGCACATCCGCGTGCGCGCCATGGAGCTCGCCCCCGAGATCGACCTCCCGCTCGTCCCGCGGGCGCGCCACGAGGCGGCCCGGTTGGACTCCGAGGCGGCGAAGCTGGTGTCTCGGGCGGACGCGTTCTTCATCGCGTCGGCCTATCCCGGCTCTCCGGGCGACCCGCGCCGCGGGGTGGACGCGAGCCATCGTGGGGGCGCGCCCGGGTTCGTCCGCGTGGAGAGCGAGCGGACCCTGCTGTTCCCCGACTTCGGCGGGAACCGTCTCTACAACACCATCGGCAATCTGCTCCGGCACGCCCCCGTGGGCCTCCTCTTCGTCGACTTCGTCCGCGGGGACCTGGTCCAGATCGAGGGCCGCGCGGTGGTGCTCTGGGAGGATCCCCTCCTCGAGGCCTACGACGGAGCCGAGCGCTTCGTGCGGATCCACGTGGAGCGAGTCCGAACGCTCGAGGGCGTGGTCCCGATCCGGTTCGGCGCGCCGACCCCGTCCAGGAACGAGGCGCTGGTGGGCAGCTGGGCCGAGGCCCGAGCTGCGCTGAGCGCGATTCATGAAGGAAGAGAGGCGTCATGACGAGCAGAGGTGGAGATGAGACGGAGCGGAGCGCGGTCACGCGGGGGGTCCACCACGTGGGCCTGACCGTGAGCGATCTGGATGGCGCCCGGGCGTTCTTCGTCAGCGTGCTGGGGTTCTCCGTCGTGGCGGAGCGCCTCGACTACCCGGCGGTGTTCGTGTCGGACGGGGTGACCCTGATCACCCTCTGGCGGGTCGAGGACCCGAAGGCCTGCACCCCGTTCGATCGTCGAAAGAACGTCGGGCTCCACCACCTGGCGCTCCGTGTGCCCCCGGATCGGCTGCGCGAGCTCTCGCGTCGCATCTCCGAGTACCCGGGCGCGGAGCTCGAGTTCGCGCCCGAGTCACTGGGCTCCACGGGGCTGACACACATGATGTGCCGCATCCCGGGGGGACCGCGGGTGGAGCTGGTGGGCACGAAGGAGTGACCGCGAGCGAGTGAGCGAGCGCCGCCCGCGTCCTCGGCGACCGGGCGGCGCGCTGCGTAGAGAACCGAGACAGCGACGAGCGTACGCCAGTACGCGGAAGGAGAACCCCATGCGAACCTCGAGACGACTCTCCCTGGTCGCGGCGCTCATGCTGCTGGGGGGGACGGCCTGGTCTGGCCGGGCGCAAGCCCCACCGTCGAGCGGTGAGCTCGGCGACCTCGACGGCACCTATCGGCTGACCTCGGGCCACGAGAGCCTGCGGCGCGGCATCGAGCGGGCGGTGAGGGGCCTCAACTTCTTCATCCGAGGCTTCGCGCGGACCGAGATCCGTCGTTCGGTCCAGCCCGAGCAGAGCGTGGAGATCCAGGCTCGAGGCGCCGAGCGTGTCGCCGTCCGGCTCGGAGCGTGGACCTCACCCGCCGTGTCCGTGCAGGGCCCGGCGGTGCGGGTGACCGGGAGCGACGGCGACGTCAGCCGCTTCCGCGCGCAGCGAAGCGGGTCCGGGCTCTACCTGCGCTCCGAGACCGACCGCGGGACACGCGAGAGCTGGCTGCGGCCAGAGCTCGAGCCTGGCGCGCTCTGGATGCAAGTGCGGATCACGTCGCCCCAGCTGCCTGTCCCGATCCAGTACGACCTCCGCTACGAGCGGGCGCCCTGACCGATCGAGAGCGCCGCCCCCCTCCGCGGAACGGAGAGGGGCGGCCGCGCCGACGCTCACTCAACGGTAGCGTCGCTCCCACTCGTCGATGGGTACGTCGTTGGCGCTCATGTCGCGCCGCGACATCAGGCCTTCGTCGTCGAACTCCCAGTGCTCGTTGCCGTGGGTTCGGTACCACTGGCCGCTCTCGGGGTCGCGCCACTCGTACTCGAATCGCACCGAGATGCGATTGTCGGTGAAGGCCCAGAGCTCCTTCATCAGGCGATACTCGGTCTCCTTCTCCCACTTGCGGCGGAGGAACGCTTCGATCGCCGCTCGCCCGACGAAGAACTCTTCTCGGTTTCGCCAGACCGAGTCCTTCGTGTAGGCGCGCGCCACCCGAACGGGGTCCATGGAATTCCAGGCGTCCTCCGCCGCCTTCACCTTGGCGAGCGCCGTCTCCCGGGTGAACGGGGGCACGAGCTTCTGTTTCGGTATCTGAGTCATCGGTCGTCCTTTCGAATCCCTCCCGCTGCACCGGTCGCACGACCTCCGCACGGCCCGTGCCAATTTTAATTGCTGTACCAGAACGATCCTGAACGGCTGCGCCACGAGATCTCGTAGAACCACGAGATACCGTGGCGCAGCCCGTGAAGGGTCGTCAGACCGCCCGGCGCTCCTCGGCGGAGCCGGCGTCGAGCGGGGTGACCTCGGGGAAGTCGATGGCCGTCTCCAGCACGCTGTTCACGTAGTTCGTCAGCGTGTTCAGCGCGGTGTGCCCGATGATCTCGACGAGCTCGGCGTCCGTGAACCCGGCCCGCCGGGCACGCTCGACGGCGCTGGCGTCCACCTGTCCGCGCTGTCGCACGATCTCGACCGCGAACCGCACCGCCGCGTCGGCCTTCGCGTCCGCGGACTCGCCGCGTCGGTTGGCCTCGATCTCCTCGGGGCTCAGCTTGGCGAACCGAGACCCGAGGTACGTGTGCGCGGCCAGGCAGTAGCCGCAGCCGTTGATCTCCGCGACCGCGAGCGCGATCCGCTCGCGGGTGGCCGCGGGCAGAGAGCCCTTGGAGAGCGCCCCGTTCAGCCCGAGGTAGCCCTCGAGCGCCGCGGGGCTCGTGCCGACGATCCGGAAGAGGTTGGGGACGCTGCCGAGCTGCTGCCGGACGCCCTCGAGCAGCTCCCGCGAGCCGGCGGGCGAGTCATCGATGGAGGCGGGGGTCGGAATGCGAGACATGAACTTTCCTTTCGTGTGCCGCGGCGACGATGCCGTCGGTCACGAACAGTCATGCGACCCATACCGAGAAACGAGAACTGTCGTTTGCGGCACGGCGCCGTTTCGCATTTCGCAATCCTCGATGCGTGACGCGCTCCACGCGCTCCAGACGCGAGCACGCGAGCCGACGAGACTCGCTCGTGGCTCGCGTTCCAGGCCGCGACGGGTGCTGGCGGCAACTATTCGGGCGGTAGCGACGGCACCGAGAGACTGGTGACGCTCGTCGGCCCTCCGTCGAACCGGGACTGGAGGCGGCCATCCGGGCTCAGGCGATAGCGCCGCCCTCGCCACTCGACGCTCCTCGCCAGCTGGGCGCGAAGGAACGCCAGGGGCGCGAGCGCGAGGGTGAGGGGGAGCGCCCAAGCGAGTCGCCAGGGGACGGGCGCGGCGCCTTGAAGGCGACGGACGACACCGAGCGCCGCAGGCACCGCGAGCGAGGCCGCCGCGAAGAACGCCGCCCATGAATGGGCCCCGCTCAGCAGCGCGGCGATCGCAGCGAGCCCGGCGAGATGGAAAGCGCCCAGGTAGGCGATCGTCGGTGCGTTGAAGGGCCACATCGGCACGCCCGTGCGTCCGTAGATCATCCAGCGGAGGGCGAGCGAGTGGAACGCCCGCCAGGACAGGCCCTCACTCCAGATCGGCAGCCGATTCGGGACCAGTACGTTGCGATAGCCCGCCCGGGCGATCCCCGCGCCGATGTGCATGTCGTCGACGAGCTGCCCCGTGGAGGCGCGCAGGCCGCCCGCTGCCTCGAGAGCGCGTCGTCTGAGGACCATGGTCTGCCCCATGATGAACGGAAGCGATCCCTCTTGCGCCATCGTGATGGCGGCCTGAGGTCCGTAGAGACCATCGAGCAGGAGACCGTAGCCGACGTCACCGGCGGTGCTCGGCGGCGCGACGCTCACGGCCGGGGCGAACGCGGCACCGACCTCGGGATCCCGCGTGACCGCGTGAGCGAGCTTCGCGAGGAGGGTGGCCGGGGGGCGCGTGTCCGAGTCCGCGAAGGCGACGAGGGGCGCGTCCGCGCGCGCGGCGCGCAGCCCTTCGATCATCGCATGCAGCTTGCCGGTGCGCCCCGAGGACCGCGGACCCGCCAGGACGACGTGCGCCGAGGTGGAGCGAGTGGCCGGGTCGGGTCGCGCCGGGCGCTCCATGTGCGCCTCCACGGCGCGGCGCACGAGCGGATACGCGGGGTCGCGCGCGTCGTCGAGCACGAAGATCGTCTCCATCTCGCCCGGATAGCGCTGCTCGAGCGCCGCGCGCAGGTTGACTGGCAGACCGGGATCCAGGCCGCGGATCGGGCGCACCACGACGATGGCCGGGAGCGCCTCGGGCTCCGGCCCGTCGTCTCCGCGAGGGCGCAATGCGCGCCAGCTCGCGACGAGCGCGGCCGCAGCGAGGGTGAGTCCGACGGACACGAGGAGGACGAGCAGATCGATCATGGACGGCTCCCGGGCCCGCAACCCGAGTTGCGAGCGAGACGTGGTGGACGAGGGAGGAGGGACGCGCTCGTGCGCCGAATGGCGCCGATGCCCTCCGCGCCGGCATCCCGCACGGCACGTGCCAGTCCCACTCGCGCGCGCGCCGTCGATCGCGCGGCGACGGACGCCACGAGATGTCGTCGAGTCACGAAATCTCGGAGCCGAGCGCCGCGCCGACGTCAGCAGGCCGTTGAAGTACCGAGCCCGAAGGATCTCGGAGCGCGACGGCCCGGTTCTCGGTTCGGGGCGACGAGGAAATGCTTCAGCATTCTCGAGGAGACACGGGCCGAGAGACGGGTCGTCCCGCCCGAGAGACGAGGAGCGAGGTTCTTCAACGGACTGTTAGGTCGCGTCGCGGCGGATCCCGAGCTTCTTCATCCGCGAGCGCAGCGTGTTGGGGTGCAGGTCGAGGATCCTCGCGGCCCCCTTGTCGCCCTCGATTCGCCAGCTCGTGTGCTCGAGCACGCTCTGAATGTGTCGACGCTCGACCTCCTCGAGCGTGCGCGAACCCGTCTCGGCCTCGCCGCCGACCTCGGCGGGCCGAGCGTCGAGCGCGTCCGAGACCGGGAGCGTTCGGTCGACGGCCAAGATGGCCGCGCGCTCGATCACGTTCTCGAGCTCTCGGATGTTCCCGGGCCACGGATAGCGGACCAGCGCCTCCATGCAGGCAGGCGATACGTCGCCGAGCACCTTCCCGAGCCTCGACGAGAGCCTCTGCACGAAGTGCTCGGTCAGCGCGGGGATGTCGTCCGTGCGCTCGCGCAGCGGCGGCACGTCGATGGGGAAGACGTTCAGGCGATAGTAGAGGTCGTCGCGGAACTCTCCCGCGCGGACCATCGCCGCGAGGTCGCGGTTCGTCGCCGCGACCACTCTGACGTCGACCGAGATCGTCTCGGCGCCGCCGAGCCGCTCGAGCTCTCCCTCCTGCAGGACACGCAGCAGCTTCGCCTGCAGCTCCAGGGGCAGCTCCCCGACCTCGTCGAGGAAGATCGTCCCGCCGTCGGCGAGCTCGAAGCGGCCCTTTCGACGGGTCGTCGCGCCCGTGAAGGACCCCTTCTCGTGACCGAAGAGCTCGCTCTCGATCAGCGTCGAGGGCAGCGCGGCGCAGTTGAGCTTGATGAGGGCGTGCTCACGACGCCCGCTCAGGTCGTGGATCGCGCGCGCGAAGAGCTCCTTGCCGACCCCGGTCTCGCCCAGGATGAGGACCGTCGCGTCGGTCGGTGCGACCTGCTCCACGCGATGCTTCGCCCGGCCGAGTGACGCGCTGTCTCCGATCATGTTGGAGAGCGCGTGGCCGGAGATCTCGTCGCGGAGGTACTCGTTCTCTTCCTGGAGCTTCTCCTTGAGCCGCTCGACCTCCGCCAGGGCCTCTCTCAGCGCGGCCTCGCGCTCGTGGCGCTCGGTGACGTCGCGGAAGGTGACCACCGCGCCGATCAGCTCCCCTTCGTCTCCCCGAATCGGTGTGCTGACGTACTCCACCGGGAACGAGGTCCCGTCTTTCCGCCAGAACACCTCGTCGCGGACGGTGTGCACCGCGCCGTCCTTGAAGGCCGCGTAGATCGGGCAGCGAGTGTGCTCGTAGTGCTCGCCGTCGGCGAAGGAGTGGTGGATGAGCACGTGCGAGAGCTTCCCCATCAGCTCCTCGGGTCGGTAGCCGACCATCGCCGCGCCCGCCGGATTGACGAAGGTGGTGATCCCTTCGCGGTCGACGCCGTAGATACCCTCGCCCGCGCAGCGAAGGATCAGCTCGTCCCGCCGCCCCAGCGCGTGCGCGCCCCCATCACGTTCTGGCTCCACAACGCGGGGTTTAAACCCCAAGAACGTCGGCGGCGCAAACGCTCTCCGGTGACGTCCGACCGAGCTCCGCCGCATCCCACCACGATATCTCGGGGCGCCCCACGAGCCCTCGCGGCTCCTCGCGGCTGGCGCCGCGTCGACGTCCCGTTCGCGCTGCGCTGCGGCGCGGCACGTCGCTTGCCAACTGGTCTCTCCGAAGTCCACCCAACGGACACGGAGCAGAAAACCATGGCACGCATACTTGCCGCCTTGATCGTCTCGACCTCGCTCGCGCACGCGGCGCTGGCGACGGCGCAGGCCGACCCCGGCTCGGAGCCC
>SHBB01000550.1 GCA_004213565.1 Sandaracinaceae bacterium
CCGATCCGACCACGACCGCCGAGAGGCGCTCCGGCCAGTCGAAGCGGAGATCGACGGGCGGGGCGTCGCACGCGACGGTCGCGTCTCCCGGCGTCGAGGTCACCGGCCCGGGCGAGCCACCGCAGCCGGCGGCGAGCGCCGCGGAGAAGAGCGCCGCGCAGAGCGAGGTGTCGTTCATCTGACGAGCATACCGGCTCCGAGCCGAGGTCCGGAGACAAATCGAGATGCGGCCACCCGCACAGCGTCCTGCGCGGGCTCGTCAGAGTCGGGACAGCTCGTAGGCGAGGGCGGCGAAGAGCGTCGGGAGGACCGCGGTGCCGATCTGGAGGCCGATGACGGTGGAGAGGGCCGGCGCGAAGTCGCCCGTCATGGTCGTCCCGATGGCGGCGCCGATCGCGGCGCCCACCGCGGGCCCGAGCAGGCTACCGAGCATCGCCACCCACGGGGCGCCCCCCGACTCGGTCCGCTCGGCCGCGGCCCACACGCCCGCGCCCGCGCCGACGACCATGCCCGTGAGCATCCCCACGTCGATGCCGACCAAGAAGTTCAACGTGGCACAGTTGTCGGGGGAGGCGTCTCCACACGCGGTGGTCGCGATCCCGCCCGCGATGGCCCCCGCCAACGTGCCGAGGCCGAAGCCGATCGACCAGCCGGCCCAGCCGCTCCCGTAGAAGGCGCCGAGGCTCCGGCGCGGAGGATCCGGCTCCGGCGGATCGACGCGAGCTTCCGGAGCGGGGGCGACGCGCGCGAGCGCCGGATCGCCCAGCGCCGAGGCGACCTGCGCTCCGGCCGAGAAGGGCGCCGCGGCGAGCATGAGAGAGGCCAGGGCGACCAGCGCGATTGCATGAGGCACGCAAGCATCGTAGCCGGCACCGTCCCTTGCGTCCATGGCGCTCGATCAGGCGAGCCCTTGGTTCGAGGAAGGCGCCGCGCGGGGAGGGCGCTCTGATCTATCCTCGGGTCATGCTTCGACTCGCCGTCTCGCTCTCTCTGCTCCTCGCCGGCTGCGGCGCGCGTACGACGCTGGACGACGTCGGCGGCGACGCCGCGGTCCCTCCCCCGCCCCCGCCGCCGCCGATGGACGCGGCCCCGCCGCCCCCGCCGCCTCCGCCGGACGCGCGCCCCGTCCCGCTCGACGCGGGCAGCCCCGTGGAGTGCGGGGAGCTGGTGGTGAGCGAGCCGGTGGTGGTGCACGAGGCCCTGCGCGGATCCCTGGACGCGCCGGCGGTGGTGTGGCGGGCGGACGGCCTGGACTTCGGGGCGATGCACCGCCCCGCCGTCGACGGCGACGGGCAGCGACCGCGGGGGATCCGCGGGGCGCTGCGCGGGGACGCGGTCGAGTTGACGGGGCGCGTGCGCGAGGGGGGCGGCACCAGCGCGGTCGCCCGCTTCGGGGCGCTGGGGGACCTCTTCGGCGGCTGCCGGGTCGAGTCGGGCGCGGCGGTCTTCCACCGCTGGCGCGGCGAGATGTACGAGCTCATCGGCATGCCGTCCCCCCTCGGCGGATCGCGCTGCCACGGGGTCGCGGGCGACGGAGCGCGCTGGGCCGTGCTGCACGAGCAGGGCTCGCCCTCCAGCCCGGTGCCCGTGGTGACGTTCTTCGAGCCCGAGGGGCCGGCGAGCGGCGGCGTGGTGCTCGACGCGATGCGGGAGGCGCGACCGCTGACGATCGCCGCGAGCGGCGAGGGCGTCGCCGTGGCGGTCGCGCCGGACGCGGAGGGCGCGATCGCGATCACGCGGTTCGTGGACGCGCGGCGCCAGTCGACCGTGCGCCACGAGGGCTTCGAGCGGTTCGGGGAGGTGGCCCCCGGGCTCGCGCCCTGGCCCGGGCCCGGCCCGAGCGGTCAGCTGGCGCTCGCCCACTACGCGCTGAGCGAGCTGGTGGTGCTGCGGGTCGGCGCGCGCGGCGAAGAGCTGATCCGCGTGCCGTTGAGCTTCCACATGCACGCCGACATCCAGCCCGCGGTCGCGTCGGCTCCGTGGGGCGTGGTGGTCGCGACCCAGAGCTTCGGCGACGCCGACCCGACCAACGGCGTGGTCGAGGTGTTCCTGCTCTCCCCCGCCGGAGACGTGCTGGCCTCGATGCCGCTCGCCGAGGCGTCGCGCGGCGACGACCTTCGAATCGGCGGCATCTCCGCCGCCACCGCGGGCGACGGCTCGGTCATCTTGCACTGGACCGAGAACACGCCCCGCGACGCAGGCGGACGCACCCTCGCCGTGCGCCTCACCTGCCGCTGAGCTCCCGCGTCAGTCGAACGCGACGCCGAGCGTGAACGACGGGCCGCGCAGGGTCAGCGGGCCCGTTCAGACGCGGCCGCGCAGCATGCCGTGCCAGTACAGGTTCGGCAGACCGTACGCCTTGAGCGCGTACATGCTGTAGCGCTCCTCCGCCTGATCGAAGGGGAAGCTCTCCATGATCTCGCCGCCGTAGCCGAACTCCGCGAGCACGACCTTGCCGCGGCCGGTCACCAGCGGGCACGAGGCGTAGCCGTCGTACGAGGCCGTCGGCGGCCGCCCCTCGCGGCGCGCGATCAGGTTCTCCACGAGGACGGGGACCTGCTTGCGGACCGCCGCGCCCGTCTTCGAGACGGGCAGGCTCGAGCAGTCGCCGCTCGACCAGACGTTGGGGTGCCGCACGTGTTGCAGCGTGTGGTCGTCGACCTCCACCCAGCCCGCGTCGTTCGCGAGGGGGCTCTCCGCCACGACGGGGGGCGGGCCCTGGGGCGGCGTGACGTGGATCATCTCGTACTTCAGCACGGTCTCTTCGTCGGTCTTCAGGTGGCGAAAGACCGCCTCGCGCGAGCTCGGGCGCAGCTCCACGAGGTTCTGTTCGTACCGCCCCTCGATCTCCCGCTCCGCCACGATGCGCTCCAGGGCCGCGCGGTACTTCGGGATGCCGAAGATGCTGGCCGTCGCGCTCATGTAGAGGACCTTCGAGCGGTCGCGCACGTGCTTGCGCCGGAAGTGCTCCTCGGCGAGGTACATGATCTTCTGCGGCGCCCCCGCGCATTTGATGGAGGTGGCGGGGAACGTGAAGAGCGCGTTGCCGCCCTCGAAGCCGTCGATGAGCTTCCAGGTGTAGTCGACCGTCTCGTAGCTGTAGTTCGAGGTGACGCCGTCGCGTCCCAGGCTCTCCCGGAGCCCCGGCACGCCGTCCCAGTCGACGTGGATCCCGATGGCGACCACCAGGTCGTCGTAGCGCAGCGTCTTGCCCGACTCGGTGGTGATCGCGTCGCGCTCGGGCTCGAAGCTCGCGACCTTCTCGCGGATCCACGTGACGCCGAAGGGGATGAAGTCCGCCTCCTCGCGCTCCGAGATCTCCTTCGGGAAGACGCCACCCCCCACGAGGGTCCAGATCGGCTGGTAGTAGTGCTTGTCGCTCGGCTCGATGATCGCGATCGAGGGTGGGTTCGGCAGCGCCGCCAGGCGCGCCGCGACGCTGATCCCCGCGCTCCCGCCCCCGACGATCACGACCTCGTAATGTGCCTCGTCGCTCACTGCGCCTCTCCTTCTCCGGCCGGCAGCCGGGGCGTCGCCTCGGTCTGCATCGCCTGTCCCATCTCGGCGGCCACGCGGATCGCGAAGCCGAGCGCGCGCTGCACGTCGTCGTCGCGCATGGCGCGCATCACGGCCAACCACCCCGCGCGCGGCGTCTCTCCGCTCCGGGTCTCCGCGATCGCGCGTGCGGCGTCCGACAAGGTCGCGAGCGCGCCGGGGGCGAAGAGCCCGCCCTCCAGCATCGCGAGGAGGCCCGGCTGACTCGCCATCTGCACGAGGGCGCGCGCGACCCCTCCGAGGTTCTTCCCGAGCGCGTCGAGGTCGGCGCCGCTCTCCATCTGCGCCCGGGCCAGCTCGTCCACGGTGTCTCCGAACATCGCGAGGAGCCCCGGCGCCTGCTCGACCGCGCCCACGAGGGTCTCGAGCGCGTGCAGCACCTCTGGCCGCGTGGCCCGCTCGAGGAGGCGGGCCAGCGCCTGCAGCCGCTCGTCGGCGTGTCCGTCCCGCGCGGCCCACTCGTCGAAGACGTCTCCGCCCATCGCGAGCACCCCCGGCGCCTGGGCGCCGAGCGCCTCCATGCGCGCCATCATCGCCTCCATGCGCGCGAGGCGGTCGTCGATGCGGTCGAGGCGGGGGTCCGAGCTCTGCAGCGAGGAGCGCGTGGGGGCCACGTTCTTGGTCAAACTCACCGCGCCCACGTACGCCCCCGTCTGAGGGCTGCCACTCGCCGAAGAGCTCCAGGGAGGTCAGCCCTCGGCCAGCGTCTCGCGATCCAGGCCGTGCTTCTTGAGCTTGCGCCAGAGCGTGGTGCGGCTGATGCCGAGCGACTGGGCGGCGCGGCCCATGTGTCCGCCGGAGCGCTCGAGCGCCGTGAGGTAGCGGCGCGCCTCGGGCGGGAGCTCCGCTCGGAGCGCGGTCAGCTCGGAGTCGGGCCGGGTGACGCGCGCGCCGCGCTCCTCGCCGCGCACCTCGGGCGGCAGGTCGCTCTCCGCGAGCACGGGGCCCTCGCCCATGACGTTCGCGTACTCGATCACGTTCTGCAGCTCGCGCACGTTGCCCGGCCAGTCGTAGTCGGTCAGGGCGGCGAGCGCGCCGGGCGTGATGCGCTTGATGGTGCGGCCGCCCTCCGCCGCCGCGCGCTCGTCCAGGAAGTGCCACGCGAGCAGCTCCACGTCCGCAGGGCGCTGGCGCAGCGTGGGCAGGAACAGCGGGATCACGCGCAGGCGGTAGAGGAGGTCGGAGCGGAAGCGCCCCTCCTCGACCTCGCGCCGGAGCGCGCGGTGGGTGGCCGAGACGATGCGCACGTCGACCGGCACCGGGTCGTTGCCGCCGACGGGGATCACGGTCTTGTCCTGCAGGACGCGCAGCAGCTTTGCTTGCACTTCGAGAGGTAGCTCCGCCACCTCGTCCAGGAACAGCGTGCCGCCGTCGGCGAGCTTGAAGTGACCCGGGGTGTCTCGCACCGCGCCGGTGAAGGCGCCCCGCGCGTGCCCGAAGAGCTCGCTCTCGAGGAGGCTCGCCGGGAGCGCGGCGCAGTTGATCGCACGAAACGGACCCTCGGCGCGCGGCGAGGCGAGGTGGATGGCCCGCGCGATCAGCTCCTTGCCGCTCCCGGTCTCGCCGCGGACGAGCACGCTCGCGCTGCTCGCGGCCACCTTGCGCACGTCGCGCAGGAGCTGCTTCATCGACGCGTCTCGCGTGACGATCCCCCAGCTCTCGACCGGCGCGTCCGCGCTCTCCGCGCGCCAGAGATCGTCGTCGAGCAGCAGCAGGTAGCCCTTGTCGTTGCCGACCTCGATGGGGCTCGCCCGGACGCGCACGCTCCGGTGAGCGCCCTGCTTGGTGGGTCGCAGGATCTCCGCCTGGACGGCCTTGCCCTGGGCGAGCGCCTCCGCGAGCGGGCGCTGCTCGCCGTGCCCGCAGAGGAGCTTCGGCGCGGGGATGCCGAGCGCCGGCGCGACGTCGAGGACCTCCACCGCCGCGTCGGTGAACGCGACGATCCGCAGCTGGTCGTCGAGCACGAGGGCCGCGCCGACGACCTCCTGGAGGGCGGCGCGCAGGTGGGCGGCGGCGTCGGGGTCGGTGGACACGCCCGCATCATAGGGCTGGTGAACCGTTTCGGGCACGTTTCAACACGTTTCAGTCGCACGCGCCCACGGCGCGCAGTCAGGCATGGCTCGGCTCCTGCACTCCTGGAGGGGCAAAGGAGAACCCCCATGCTCTTCCGCCAGCTCTTCGACCACGCCTCCAGCACCTACACCTACCTCGTCGCCGATCCGGAGACGCGAGAGGCCGCGCTGATCGACGCGGTGCGCGAGCAGATCGACCGGGACACGGGGCTGCTCGCCGAGCTCGATCTGAAGCTCGTCTATGCCCTCGAGACCCACGTGCACGCGGACCACGTGACGGCGAGCGGGCTGCTGCGGGAGCGCCTCGGCGCCAGGACCGTGCTCAGCGCCGCGGCGGGCGCCGGCTGCCCCGACATCCTCGTGGAGGATGGCCAGGTGCTGGAGCTCGGCGCGCTGCGCATCGAGGCGCGGCACACGCCGGGGCACACGGACGGCGACGTGACCTACGTGGTGCGTGACGGGGACGACGCGCTCGCCTTCACCGGCGACACCATGCTCATCCGCGGCTGCGGCCGGACCGACTTCCAGCAGGGCGACGCCGAGCGCCTCTACGACTCCGTGCACCAGCAGATCTTCTCTCTCCCCGACGAGACCCCCATCTATCCGGGGCACGACTACCGCGGCTTCACGAGCACCACGGTGGGCGAGGAGAAGAAGCTCAACCGGCGCCTCGGCGGCGGCACGAGCAAGGCGCGCTTCGTCCAGATCATGCGCGACCTGAAGCTCGCGCACCCCAAGCAGATCGACGTCGCCGTGCCGGCGAACCTGCGCTGCGGGCTGCCGAGCGAGCGCCCGCAGGGCGTGGTGGAGGTGAGCGAGGAGTGGGTGCGCGAGCACGCCGACGAGGTGCGCCTGGTGGACGTGCGCGAGCCGGCGGAGCTCCAGGGCGAGCTCGGCGCGATGCCCGGCGCGGAGCTCGTCCCGCTCGACACGCTCCCCGGCGGGCTCGACGCCCCGACCGACGCGCAGATCGTCGTCTTCTGCCGGAGCGGAGGCCGCTCGGCGCGCGCCGCCCAAGCCCTCGCCGACGCGGGCTTCACCCACGTCGTCTCGATGGGCGGCGGCATGGCCCGCTGGAACGAGCTGGGCTTCCCGGTGATCCGCGCGGCCGAGCCCCAGGCGGCGGCCGAGGGCGCCTGCGGCTGACGCCGGCTCGCCCTCTCTCAGCGGCCGAGCATGTCGCGGACCATCGAGAGCACCTTGGGGCTCATCGCGAGCAGCTCGTCGAGGGGGCGGCGCTCCATCTCGTCCGCGAACCAGCGATCCACGGCCGCGATCATGCCCGTCGTGGCCT
>SHBB01000551.1 GCA_004213565.1 Sandaracinaceae bacterium
CGCGCTGGCAGCTGCACGGGGGAGGCGCGCTCGAGCTGGTCGCCGCGGACCCGCGCGCGCTCGGCGGCGCCTGGCTCGGCGCGCGCTTCGACCTGGCCGGGCCGCTCTTCCTCGGCGCCGCCCTCCACGGCGTCGGGGGGCGCGGCGACGACCCCCTCGGGAGCGTCGATCTCGCGCTCTTCTCCCTCTCGGTCGAGGCGGGGATCGCGATCGCTCTCGCGCCCTTCGCGCTGGGCGCGCTCCTCGAGCTGCGACCGGGCCTGGTCTGGGCCGACGCGCGAGCCGGGAGCGACGCGGTCAGCGCGCGCGCCGAGCTGGACGGAGTGGTGGACCTCGGTCTGTTCGTGAGCGCGCGACTGGCGCTCACCGACGCGCTCTTCGTCATGCTCGAGGTCGGCGTGCGCCACGCCCTGCATGGGTACGAAGCGCGCAGTCCGGACCGACGTGTCATCGGCTTCACGGAGTGGGTCGTCCCCGCCCGCCTCGCGCTCGGGGCCCGGCTCTGAGCGTCAGCGATCCACCTCGTTGAGGAACTCCTCGACGCCGACGTAGCCGCTCGGCCAGACGTGACTCGTCAGGTCCGCGTCGACCCCGAAGCCGCGCGCCCTGACCCAGGCGTCGGGGATGCCGTCCTCGTTGGAGTCGGCGTAGCCGGTCGCGATGGGGGTCGTCGAGATGGACGAGCGGAACGCCGCGTAGTGCGCCGTGCGGTCGAAGTCCTGGCCCGCGCTGGACGACATGTACTCGACGCAGTCCCGGCTCCGGATGTTCCGGAGATAGAGCGCGTCCAGGTCGTCCACCTCTGCGACGACGTCGCCGTTCTCGTCGAGGCGCGCGTTGGCGCCGACGTCGGTGCTGACGTCCTCGAAGGCCTCTCGCGCCGACTGCACGCTCGTGGCCGGGCCGAGCAGCGGGAAGGCGCTCGCCGTCTGGTAGTCACGCGTGAGCTGAGTGTTGGCGCCCGCGCCCGCGTAGGGGCCGTCGGTGACGTCCACGCGCCAGTTCCAAAGGCCCCAGTTGTCGGCCGCGGGATCGGTGAGGAAGTCCGGGACGACGAGGTTGCCGGCCGAGTGGATCTCCGGCTCGAAGGCCGGGTCGTAGAAGACCTTGTTGAAGGAGTTGTTGCCGTTCGGCGTGCCGAGGCAGCCGCGCGAGTAGTAGTTCGCGAGGTGGTTGAGCTGGACGTCGCCGATCACCACCGACCAGCGAAAGCGCCAGTTGAAGACGACGTTGTTGTAGACGTCCGCGCGCCCGAAGGTGTGCACGTTGGGGTGACGGTGCGTGACGTTGTAGTAGGCGTTGTGATGGAAGCTCAGGTTCTCCGAGAGGCTGGGCTCGTTGCTGTCTCCGAAGAGCGTCCCCGTCTTGCCCTCGGCCATCAGGATGCGCTGGAACGTCAGATCATCGGTGTCACCGCGGGTGGTCATGATCTCGTCGCCGCCGAAGGAGACCGACACGTGGTCGAAGATGTAGTTCGAGCAGTCGATGAGCCCGAGCGCGTCGAAGCTGGAGTACTCCGGGCGCACGCGCAGGTAGCGGACGATGAAGTTGTCGACCCCGCGGAGCTCGATCACCCGCGAGCCGCCGGTCAGGGTGACCCCGCCCCGCGGCGCGGTCTGCCCCGCCACCGTGAAGTCGCCGTTCGAGACGACGATGGTGCTGTCGATCACGATCGTGCCGGAGACCGCGAACGTGATGATGCGCGGACCCTCCGCGGTGAGCGCCTCGCGCAGGCTCCCGGGGCCGGAGCTGGCCAGCGTGGTGACCCGGATCACGCGCCCGCCTCGGCCGCCGGTGGCGTAGGCGCCCGCGCCTCGCGCGCTCGGGAACGCGAGCACCTCTCCGGGCGGACCTCCGTCGAGCGTGCCGCCGTCCACTGGGCCCGCGTCGGGTGGGCTCGGCGCGCGTCCGCAGGTGCAGAAGTCGGAGATGTGGCCCGTGTCGGCGCAGTCGAGCGCGGGCAAGGACCGGTCCGCCGCGCACATCGCGTCGACGTCCTCGTAGCTCTCCACGCAGGTCAGGCCGAGCGCCGCGCACGCCGCGGCGCAGCCGGTGCTGTCCGTGAAGACCAGCGAGCAGGTCGGGCCGCCCTCCTCGCACAGCGACCAGCCCTGGCGCGCGACCTCGTCCCCACACGAGACCTCGATCCCGGAGTCGGAACCTGCCGCGTCCACGGGCGCCGCGTCCCGAGCGCCGCCGTCGGAGTCGGAGGGCTCGGCGCCGCAGCCGAAGAGGAGCAAGAACACACAGGTCCAGGTGCGCATCGGCTCACGCTAGGGGGAACCGGCGCCGCTCGCCGCGACAGAATCGATCAGCGTACGACGCCGCCCGCCGCGCCCACACGCTTGACGCGCTTCACCCTTCGCATCATGTTCACGCGGTCATGCGGCTCGACTCACGGACAACGTCACGCACCGCCTCCGCTCTCGAAGCGGATCGGTGCGGGTGCGTCCGGAGGTAGCCCAGACCACGAGCCCAGCGCTCATTCGACGGCCCCCTCCGGCAGACGCCGAGGGGGTCTTCGCAATTCTGCAGTGCGTTCTCCCGGCGTCTCCTCGGAGCGGAGCCACGCCTTCCTCAGTCGTCCGCGAAGGTCGCGGCGCGAGAGGAGAATTGGAGAACAGTCAGATGAACATCGAGAAGCAGCACCTGAGCGTCGGCACGATCGGCCACGTGGACCACGGCAAGACGACGCTGACGGCGGCGTTGACGGCGGCCACGGCCCACGCGTTCGGCGGGACGGCGCGCGGCTTCGGCGACATCGACAACGCGCCCGAGGAGCGGCGGCGGGGCATCACCATCCAGGCCTCGCACGTGCAGTACGAGTCTCGGGCGCGGGTGTACGCGCACGTCGACTGCCCCGGGCACGCCGACTTCGTCAAGAACATGATCGCGGGCGCGTCCCAGATGGACGGCGCGATCCTGCTCGTGGACGGATCGGTGGGCGTGCAGGCGCAGACGCGTGAGCACGTCTTGCTCGCTCGTCAGGTCGGCGTCGAGCACCTGGTGGTGTTCGTCAACAAGGTGGACGTCGCGGATCCCGAGCTGCTCGACCTCGTCGAGATCGAGGTGGCCGAGCTGCTCGAGGCGCACGACTACATCGATCCGCCCTTCGTGCGTGGCTCCGCGCTCGAGGCGCTGCGCGCGTGTGAGGCCGGCCGCTTCGACGACGCGAGGGTCCAGGAGATCCTCTCGCTCGTCGAGACGCTGGACGCGCACGTGCCGGTGCCCGACCGGGACTACGACGCGCCCTTCTTCATGCCCGTCGAGGGCGTGTGCAGCATCGAAGGGCTCGGCACCGTGATCACCGGCAAGGTCGAGCGCGGCCGCCTCGCGGTCGGCGCGTCGGTCGAGGTCGTCGGTCGCGGCGGTGAGCC
Source organism: Sandaracinaceae bacterium (assembly GCA_004213565.1). GTDB lineage: Bacteria > Myxococcota_A > Polyangia > Polyangiales > Sandaracinaceae > JAVJQK01. Next base: position 3,378 of record SHBB01000551.1, read on the forward strand.
CCGGACGGCGTTCGTGAAAGGCATCCAGTCGTTCCACCGTGACGTGCCCGAGGCGGTCGCGGGATGGAACGTCGGGCTCCTCCTTCGCGGCGTCGGTCGGGACGAGATCGTTCGCGGTCAGGTGGCGGTCGAGCCCGGCTCGATCGCGTCGCACGCGCTCGGAGAGGCGGAGATCTTTCTCCTCCGCGAGAAGGAGGGCGGTCGCAAGCGGCCCTTCGGGTCCGGCTACGCGCCGCAGCTCTTCTTCGGCGTGGTGGGCGTGACCGGCGTGCTCCGGTTCGACGAGGGCGTCATCGCGCCGGGTGACCGGGCGAGCGTCCGCTTCGAGCTCGACAAGGCCGTGGCCATCGAGCCCGGCATGCGCTTCGCCATGCGCGAAGGCGGCCGCACCATCGGCGCGGGGGTCGTGCGCAGCGTCGCGTGACCCGTCAGGGCGGCGTCTCTTCGGAGGCGCCGCCCGCTTCTTCTTCTTCCGCGCCGTCCTCCGCGACGAGCGCGTCGCCCTCCCAGACCCACCACTGACGCGGCGCCCCCGGGCTCCGCACCGTCAGCGCGAACGGCTCGCGGCGGTGGCTCCCCGCGCGATCCCGCGTCCCGGACACGCTCGCCCGGCGATGGTCCGGCAGGCCGTCTTCGGTCGGGAGCCGCGCTGACCACACCTCGGTGGTCCGGTGCAGGGGCTTGGCCGTCCACGCGCGCACACCGTCGGCGCCCAGGGAGTCGCGCGGCGCGCGGCTCGTCACGAGCAAGGTCTGTCCCCCGCCGCGGATCGTCTCGGTGAGGAAGACCTCGTCGAGCACGCCGGACACGTGGTGGCTCGCGAGCCGATCGATCTCGCAGGTGGGGTCCAGCCCGTAGACGATGATGTCCGCGTCGCGCATCTCCACGTTCGTGCCCACGACGATGAAGACCGGCTGACGGCGCCCCTCGATCCACGCGTGCGTGCGCAGGGTCAGGCTCCCCTTCGCGGTGCGCTCGGCTTGCCCGAAGACGTCGTCCGCCTCGGCATCGAATTCGTCGTAGATCTCTCCGCCGTAGAGCTCCTCGAGGTCGGCGACGATCTCGTCGAGGACGGCGGCAGACGAGGGCAAGCAGGCCTCGAGCGGGGCGAGGAAGCGCGCGGTGACCCAGCCGCGCTGGGACCGGCTGATCGCCACGTGGGTGAACGCGTCCTCGCCCTCGGCCGCCGACCGGGCGCCGTCGACCTCGCCGTAGAGCGCGACCGTCACCGCGTCGTGAGGCAGCACGCGCAGGAGGTTCGGTCGATCCGTGGTCGGCCCGCGTCGGAGGCTGAGCCGCACCGTCGAGTGCATCCGCGCGGGGCGCACGCCCGCCGAAGGCTCGTACGGCTCCTGCACCACCACGCCGCGGAGCCCGCGGCTGATCTCCCCGATCGCCTCGCTCGGCGTGTCCCCCGGGAGCCGCGCCACCCAGCCATCGTCGAGGCGGGTGAAGCGGAACGGTCGAGCCCGTTGCGACTCTGGCAATTCCGCCCAGTCGAAGGCGAGCTCCTCGAGCGGCCGGGCGCCCGTCACGCGGAACCCCCGCGGCGAAGGCGGCGCGGTCGGGCCGACGCTCATGGCCGGCCCCGCGTCCTCCGCCCGCTCCGTGTCGGACGGGGCGTCGGCGGCGACGAGCGTCTCGGGCTCGACCGACTCGCCCCCCGCGCCAGCGAAGAACAGGCCGGCGGCTCCCGCGATCGCGACCGCGCCGGCGAGCCCGATCCAGAGCATTCGGCGCGTCGAGCCCTTCGATTCGAGCGAGGCGGTGGGCGCGGCCTCCGGGAGCCCCACTGTGTGACCCACTGCGCCTCGCAGCTGCGGATCGCTGCTGGCCGGGAGCGTGGGCGCGTCGCCCGAGATCGGCGACGGCGACATGGCCTGCGTGGCCGCGACGCCGGGCGACGAGATCGCGATGTCGATCGCGCCGAGCGCTCCGTCCCGGATGAGCGCGTCGAGCGCGTCCCGCATCTCTCGGCCATCCCGGAAGCGCGCGGCCGGGTCCCTGGACAGCGCGCGGTGCACGAGCTCCGCGAGCGGCACCGGGAGCTCCGCGCGCAGCGCCCCGAGCGGCTCGGGCTCGGTCTGCAGCACCGCCTTGTAGACCGCGAACGCGTCGTCGCCGCCGAAGGGCGGGCGGCCGGCCAGCGCCTCGTAGAAGATGGCGCCTGCGCCCCAGACGTCCGCGCGCGCGTCGACGTCGCGTGCAGACTCGAACTGCTCGGGCGCCATGTACTGCGGCGTGCCGATGCCGGTGTTCTGCGCCGTGAGCTGGGTGCCAGTGGGCGCTCCGGCCCGCGAGATCCCGAAGTCGAGGAGCTTGGGGATCACCCCGTCGTCGTCCTCGGCGAGGAAGACGTTCGCCGGCTTCAGGTCGCGGTGCACGATGCCGCGATCGTGAATGGCGGCGAGGCCGCTCAAGAGCCCCCGCATCCACACGAGCAGGTCTCGCAGGGCGGGCCGCGTGCGGTGCAGGCGCGCGTGCAGCGTCTCGCCTTCGAGCAGGGGCATGACGAGGTACTGCGTGTCCTCGCCTCTCTCGGAGTCCTCCGTGTCCCCTGCCTCGACCGTGCCGAAGTCGAGGATGTCGACGACGTTGCGATGCTGGACCTTCGCCGCCAGCTCGGCCTCGCGTCGGAAGCGCTCGCGGGCGTGCGGCTCGTTCAGCTCCCCGCGCACGAGCTTCACCGCGACCTCTCGCCCGAGCGCGACCTGCTCGGCGCGCCACACCTCGCCCATCCCGCCCTCGCCGAGGCGCGCGATCAGCCGGTAGCGCCCCGCGAGGATGTCGCCCTGCTGCACCGCGCGAGTATACGCGCTGCCGCGGCTCGGCCATTCCCGAGGCGCGGCGACGTCAGCGCCAGCGTCCCTCCCACCGACAGCGCTCGTCCCCCTCGTGAAGGCACTCGACGTGCGCGACCGCCACGTCTTCGCCGCCCGAGAGCGTGATGGCGGACTCGACCCACCCCGCGATCCCGTACTTGCAGAGATAGCGCGGGTAGATCGCTTCGCCGATCGTGACCGTGGCGCGGCCCTTCTCGTGCACCTCCGTGCGCGCCCAGCCGGGCCGGAGGTACTGGCGATAGGCGACGCCGATGCTCTTCAGCACGAACGCCGGAGTGCCCAGGCGATAGAGCGCACGGTAGATCGTCGGCAGGTCGTAGCTCGCGATCGTCGCGCCGAACGGCTGCATCTGGCGGAGGTCTCCATCCATCGCCACCTCGATGATGCGCTGATCGATCTCGACCATCTCCTCGAGCGGGAACCAGGCCATCGTCACCGGCTCGTCCTCGAGGTGCCGTCGCGCGACGGGCGCGGTCGCCTCCGCGACGCGTCGCAGCGTGTCTTCCCCCCATGTCTCGCGCACGTAACGCGGGCGGGCCGCCATCAACGAGCCCTTGACCCGCTGCGTGCGCATCGGACCGAGGAGGGCGCGATCTCCGAGTACAGCATCGAGATCCGTCACAGGCGTGAAAGGATAGCAGGCGTTCACCGACTTTCAGGACCGTGATAGGAATGACGGGTATGTGGAGGGCGCTCGT